>NZ_JAMYQV010000011.1:0-184353 GCF_040321065.1 Mesorhizobium sp. M0563
GGTCGCCGTCACCTAGGTCATGGTGTGCTCGTCCGCCCCGCGGGGGCGGGGGTTGGCCCCCCCGCCACCACTTCCTGTTGCCGGACTCCAGCTTAGCAAGGGGGGAATTGCCGTCATGGATCCCACCATCAAAGTCGTGCGATGCTCCGAGCCCGGCAGACTGGTGTTTGAGGAGCAGCAGGCACCAGACGCTCCGCCCGAAGGCTGGGCACTGGTCAATGTCGCCTTTGTCGGGATATGCGAAACCGACTACCACATCTTCGAGGGCAGGCATCCTTATCTCGCCTATCTGCGCATCATGGGCCATGAGGTTTCGGGAACAATCGCGGCAATCAACGCGCCCGTGGACCTGTCGGTCGGAGAGCAAATCCTCGTCAATCCCTATCTTGCCTGCGGACATTGTGCCGCCTGCCGCCAGGGCAAGCCTAACTGCTGCATGTCGATCGAGGTGCTTGGCGTGCACCGTGACGGTGCCATGAGTGAGCAGATTCTCGTGCCGGCGCAAAACTTGATTCCAGCGGCCGGCCTGTCACTGGTGGAGGCGGCCACGGTCGAGTTTCTGGCCATCGGTGCCCACGCAGTCCGCAGATGCATGGCGGGGCCGGGCATTCGCACCTTGGTTATCGGCGCCGGGCCGATCGGCCTCGGCACGGCGCTTTTTGCGCGAATCGCGCAACAGAACGTGACCGTCATGGACGTCGATACCGAGCGGCTGACCTTCGATCATCAAAACGATAGCGGCGCGAACTGCGGGAGCAGGTTTCGACGTCGTCTTCGACGCAACGGGAAACAGCCGTTCGATGCAGTCTGCCTTGCCTATGTTGCTCATGGCGGCGTCATGGTGATGGTCAGCGTCGTGCCGGACGACATAACTTTCTCCGATCCAGAGTTCCACAAACGGGAAATGATGCTGATCGGCAGTCGCAACGCGACTCGTAGCGATTTCCAGCACGTCATTGCCTCGATCCGCGCTGGAAAAATACCAATCGACCAGCTTGTCACCCACCGCACCACCCTGCGCGACAGCCCACGCGACATCGCAATCTGGGCGCAGCAGAAGTCCGGTCTGATCAAGGCCGTTATCGACGTAGGATCTGGCTGACTTCAGCAACACGATCAAGACATGTCATCGCAGCCCTGGTGCTGCATTGTGGGAGGGCGAGTTGCTCGGTGACGCCACGCTAAGCGTCGCGCTTGACACGGTATTCCGTGCGGTTTTCCTCAGATAACAATTGTCCCTGCCGAACTGGCTTGGCGTTTCGCTGATTACCGCGGGCGCAGTTTTCGTCGCATAAAGGTTGAAGCCGCGGAGCGACGATCTTTCCGGCAAAACGTGTTCCACGCAAATCCGCCGGGTATTCGCACCGCTTGAGTGTCCGACGTAGCTAGTCCACATCATGCGTGATGTTTGATGCGCGTCAGGAGAGTGATATGAGAACCACACTGGCGATTGATGACGACGTCCTGGTCGCGGCCAGGGCCATGGCCCGGCAGCAGGGTCGTAGCCTCGGCGAGGTCATTAGCGATCTCGCCCGGCGCTCGCTGCGCCGGCCTCAAGCTGGCGGCGAGCGCAACGGGATTCCTCTTCTGTCGCCTCGGCCGCATGCACCTCCTGTCACGCTTGAGACGGTCAACGCCTTGCGAAACGAACTGCCTTGACCTTCCTGCTCGGTGTCAATGTGCTGATCGCACTGATCGATCCTGGTCACGTCGCCTATGGCGACGCGCATGGCTGGTTCGAAGAGACGGGCAACGCGGCATGGGCTACTTGTCCGATCACCGAAAACGGCGTCCTGCGCATCGTCGGGAACCAAAGATATCCTAATTCTCCCGGCTCGCCCGCCATCGTTGCGCAAATCGTTACCAAGTTGCGGGCTCTGCACGGGCACAGCTTCTGGCCCGACGATGTGAGCCTGGTTGGCTCCGGCGACATCGATGCAGCGAAAATCCTGACTTCGGCACAGGTCACGGATACGTACCTTCTCGCGCTCGCCAAGGCGCGAGGCGGCCAACTTGCCAGCTTTGACCGCAAGCTGTCAGCGGCGCCCGTGAAGGGCGGGAAGTCTGCACTGCACCTAATTCACACAAGGTAGACCGCCGGGCTCTTCGGTGCAGTCTGCCTTTCGATCTTCTTGGCTTTGAATTGAGGCTTGCGCAACTTGTCGCGCTCAGCGCACTCCAGTGGATCGCGAGCGGCTATCTGGCCATAGTTTGCGGGGCATTCATCTTCTCCCTTGAGCGTCCGCGCTTGGACAGTTCGGCCTTGCCGCAATTGCCCTTTCAGCTGAATCGACTAGCGCGAAACGTTGCAAGCATGGGATGCGGATTGCCTGAGGCGATTTCTTTGGCAAGCAATTCGCCGACGATCAATCCAAGCGTGGCGCCGCTGTGGCTAAAGGCGACGTGAAGCCCGGCGACGGTCTCGACGGAGCCAAGCACTGGCTCGCCGTCGCCCGGGATGGGCTTCGGGCCAACTGCATAGGTAGCGAGTTGGAGCCGCCGATTGCCCTCGAGCACCGCACTAGCCTCGTCGAGCAGTCCTTTGACGGTCTTGTCGTGCACGGTGTAAGTTCCATCAGAGTTGACCACGACTTCTTCCTCCGACCACGCCGAATCCAAAACAAGTTCGCCATCCGGCGTCGGGCGCACCGCCACGCGCGGCGTATTCAGCACGGCACGGAGCTCGGTCTTGATCGGCTTGGTTTTCAAGAGGAGTGAAATCGGCGTGGCGTCGGGGACACGAACTCCGATCTCCGCAAGCATGGCAGGCGTCGCTGGCCCAACGGCAAGGACCACTGCATCCGCCTTTAACGGCACACCGTCGGCAGTGACGACGCCACGCGCGCGACCACCTGTGGCATCTATCCGCACGCGTCCGGCGTTCTGGACGAGCTTGCCGCCGCGGGAGCGGAACTCATTGAGCAGCAGATCGATCAGGCAGGGCAGGTCAACCCATCCTTCGCCAGGATTGAAGATGGCACCCTGCGGGGTGATTGCGCTGGCGTTGACACCGGGCGTCACTGCGCCGACTTCGGCAGGGCCGAGCAGAAGCGCGTCATAACCAATATCCTGCTCCAGCTGGCAGATGGAGGCGATCTGGTTCGTCCCATCATCCGCATCCCAGGTGAGGCCGCCGTCAAAGCGAAGCCACGACGCCGTTTCCGGCCTTGTGGCCGCCAGGGTCCGATAACGGTCGATGCCCGCAAGCCTCAAGCGGTGGTAAGCAGTGTCAGCACGTCGCGCTGAGTTCAGCCAGGAAAGTGAACGGCCGGATGCACCGTTGGCCGGCGCGCCGTCGTTGACAATGGTTACATCAAAGCCAAGACGAGCGAGGTGCAGCGCGGAAGAGATGCCGAAGATGCCAGCGCCGATGACGACGACTTGGCGCGGTTTTGGGGATGCAGTCATAGAAAAATCCTTCTACGCAGAAGCCGGGCTGGGAGTTGTTGGATGGCTGCAGAGCGCGGCGGAACTAGTAGTCCGTGAGCTTCTTCATGTAGCGCCGGCCCTCGAGCATCGGCTGGCCGCGCAGACCAGCCAGCGTATAGGCAAAACGCCATAGAGTGTCGAAGAAGACCAAGGGCACGAGATAGGGTTTGATGTGTTCGGACATACCGCTGAGGTCGAGTTCCGCTCCATCGAGCACCAGGATGTTTTCCCGGCTGCCGTGCTTGAAAAGGAAATCGCGAGCGCGTTCCGTAAGGTGCCTCGTCTCGTCCAAACCCATCAAGACCACGAAGCAAGTATCCCGGTCCACCACCTCGAACGGGCCGTGAAAGAACTCGTTGGCGTGTATGGCTTGCGAGTCGTACCACTGCATCTCCATCAACACGCAGATGGCGTAGGAATACGCCGCACCGTAGCTTGCACCGCTGGCCAGTGTGTAGATCGCTTTGCGCGGCGCGAAACGGGGTACGAAGGCCTTAAACCGGTCGGCATAGGTCCGGTGCGCACGTTCGATCGCCGGCTGAAGATGGCTCAGGCTCATCAGCAGATCGGCGGTCAGCCCGGCATCCTCCCGAGCATCGATTAGGCCGGCGAGCAACATGTAGAGCACGCCGTAGTTGCTGCGGGCTGCATCGATCGGTTTGCCCGTCGTGTAGGAGGCCTGGTAGGCGACTGCGTGGTCGACCGCCTGCGCGAGGGGCGATATCTGGTCGAGCGTCATGCCGATTGTCGTCGCGCCTTGATCCTTTGCATGATTGGCCGCTCGCACGGTCTCCTGGGTGGTGCCTGTCTGCGAGCAAAGGACGACGAGCGCGTCAGGTCCCAACCGTCGCGGATCTCGGCAGACGAACTCATCCGCGTTGTAGATATCGCAGGCGAATGTGCCGCTGTGACGGTCGACAAAGTATTTGCCTGCCATCATGATCGAGAGCGAGCCGCCGCACGCCACGAGGAATAGATGCGAAAACTGCCTGCCCGCCGTAGCGGCCAGGGCGCGTTCAACGTCGGCGGGGAGGGCGAAAATCATTAGGTTCCTCTTCTCGTTGACAGAGCTTGGGCCGGCGCACAATTGACAATGGCGGGCCATTGTGCGAACGTTATCACACCCTTTAAACTGAAAGTCCTGCGATGGTCAAGATTGCCGCGATGGGCGACAACGTGGTCGATTGTTATCTCGCTCGCGGCGAGATGTATCCTGGCGGAAATTGCCTCAATGTCTCGGTGTATGTCAGCCGCTTCGGCGGGCAGTCGGCCTATGTTGGGGCGATCGGCAAAGACCGGGCAGGGGACTTGATCCACGCCGCACTCAAGTCCGACCGCGTGGACATCACCCGATTGCGGCGCCTTGAAGGGCCGACCGCCTACTGCCTCATAGGTCACCGCAACGCCGATCGGATTTTCCTGGACTTCGATCTCGGAGTTTCGGTGTTCACGCCGACGCAAGAAGATCTGGATTTTCTCTCGGGTTTTCAGGCCGTCCACATCGGCCAGTCCAGCGGTTTGGACCCGTGGGTTGCCGCTGTATCAAGTAAGTCACTGTTGTCTTATGATTTTTCCACCCGCCGGGAACCGGGACACCGACGCGAGATTGGGCCCTATTGCTATCTGGCTTGTGTCTCGGGTGACGGTCTCGACGACAAGGAATTGGCCGCAATCGCAGCCGAATTGCTCGCATTTGGTTCAAGGTGGGTTCTTGTGACTCGCGGTCGGGCCGGCGCGGTGCTTCACGGCGACACCGTCTCTTACCGAACCCCGGCGCGGTTGGTCGAACCCGTCGACACCCTGGGCGCGGGCGACACCTTCATCGCAAGAACGCTATTCGGCCTGCTTAAGAAAGAGGCGCCTCAGGACATTCTTAGCCAAGCCGCGGAGGCGGCGGCTGCTACCTGCCGGTACTACGGGGCGATCGGCTATGCGGCAGCAATTGATCTAGGAAAGATCACGCCGGAGGTCCTCCGCGGAGCTCGGCGCATTCAAGACGAGAGAACCGTCTAGTTGGGGAATTCAACTGAGCAATTGACGCGAGAAATGGACAATGCTAGTCAAAGTGATAACGTTCTCATTCATCTAACCAACGCCATGAAAGAGCGTTTTGATGGATGGGTCGTCGAGTGGGACCGCAGGCCGACTTCGGCCAATCGTAAGAGGAGAAGACATGCAAACGAATTCGAGCAGGCGCCAATTTGTGAAATCCGGTCTGGCGCTGACGATCGCGCTGGTGACAGGACTTGGCACGTTGGCCGCATCAACGCAGGCAAAAGCGGCCGACAACCCCTACAACCTCATCGACCCGACGGTGATCAGCGTCGGAACCATGGGCGATGCGAAACCCTATGTCTTCACCGACGCCAACGGCAACTTCACCGGTTTCGACGCTGAACTCTTCCGCGACGTAGCGCGCCGGCTCGGGTTCAAGGAGGAGCAGGTCGTTTTCACCGGTCAGGAATTCTCGGCCCTGCTGCCCTCTGTCGCCAACGGTCGCTTCGACGTCGCTGTCGCCGCCATTGGCACGACCGCGGAGCGCAAGAAGACCGTGGATTTTGGCGACGGCTATCTCGCTGGCTACCTGTCGATCATTTCGCCTGATCCGGCTCTGACGAGCAATGAGAGCACCGCCGGAAAGCGCATTGGCGTGATCCAGGGGACGTTGCAGGAAATCTATGCCGAGAAGAATCTGAAGGGCGACATCGTCAAATTCCCGGACAACAACACTGCCGTGGCGGCGCTGAACAACGGGACGATCGATGGGCATTTCACTGACTATGAGTCGGCCAAGCAGTATGTGGAGCGCTATAAGAACCTGAAGATAACAATGAACGTGCCGTCCTTCGATGCGCCAGCCGGTTTCGTGGTCAAGAAGGGCAACGACGCCTTCCGAGAAGCGCTCAACAAGGCATTGCGAGAGGCCATGGACGATGGCACCTGGAAACGGCTTCACGAGAAATGGTTCCCGGGTACCCCGATGCCGGATCAATATCTGCCAAAGAAGTAAATTCGCGCGTATTCGTTAGCGTTTCCGGCCGGGCCCGTGAGCAACGGTGCCCGGCCGAGTTATAGATGGACTTGATATGAGCTGGTTCGACAACTTCGCCCGCAGCTTTCTTGATTTCCAGGCGATGGCAGAAGTTCTGCCGAACATGGTGATGGTCGGCCTCAAGAACACCCTGATCCTGGCCCTTGCCTCGACGTTTTTCGGGACGCTGATCGGTATCGTACTCGCCGTGATGGGGATTTCCGAGAACCGGCCGCTGAAACTCCTTGCCCGAGTCTACACCGATATCTTCCGCGGGCTTCCTGCCATCGTCACAATCCTAATCATTGGCCAAGGCTTCGCGCGATTGGGCCGAGATCTGTTCGGTCCATCGCCTTATCCGCTGGGCATTCTGGCGCTCAGCCTGATCGCCGGCGCCTATATCGGGGAGATTTTCCGCGCCGGCATTCAGAGCGTCGAGCGTGGTCAGATCGACGCCACCCGCACTCTCGGCATGACCTATGGCCAAGGCATGCGCTTGGTGGTGATCCCGCAAGGCATCCGCCGCGTCCTGCCCGCACTGGTCAACCAGTTCATCGGCAACGTAAAGGACTCCAGCCTGGTCTATTTCCTTGGTCTGCTCGCCTCCGAACGCGAACTGTTCCGCGTCGGCCAGGACCAAGCCGTGCTGACCGGCAACTTGTCGCCGCTGTTGCTGGCCGGCGTGTTCTATCTCGTGATCACGGTGCCGCTAACCCACCTCGTCAATTACATCGACGCGCGCATGCGCGTCGGCAAACGTATCACCGCTGTGCAAAGTGGCCTCAAGGAAGTCGCCGAGCTTGCCGAAGCGGGCGTGCCGGGCACAGCGACGTTGCCTGCAGCAGAGCCCACACGCTTCAAGGGTGGCGGCATTGAGGTCAAGAATATCGACATGGCCTATGGCGCCGTCCAGGTCCTCCATGACGTCAGTCTGAAAGTGGAGCCGGGGACCGTCACCTGCCTCATCGGTCCATCCGGCTCGGGCAAGTCGACCTTGCTGCGTTGCCTCAACCGCCTCGTAGAGTGTCGAGCCGGTGACATTCTGCTCGATGGCGAAAGCATCTACAAACAGACCCCTGACCAACTCCGGCGGCGCGTCGGCATGGTTTTCCAGCAGTTCAATCTGTTCCCCGACCGCAGCGCGCTCGCCAACATCACCTTGGCGCTTCGCAAAGTTAAACGCATGTCGCGCGAGGAGGCTGAGGGCGCGGCCTTGGCGAGGCTGAATGAAGTCGGACTGCTGGAGCGTAAGGACCATCGGCCGGCCAATCTCTCGGGCGGGCAACAGCAGCGGGTGGCCATCGCGCGCGCCCTGGCCCTCGAACCCGAGATTATGCTGTTCGACGAAGTCACCAGCGCGCTCGATCCGGAATTGGTCAAAGGCGTCCTGAACTTGATGGCCGATCTCGGTCGGGGCGGGATGACGATGGTGGTCGTAACACACGAGATGAATTTCGCCCGCAAGGTCGCGAACCAGGTCGTATTCATGGACGAGGGGCGAATTGTCGAGGCAGGCCGACCAGAGGACCTATTTGATAACCCGCAAAGCCCGCGTCTTGGGCGCTTTTTGTCCGAGGTGCTGTGATTGCAATGGTGTGCGCAACGGCGGCTGTTCCGGTGTTCGGCCTTGCGGGGCGGGCTTAACTGCCGCTAGGTCGCCGGCACAACGCGCGCATGGGCGGTAGGTTTGCCGAGTGACTCAAAGATTACCCAAAAACGCAACTATCATAGAGGTCGCTCGCCGGGCCGGGGTGAGTTCCGCCACGGCCGGGCGTGTTCTTGGTGACTACGGCTACAGCAGCCCCGAGGTTCAGGAGAAGGTGCGGGCCGCAGCAGCTGAGCTGGGCTACCGCCCCAATCGCCTTGCCAAAGGTCTGATCACCGGTAAAACGCAGACTATCGGCGTTGTGGTTGGCGACATCGAAAGCCCATTCTACGCCAGCGTGCTGCGCGGAATAGGGGATGTCGCGCGCCGTGGCGGCTTCGGGGTTATCGTTACGAACAGTGATGAAAATGCCGAACTCGAGCAAGAGGCGGTGCAACTGCTGCTGGAAAAGCAGGTCGACGGTTTAATTGTCTCATCGACCTTCGTGGACGAGCCGGATCATCTTCGTGAAGCAGTCGCGGCTCGCTGTCCCGTCGTGCAGTTCGACCGCATGGTGGCGGGCCTGGAAACCGATTCAGTCGTGGTCGACAACGTTTCTGTAACGCATAGCAGCATCGCGGCGATGATAGCGGCCGGACACAGCCGCATCGGAATATTGGCGGAACTCGGGCCGGGCCAACGCGACGATGTTGGCTCGTTTGTGGCAAACGTTGATCTCTCCAGCGCTGATCTTCGCTACCATCATCCAAGCTGGCAGAGACTATTGGGTTATCTCGAAGCCCATCGCGCCGCGGGCATTACGCCGGATCCGCAGTTGATCCGTCGCGTGGCGGTCTATTCTAGCGAGGCAGCCCGCAAGGAGGCGCTCGATCTGCTGACAATGCGCAATGCACCGTCCGCTCTGTTTACGGCCGATGGTGTGATGTCGACAGGGGTTCTGGAGGCCATTTCCGCATTGAAGCTTGCGATTCCAGGAGACGTTTCGCTGCTCTGCTTCGACGATCTCGACTGGATGCAGTTCGTGACCCAGGGTATCACAGCCATCGCGCAGCCGGCACATTTGATTGGAGCGGCGGCAGCGGAGCTTCTCTTGAAGAGGTTGGCGGAGGCCACGTTACCTTTCGAGCACCGTGTCCTTGCGGCCCGCTTGGTGGAGCGCAATTCAATTGCAGTTCATCTCAACCGCGAGGCCGTCTGACCCGGCCGCAACGGTCTATGGCTGGGGCAGTCTCTAAGGGGCTCTGAGAAACGCACCGCGGCCGAGACGCGAGACTACAACCGTCATCACCGGCCCCGCTGCATCAGCGTTGCCACGACGGCTTTAGCCAAGCGGCTCGCATCACCGCAATGATCATCTCTGAGTTGGCAATGCATCCTAAAATAGATGTCTACGCTGCGTCCCTACCCCGATATGGCCAGCCAGAAGGGGCTGCGCGGGGCTGGGCCATAGCCGGTTTTCCGATCCTTGGCTCGAACCGGGGCGTGGCTGACGGAACTCTTAGTTTAGATAGGGCTTATGTACAAATGTCGCTCCATTGGTTTTCACCGTCGATTCCCGTAAAGACCGGCCGTCCCGGCGTCATCTACCAATGCAGCAACGTCGAAGGGCCGCTGAGCAGCTCCTGAAGTGGAGCAAGCGCGGCCCTAAGTGGCATAGCGCGGTGCAACTCTGCATGGATGCAATGATCGATCAGGTGAAGCCCGATGTGGTTCGCAGAGCGTTCCTTGAGGCCGCCAAAGAGGAGGGAAAGCTACTGCCGCCGTAGCTCTTGTCTCCGAAGGAAGCTCATTCCATATCAGGCACGTCGCGGCTGACGAACAATGTCGTCGGCTCGCCGTATTCGCCTAATGCAGGGTTAGCATCGCGCGACCACGGCAATGACGCCAGCGTGTTTCGCCGCCAAGCCTCTCGCAGCCCATACCGCCCGGTCCTCGGTCTGGGAGGCTTCGGCCTGTGAATCGGCGTGCAAAATCGGCGTCGAATTTTGCACGCCGATTCACAAGTGTTGCCGTCGGGTCATGATGATCTCCCTTCGCACACTTTGCTTTGCTCGGCACGAGCTGGGTTGCGTTCCGCTCAGCCCAACCGTCGACCGCCTCGAGCCGCATACCGCTGTCGTCGAGACGTCAGGCGTCCCGCGCACGACCAGCCCTCCGTAAATGTCGTCTCGAACTGTTCCGGCGACGGAACGACCGTCTTCATTTTGGTGTCCATGCGCTGGCGTTCAAAGAGATATAGCCGCTACCTGAGATACTCGCTGTCGAATCCGGCTGTTTCGACCAGCTTCTTGCGGTTGATCACCTCTACATGGCCTGACTTGAAAGAGACGAGATCGGCCTTGCGCAGCTCCCTTAACGTTCGGTTGACGTGAACCGTGGTCATTCCGAGGATGTCGGCCAGTTCATGCTGGGCAAGAGGACACTCATATCTTCCATCAACCGACAGCTCAACCATGGAGAGCCTCTCTTCCAACTCCAGCAGGAAATGGGCGGTACGCCTCATCGCGTTCCGTCGCCCGGTATTTGTCAGATGTTCGGCAAGGATGGCGTTCAGGCGCGCCAGCGAACAGGCGATCTTCTTCCCGATTCGGCCGTCCGACAGGATGGCCTCGACCAGTTCCTTACTGGAAATTTCATAAACAGCTAGTTCGGTTATGGACGCCAGCGACGCAAGACGGGGTCCGTCCAAGCCACGGAAACCGACGACATCCCCTTTGAGGGGAGTGTCTATGATCTGCCGCTCTCCGTCCGGCAGTGCCTGATAAAGTATGCCCCAGCCCGATTTTACAATGAATATCTCACTGTTGTCGTCCTCCTGCCGGCATATCACCGAATGGGGTTTATAGATTTTTGCGGTAACACCGAGAAAATTGTTGTTCCCCCACTCATTCTTCGACAACGTCCCCCTATGGGATGAGAGCACATGAACTGCAATAGTGTCTGCATGGAGAATCGCAAGTTTGCTTCTGTTTCCACACGACTGACAATAGTATCTCCCGGATAAATCGACAGAACGACCTCTTACCCTAGGGGCGGGTTTGCCTACTGTCCTCGTCTGTTTGGTAAACTGCGTTTAACTTAGGGTGTACAAGGGCGGTTAAGTCTCCGGGTTAAGGTCCGGCAACAGGCTCCGAACCGCCAATCACCTTGCCGCGCAGTAGTACGGCTTGGTTGTGGGATCGGGGGATCGGCGAACGCATGCACATGGTCGAGATGAGCGAAACTTACCTGGATCGTCTGCCGGCCGAACTGTCGGGGGGGTCAGAAGCAGCGCGTTTGCGCCCGGGCGTTGGCCGCCGATCCGGAACTCATCATCTGCGACGAAATCACGTCCGCGCTCGACCAGATTGTGCAAGAGGAAATCCTCAAGCTCTTAATGCGGCTTCAGCGCGAACTCGGCATGAGCTGCATTTTCATCACCCATGACATTGCCACCGTGCGGGCGATCGCCGACGAAATTGGGGTGCACCAAGGTAAAGTCGTTGAGCGGGCATTAAAGAGCGAAATTCTCACGCCGCCGCACGGCCCCTATACCGAGCGGCTTTTATCCTCCGTGCCGGAAATGGATCCGAACTGGCTCACAAGGCTGCTGGCCAGCCGGAGGATGTGATCGTCGGGCGGAGCGTTGCGTGTCTTCCATATCGCCACGCCTTACAGCCTCGCGGTCGGCCTTCGGAACAATGCCAGAAATTTTGATGGTTCTCGCCCACGAAAAAGCCATCACGGCAGCAGGGACGAACTTGCGCTTTTGCGCATATTGATCTCTATCAGCAGCGATACCCAGCGCGCTCCTGCATCGGCTCGACGGCCGCAACCACCAGCTCAATGACGACTTGGCCGAGGTTGCCGCCGGTGTCCGCGCTTTGCTATAAAATCCCCCTATGTCACGAGAATGAGTATCAATCCGCCGCGCGAGTTGATGTCCTGGCGTCGTTCCGGGCACCCGTGCGCCAAATTCGGTCAGACGCCAGGCGCCGAAACGGGCGGGTCCACAGGCAAAGAGGGCAGGGCACTCGGCAAAGCTGCGCTCTATGGCAAACGGATAGCGGGCATTGCCCTTCAATGCGGGGATAGCGCCCCTTTGCCGTCGTTCGGTTTTCTGAGAGCATGATTGAGTACGTGCGATCCGGAGCCGATATTCCATGCCGACAAGAATCGATGCTAGTGAAGCGCGCCGGTGGTTTGCCGAAGATCTGCGTGTCTCATCACCTGTCTTGCACAACCCTGCGGTCATCGAGGCCTTCGCAAAGGTTCCGCGCGAACACTACCTTGGCAACGGGCCTTGGCGTATCCATTCGAGATTGCAAATCGGGGCGGTCCATACCAGCCCTTCAGCCGCACTTCATGAGATTTACCACGACGTTCTGGTCTTGCTTGACGAAAAACGCGGACTGAACAGCGGCTTGCCGTCGCTTTGGGCATTGGTTTTCGACCATCTGAACATCACTCCCGGCCAGACTGTCCTTCAGGTGGGCGCCGGTGTCGGCTATTTCACCGCCATCCTCGCTGAACTAACGGGTTCTGAAGGACGCGTGATTGCATATGAGATCGACGAAGAACTGGCTCGGCGTGCGCAAAGCAATCTTGCTCATTATGCCCATGTAGAAGTGATATCAGGTGATGCAACGCAGGCAGTTGATCTGCCAAACCTCGATGTCGTGGTCGCTTTTGCCGGCGTGACGCACGTGCCGGAACGGTGGCTTTCAAATTTGTCCGACGCTGGCCGGATGGCACTGCCGTTCACAGGTGAGGACCGACGAGGTTTCATGATGCTTCTGGAAAGGGTCGGCGATACGTTTCCCGTACGGTCACTTGTGCCATGCGGGTTTTACCCCTGCAGCGGAGCTAGGCGCAGTGACGAAGAAAAGGCCTTGATGGCCGCCCTCAAGGCTGCCCGAGGCAAGGTCACCCGTCTCGCGCAATATCATCCAGGCCGACCAGCAAATGGCCTCGAGAACGCTTGGCTGGTGACCGACACATACTGGATTTCGAAAGCCTAGCGATCGATATCAATCACGCGTGTCGCCGTCGTAGGGTGTGGCACGCATTGAAGGGCGTTCCACGAAGGATCTATACCATCGTGTCAGTCGTGGCCTTCCCTGCAAGAAGTCGGGCAGTCCCCGGAATTCCAGCCAGCTTAGACAAGTGGCGAGCGCGATGTGGCCGACATGGAGCGGTGCGTCGAATTCGACCTCGCGTTCCACGAAGTTATAGGATTCGATGAGCTTCATCGTCATGCCTGCGCCCAAGGCAGGATAACGCAGATGTTCAGGGCGGCGCTCGTTTTCCCAGCGGATGGAAATGCCTGCGTCGCACATGCCGCCGGCGAGCGCCTGGAGGCGCAAGGCGGACCATTTTGCTCGCCCTGTTTCGGGGATGAGCCGAGGACTGCTTTCGAGACTGTCGAGATAGCTGCAGATTACGCTCGAATCGAAGATCGCATAGCCGTCGTCGAGAACGAGAGCGGGCACCTTGCCAAGCGGATTGATCGCAAACACATCATCGTTGCGATTGATGGGGCTCGTCTCGTGATGAATGACGCGCAGACGTCCGGCAAGCCCGGCCTCGTGGGCAAAGACCAGAACCTTGCGCGCGTAGGGGGAGTGGGTCTGGTAGATGAGCTTCATGGACCCGTTCTGCGTTGAGTCTGAAGCGTGGGCATCTCGAGCAGTCCGCGGCCCAGCCGCTCTTTTGTTCAATGGTCCGGGGTTTGGCGCCATCGTCATGCGTCCTTCTCCAGTTCGGCCTCGGTCACGATGATCAGCACCCGGCTCGATTCGTCGAGCGCAAGCTCCCGCGATGGGCCGGAAGTCGCGACGGCGGTGGCGAGGCCGGCGAGGCCGGCCGCACCCGACGGGGTTGTGCCTGGACCGTTTGCCTCGCGAAGTCGGCTCTTCGCGTCGGCAAGCGCCGCTTCGGACACGGTTATGACCCGAGCGTTGCCTTGGCGGAGTACGTCGAGCGCCGATGCGGCTGCTTCGCCACAGGCGAGCATGTCTGCCGACGTCTTGAGATCGCCGGATATCCGCACGGACCGTGCTTGCGACAGCCCGGCCGCGACGCAGGCTGCGGCCTCTGGTTCTACTACGACGATCATGGCTGGAGGCATCAACCAGTCCTTCAGCCCAGTCGTCAGGGCGGCGGCAAGTCCGCCGACACCGGCCTGCACGAAGAGGTGGGTTGGCCTCAGATGGCCGATCTCGTTGACCTGGCGACGAATTTCCGCAGCAAGCACGCCATAGCCAGCGACGACATCTGCTACAGCTAGGTCGTCCGGGTCGCTAGAGGTGTCGGCCACCAGAATGCCTTCTCCGGCCCGGGCCGCCGCGGAGGCCCGATCGACGGCATCGTCGTAGGTGCCGTCGACCCACACGATTTCGGCGCCTTGTGATTCGATACGCCTGACCCGCGCCGCAGGAACGCCCGTGTGGAGGTATATTTTTGCCGTCCCACCGGCAAACTTCGCCGCCGCGGCAACGGCAAGTCCGTGATTGCCGGCGCTGGCCGTGATTAACGCCGGCAACGGCGTCCTGGCCCGCTCTGGATCGAGCAATTCGTCGATATCCATCCCGGTAGCCCGGGCCAGAGCACACAGACCAGCATAAGTGCCGCCGAGGGACTTGAAGCTGCCCAGGGCACGGTGTCCCTCGTTCTTGGCAAGCACCTGGGCCACATCCAGGCTCGCAGCGAGGTTTGGCAGGTCGAGCAACGGTGTCGGTGCATAAAATGGCGACAGGCGCTGTAACAGCGCCGCGATCTGATCAGGGTCAAGGCCCGGCTGTGTGTCTATGGCCATGAGGCGAAGTTCTATCCCGGAAACCACGCCGGTTGGCGCCTATTATCGTTGCTCGCCTGCCTGATTTCGTCATACATGCCTGTCCTCATGACGAAAACTGCCGTCCTCGATCGCTTCGACTATGTGCTGCTGTCGCTGGTTCAGCGCGACAACCAGATCCCGGCGCGGCGTCTCGCCGAGCAGGTCGGGCTTTCCCAGAGCGCGGTTCTGCGCCGCCTGCGCCGGCTGCGGAAGGATGGCGTGATCGCAGCAGACATTGCCGTCGTTCGCCCGGGGGCCGTGGGCCTGCCGCTAACCATCCATGTGCTCGTTTCCCTGGAACGGGAGAGCGCTGTCGAGTTGGACGCCTTCATCGGCAAGCTTCGCGGGCGCTCGGAGGTTCGTCAGGCTTGGTATGTCACCGGTGAAACCGATTTCGTGCTCCTCCTGCAATTGCCAGGGATGGAGGCGTACGATGTCTTCACGCGGGAAGTCTTCCACGCCGATTCGAACGTGAAGGCGTTTCGCACCATCGTGACGATGAGAGAAGTGATCGGCGCAGCCGATGCGCAGCCGCTATCCACTGCCTGAGTTTGTGGCGTGGCCCCAGCAAGGTCATTGCCCTTTTGACCCGTAATATCAGTCAAGGGCGCGAACCAGGTTGAAGGTCGATATACGCGTTCCCGTATCTACTCACCCGCCCCACCGCGAATGTCTGCACCTGGCCCATATTAGTTCCGCCAGTGCGTAGAAAGAGACTCTAGTACGACGGGTACATCGCATGGCAATTTGTGATAGCAACGCTGATCGCGTCTGGTGCCGGTCGGTGGGCGGTTGCGGCTCGTTCCGGCATAGTGATCGTCGCGGCAGCGAGCGGCATGAATTTCGGAAGGGATATGAGAGCCAACATTTCAGGATCTCCCGGTGACGAGGCGCACTCTACGCGGACCAGAATCAAAGAGGTCGCGGCCGAGTTCTATGTCCTACGCGGCCACGATGGTTTCAGCTTCGGCGATATAGCGACGGCAATCGGCACGACGCGCGCCAACATCCATCATCACTTCGGCAACAAGCGTCAGCTGATGGAGGAATTGATCGCAGACTTCGCCGCCAACGCCGAGGCCCGCATCAAGCGCTTCTGGACGACCCCCGATATCCGGTTCTTCGACCGTCTCGATATGCAGCTCGAGGATCTGCGCCGTTTCTACGAACGTTTCAATGCTGAGAAGGGAGCCCGCAATATGTGGAGCCCGCTTTCGCGCCTTCGCCACGACCTCCCGGTTCTCGGCGAACCAGCGGAACGTGCCCTGGAGCGCGTCAACCGGGTCTATGATCAGAGCCTGCGTCATGCGGTAGACCAGGCGGTGAAGGACGGAGAGCTTTCCTCCCACACACTCAGCGACGAGCTCGTGCACATGCTGCGCATTACCCTTCTGTCCTGTCCACCAATGACGCAGGACACCGGAAGCTTCGACGAGGTCGCCAGGACCTTCGCAGCGCTCGCCGCGATCATCCGCGCCGCTTGGCATGATGCGGGGAAGGGCTCGGGTCGAGGCTAGACATCCAGTGGATCAAAGCGAGGGTGAGTTGACAGCCTTTGGCTTTCAAGTTACTTACTTGCAGGTAAGTCAGCCCATGATGGCGACGAGGCGCGTATTAGGGAGGATCACGTGCTGCGCGATGACGCATTCACTCGTTTCGAGGTCAGCCCCTTCACTGGAGCGCTCGGTGCAGAAATTCGTGGGATCGATCTGGCGAGCGCGAGCGAGGATGCCTTCCAGGACGTTCGCCGCGCGCTCTACAAGTATCATGCGCTCGCCGTGCGCGATCAGGAGCTTGACGCCGCCGGCGTCCACAAGGTCGCCCGCCGGTTCGGACCATTTAGCGGCAATCCGGTGCACACGCCGATCGACGGCTTTAACGATATCGTGCGCTTCGTGCGCGAGCCGGACGACACGGGCAAGGTGATCGGCGAGGACTGGCACATGGACCTCGCCTGGCTACCGAAGCCGCCGGGCATTACGATCCTCTACGGTGAGGAGGTGCCGCCGGTTGGCGGCGACACCTGCTTCTCCAGCCTCGAGAAGGCATATGACTCGCTTTCGCCGCGGCTGGTCGAGATCCTGCAAGGCCTGACGGGCGTCCATAGCGGCCGCGGGGTCTTCGCCATCAACGCGGCCCACAGCCGGCTCGGCGTCAAGGCCGATGTCGAGGCGATCGAGAATGCCGTCGTCGAGCATCCTGTGATCTGTCGCCACCCCGAGACTGGCCGGCGCTATGTCTTCGTCAGCAGCGTGATGACCAATTTCAAGGGGATGACGGAGGAAGAAAGCAAGCCGATGATCGACTTCCTGATGGCGCGGGCTGTCCGGCCCGAGTTCAACTGCAGGCTGCGTTGGGAACCGAAGACGCTCGGTATGTGGAACAATCCCCATGTCCTGCACACCGCCATCAACGATTATCCCGGATATCGCCGGGTGATGTACAGGACAACGGTGGAGGGCACCGTTCCACTTGCCGCCAGGGACGGCTGACGCGCAACCGCTCAGGGAGGAGCAATGGCATTTGGTTCCGAGGCATCCGTCGGCCACAGGGGGGAGGGGACGGCGGAAGCGGCTGGCGAGACCAAGAGGCGGCGCTTCGCGTTTTCGCCTGCCTACCTCTATGCGACGCCCGTACACCTCCTGGTGCTTGGGATCATCGTGCTCCCCGCCATCTTCGTCCTGTGGCTGAGTTTCGAAGCCTCGTCATTCGGCCAATCGGCAACCTTCGTTGGGTTCGATAACTACATCCGCGTCCTCACCGATCCCTATTTTTGGTGTTCGGTCTGGAACACCGTCCTCGTCGTCGCCGTGGCGGTTCACATCGAACTGCTGCTCGGCCTTGGCCTGGCCCTGCTTTTCGCTTCCGGGCTTCCCCTCCAGCGCGTCATGCTCGTCGTGGTGCTCGCTCCCTACGCCATCAGCGAGGTGACGGCGGTCGCAATGTGGCGCTTCCTGTTCGATCCGGACGTCGGCCCAATCACGCTAATGCTGCGATACACCGGTCTGCCGACGCTCGACTGGACGTTCATCCCTTCCCACGGCCTCGTCCTCGTCGGCCTGCTCACGATCTGGCTGCACCTGCCATTCACATTCATCATCCTCTATGCGGCACGACTCGCGGTTCCGAAGGAGCTCTACGAGGCTGGGCGCACCGACGGGGCCAATGCGTTCCAGCTCTTCCGCAACATCACGCTGCCGCTCCTGGCGCCAGCGATGCTCATCGCGCTGCTCTTCCGCTACATCTTCGCCTTCCGCCTCTTTTCCGAGGTCTGGCTCCTGACCCAGGGCGGCCCGGCACGCACGACCGAGGTCGTTTCCGTTTATCTTTATCAGGAAGGCTTCCGCTACAACTCGTTCGGCACGGCGGCCGCGACGGCGTGGATGATGGTCGTCATCTCGCTGCTGCTTGCGACTGGCTATGTATGGCGGCTGCGCAAGGAATCCCTGGCCAATGCGTTCTAGGCGTCTCGCCATCGGTGCCGGAAAGATGCTCGCTGTTGCGGCAATCGTCGTCTGGTCACTGTTTCCGATCGGCTTCATCGTGCTCTCGTCGTTCAAACCCGGTCGCGAGATTTTCGCGGTTCCACCGGAGCTCTTCTTCGAACCGACCTTGGAGCACTACGCCTCGCTGTGGCAGCGCTGGCCGGCCTTTTTCGACGGGCTCGTCAACAGCCTGATCATCACCACCGGGGCGACGGCGCTTGCCGTCATGGCAAGTATGCTCGCCGGTTTTGCCTACTCACGCTATCGGGGCGTCCGTTTCCTGGAAGGATCGGTGATGTTTCTGATCGGATCGCGGCTGATCCCGCCGATCGTCGTGACGCTGCCACTGTTCCCGGTCGTCAATCGGCTCGGGCTCAACGACACCCATCTGGTGCTGATCCTGCTCTACGCGACGTTCTTTGTCTCGCTCGGCACGCTCTTGATGCGCACGTTCATCGATCAGGTACCGCGCGAACTCGACGAGGCGGCTGTCCTCGATGGCGCGCGGCCGCTGACGATCCTTGTCAAGATCATCTTGCCGCTCGTAGCGCCCGGCATGCTCGCCGTCGCCGTCTTCGTAGTCGTCTTCGCGTGGAACGAGTTTCTGTTCGCCTATATCTTCACCGCCAACCACGCCAAGACCGCGCCTCTGGTCCTTTCGGAGATGATCAGTTCGATCGACGGCGTCGACTGGGGCGTGCTCTTTGCGGCCTCTACCGTCCAATTGCTGCCGGCTCTCGTCTTCGTGGTCCTGATGAACCGGTTTCTGGTCGCCGGATTGACCGCCGGCGCGACCAAGGGGTGACGACGTCACCGAGAAAGGGAGGAAGACAATGCCTTTGCACATGACACGCAGAGCCCTGCTGACGACCGCGATGGCCGCCGGCGCGACGGGCGCATTGGGTCGGTTGGCCCATGCCCAGGTAAAGACGCTGAACGTGCTTTGCCATCGCGTCCACCAAGCCAACCTGACGACCGGCGCCGCCGGCAATGTCATCAAGCCCTGGGAGGACAAGAACAACGCCCAGATCTCCTGGACTACGCTTGACAGCAATCCGCTCCAGGACCGGTTATTCCGGGAGGCGAGCCTGAGCGAGACCGATTTCAACGTCGGCTATGTCATCGACAACCGCATGACGTCGCAGATCGCCTCGCTGTTCGAGCCGCTCGACGACCTCAAGAAAGCCGAGCCGATCGACGATTTCGACGATATCGCCGAGGGCCTGCGCCAATCGATGACCGTCGGCGGCAAGCTCGTCGGCATCCCCGTGCGCCATGCCACGCAGGGGCTTTTCTACAACGAGGAGCTGCTTCAGGAGGCCGGCATTTCGGCGCCACCGAACACATTGGAGGAGCTGGTCGAGCAGGCGAAGAAGCTGACCTTCACCTCCAAGTCTGGTACGCCGGCCGTCGGCATGATCCTTGCGAGCGACCTCGCCGTCTTCCCGGTCATGTTCGCCCGCGCGTTCGGCGGTGATTTCATCGACAAGCAGTTCAAGGTGGTTCCCGATCCGGAGGCGATGGAAAAGGGCCTGTCCGTGCTCGCCGACCTCTTCAAGGCCGGGGCGCTTCCCCGCAGCTACGCCACAACGCGCAACGACGACATGGCGACGTGGATGCAGCAGGGACGCGCTGCCTTCGCGGTGCTGCCTTTCGCCCGCTACGCGCAGCTCAACAGCAAGGAACAGTCGACTGCGCCGGGAAAGATCAAGCCGATCGAGTTTCCCGGCTCCAAGACCCTCGGCACCGGTCAGGAAATGCACCCAGTCGTCGAATCCTGGGCAATGGCCATTCCCGCCAATTCGGCGGACAAGAGGCTCTCCTGGAGCTACATCCGCTTCGTAGCGAGCAAGGCCGCCACACTCGACATGGCGCGCAACGGCAATGGCCCCGTCCGCGCTTCGACCTATGCCGAGCCGTCGTTCGCCGGGGCGCTGCCACAGGCGACGGTCGAGGCAGCCGCCCTTGCCAAGGCGCGACCGGCCTTTCCGGCTTTTCCCGAAGCCGCTCGCGCTCAGTCGACGTTTCTCGAGGAGGTTCAGCTCGCCGTCCTCGGTCGCAAGAGCCCGAAGGAAGCGGTCGCCGCCATTGTCGATCGCGTCAAGCCGCTAATGCCAGCTTGATCGTATGGACTGACGTGGCCATGTCGCCTGCTACTTGCCAGGCGACCAACCGGCGAGGATCAGCGCGGTCGTAAAGTCGTCGTCGGGTGAGGCGGTGTTCCATGGACCTGAGTTCGATCGCGCGAGCTCAGGACTGCTTAGCAGTGCGCTGGCGGCAGACAGCAGGTTCAGCGCGCCGCCACCGATATCCCACCACGCGGCCTAGGCGCCTGGGCGATCGCGTGATGCAGGCCTTACGGCGAGGCCACGCCTTGGCGCACGAGGATCATCAGCGACTCCAGCCGCGCGACGTCCTCTGGGCGAAAAAAGCTTGACGACACCATATTCGGATGCGTTTACTTCGTCCGTAACTAGGATATAAATTCCATTACTATGGAACAGAGCGAAGGGAACCAAGATGAAGCGTTTCTTGCAAATCGTCGCTTCACTCGCCGCGCTTATGCTGCCGGCGACAGGCGCTGCCTGGGCCGAGCCCGCTAGAGGTGGAGTGATTGATGTGGCGACCATTGGGGAGCCGCCGACACTGGATCCGATGGCCTCGACCGCCGATCTGGTTGGCATTGTCACGCAGCACATCTACGAGACGCTCTATACCTTCGACAAGGACTGGGGCATCACGCCGCTGTTGGCCGCCGAAATGCCACAGATTTCACCGGATGGCCGTACCTACACCATCGCGCTCAGAACCGGCGTTAAGTTCCACGACGGCAGCGATATGAATTCGGCCGACGTGGTCGCTTCGCTGCAGCGTTGGATGAAGATTGCCACGCGCGGCAAGCAGGCAGCCGAAGTCATCGCCACGGTCGACGCCGTTGACGACCACACCGTCAAGCTCACCCTGAAAAAGCCGTTCGCGCCACTTCTGTCGCTGCTCTCACTCAACAATGCGGCCGCAATCATCATCCCGTCCGAAAACGTGGGACAGGAGCCGCTGACCAGCTTCGTCGGTACCGGCCCCTATATGTTGAAGGAACGCAAGCCGGACCAGTACATCCAGCTTGCCCGGTTCGACGGCTACAAGTCGCGCGACGGCGAACCCAACGGCTATGGTGGCGCCAGAAAACAGTATCTCGACGAAATCCGTTTCGTGCCGGTTCCCGATGCGAACACGCGCGTCGAAGGCGCTGTCTCCGGCCAGTTCGCCTATGTTGACTCGCTGCCGGTCGAGTCCTTTGACAAGATCTCGGGTGGCAAGACCCAGCCGGTCATCTTGAAGCCGTTCGGTTGGCCGGTATTCGTCCTCAATACCAAGCAGGGGCTGAATTCCGACATTCGCATCCGCAAGGCGATACAAGCAGCGCTGGCGCCGAACGACATGCTGCTCGCCGCATTCGGATCGAAGGAGTTCTTCGCAGCCGACGGCGACATGTATCCCGAAGGCTTTGCCTGGCACACGGACGCCGGCACCGAGCCCTACAAGCCCGATGGCGACACTGAGGCGGCTGCGGCGCTGCTGAAGGAAGCCGGCTATGACGGCAAGCCTTTGCGCATCCTCACCAGCCGCCAATACGAGTTCCACTACAAGCTGGCGCAGGTCGCGGCCGAGTATCTGAAAGCCGCCGGCTTCCAGGTCCAGCTCGACGTGGTCGAATGGGCGACGCTGACCAAGAACCGCACCGACCCGGCGCTGTGGGACATCTACATTAGCCACAGTCCGTTCCTGCCCGAGCCGTCGCTGACCGGCATAATGTCGGACTCCTCTCCGGGTTGGTGGGTTTCGGATCGCAAGCACCAGGTGCTTGAGGCGTTCAACGCCGAAGCCGATCCGGCCAAGCGCGTCGCGCTGTTCGCAGATGTCCAGAAGGCGATCTACGACGAGGTTCCAGCGTTCAAGGTCGGCGACTTCAACGCCTTGGCCGCCCAGGCCCCCAAGCTGAAAGCCGTGACGCCGGCGCCATGGCCCTATTTCTGGAACGCTTATCTGGAAGGCAACTGAGACGGTCCTGCTTTCCGCCTCCACTCAACGACAGGCGACCGGGTGCCGGCCGACAAAGCCGGCGCCCAGCAAACCGTTCGATGGTTGCTCAGGGATGCTATAACGCCGATGCTGCACTCAATCCTCAACAGACTTCTCGGCATGATCGTCGTCATGGCGCTGGTCGTCACCATCGTGTTCGTCATCGTACGGGTGACGCCCGGCGATCCGGCGGCAGTTATGCTGGGTCCAGACGCCACCGCCGCCGATATAACCGCGCTGCGGTCCAAGCTCGGGCTCGACGGTTCCATCCTCGAACAGTTCGGGCGCTACGTTCTCGATGTCGTCCAAGGCGACTTCGGCCAGTCGATCTTCCTCGGCGAGCCGGTCACGACCGCGCTGGCCCAACGCGCCGAACCGACGTTTTTTCTCACCGTCTTCTCCCTGGTAATCGCAACGCTCATCGCGCTGCCGGTCGGAATCCTGTCGGCCTATAAGCGCGGCTCTATCTTCGACCAGGCAGCAACCACCATTGCCATGTTCGCAGCCAGCGTGCCGAGCTTCTGGCTCGGCCTTGTGTTCATTCAGTTCTTCGCCGTGAAGCTCGGCTGGTTCGACACATCTGGCTATGGCGGGCCGGGAGCTTCGTTTGCCGACCGGCTTGACCATCTGGTGCTGCCGGCGCTGGCGCTCGGTCTCATAAGCTCGGCACTGATCACCCGCTTCACGCGTGCCTCGATGCTCGACGTGCTCAATGACGACTATGTGCGGACCGCCCGATCCAAAGGCATGAGCGAATGGCGTGTGGTGCTGAAGCATGCCTTCAGAAATGCCTTGATCCCCATCCTCACCGTCATCGGCCTGACCGCGGCACTGCTCATTTCCGGTGCGGTGGTGACCGAGACGGTGTTCGGCCTGCCCGGCGTCGGCAGCTTGGTCGTCTCGGCGGTGTTACGGCGCGACTATCCGGTTATCCAAGGCGCGCTGCTGGTCATTGCCGGGCTGTACGTCCTGGTCAATTTCGCCATCGACATGCTCTATCTGGCTGTCGATCCGAGGGTTCGCTACTGATGGCCGCTATCTCGGTGCCGCTCCAGGCGGAGCCAAATATGCTTTCGCGGCTGATGACGCGGCCGACGGCGGCGGTGGGCATCGCCGTACTGATCGCCATCGTGCTCGCCGCGATCCTCGCGCCGGTCATCGCCCCCTACGCACCGACTAAGCTCTCCATTGCCAGTCGGCTGCATCCGCCGAGCCTCGACCACCTGTTCGGCACCGACGATCTCGGGCGCGATATCTTTACCCGCACGCTCTACGCCGCGCGCACTTCGCTGGCGGTCGGCTTTGCTGTCGTGATCTTCGCCTCGATCATCGGTGTCGTTTTGGGACTGACTTCCGGCTTCTTCAGAAGGCTCGACGCGCCGGTGTCGCGGTTGATCGACGCCATGATGGCTTTTCCCGACATATTGCTCGCAATTGCACTCGTGGCGGCACTTGGCGCCACCGCCGTCAATGTCGTGGTCGCCCTCGGCGTGGTTTATGCGCCGCGGCTCGCACGCGTCGTGCGCGCCTCGACGCTGGTCATTCGCGAACTGCCCTATGTCGAGGCGGCCCGCGCACTCGGCGTGCCGACGCCGATTATCCTGGTGCGGCACGTACTGCGCAACGTCACCTCTCCATTGCTGGTGCAGGCAACCTTCATCTTCGCCAACGCCATCCTGGCCGAGGCCGGTCTGTCCTTCCTCGGCGTTGGCATATCGCCCGACATCCCGACCTGGGGCACAATGATCGCCACCGGCCGTCAATACATGGATCAGGCCGGCTGGATCATGATGTTTCCGGGCGGCGCCATCGTCATCACCGTGCTGTCGCTGCAGCTCGTCGGCGACGGCTTGCGCGATCTTCTCGACCCTCGTCTCGCAAAGGACATCTGATGTTCAGCAATCGCTCTTCCCAAACCGAAAGGCCGCTGTTGATCCGGGGCGCAAAACCAGTCGGCTTCGGCGGCGAGTTTGGCCAGACGATCGACGTGCTGATCGGCAAGGATGGCCGTATCGCCGAAACCGGTTCGACCATTGCCGCCGGCGAGGATGTGACGATGCTTGACGCCAATGGCGCGTTCCTGTCGCCCGGCTGGACCGATCTTCACGTGCATGTCTGGTACGGCGGCACCGACATTTCGCTGCGGCCGCAGCAATGTGGCGCCGCCCGAGGCGTCACCACGATGGTCGATGCCGGCTCAGCCGGCGAAGCCAATTTCCACGGCTTTCGCGAGTTCATTATAGAGCCGGCGCGAGAGAATATATACGCGTTCCTGAACATAGGTTCGATCGGTCTCGTCGCCTGCAACCGTGTCAGCGAGCTGACCGACATGCGCTCGATCGACATCGACCGCACCATTGCAACCGTCGAGGCCAACCGCGACGTCATCGTCGGACTGAAGGTGCGTGCCAGCCACGTCATTACCGGCGGCTGGGACCTGACGCCGGTCCGGCTGGCGAAGAAGCTCAGCCGCATCCTCAAGCTGCCGCTGATGGTGCACGTTGGTGAGCCGCCGCCACTCTATGACGATGTTCTCGGCCTGCTGAGCGAAGGCGACATCGTCACTCATTGCTTCAATGGCAAGGCCGGCGGCTCGATCATCGAGGACGACGATCTTTATCGGCTCGCCGAGGATGCGGCGCAGCGCGGCATTGTGCTTGATGTCGGCCACGGCGGCGCCTCGTTCTCCTTCGATGTCGCCAAGGCGGCGCTCGAGCGCGGTCTGCCGCCGAAGACGATCTCGACCGATCTGCACAACCGCTCGCTCGACGGCGCGGTGTGGGATATGGCAACCACCATGTCGAAGCTGTTGTCGTTCGGCATGGCATTCGACGATGTGGTGACGGCCTCGACGACGGCGCCGCGCCGCGCCATCCGGTTGCCCGCCGACGGACTGCTGGAAAAGGGCAGGCCGGCAGAATTCACTTTGTTCGACCTCGCCGACGCCGAGCTCACCGTGAAGGATTCGCAAGGGGCGACAAGTACGCTGCACCGGCTGTTCGAGCCTCGCCACGCTATCCTCGGTGCCGAGGCGATCATTGCCCACCGCCACCTGCCGCCGGAAGGTTCTGCGGGCAGTGTGCACGTCTGTCCGCATTGCGGGTGGAAATCATGAGCGGCGCGATCGCCAGCGACGTCATCCTGTCGGTTCGGGACTTGCGGACCTGGTTTCAGACCCGCCGTCTTACCGCCAAGGCGGTCGATGGCGTCACCTTCGACCTGAAGCACGGCAAGACTCTGGCCGTGGTCGGAGAATCCGGTTCCGGCAAGTCGGTGACCAGCCTGTCGATCATGGGCCTGCTGTCACGGCCCGGAAGGATCGCCGGCGGCCAGATATTGTTCCGCGATCGGCAGGAGCGTGTCCACGACCTCGCCGGATTTACCCAGAAGGAATTCCGCAAGGTCCGCGGTCGGGAAATCGCGATGATTTTCCAAGAGCCGATGACCAGCCTCAACCCGCTCTTAACGGTCGGCGATCAGATCGGCGAAATGATCGCGCTGCACGAGCCGGTGACCCGGGAGCAAGCGCGCAGCCGTGCGCTCGCCATGCTGAAGCATGTCGAGATTCCGGACGCCGTCTCGCGGCTCGACGACTATCCGCACCAGATGTCCGGCGGCATGCGCCAGCGCGTCATGATCGCCATGGCACTCGCCTGCAGTCCGTCGCTGCTGATCGCCGACGAGCCGACTACGGCCCTCGACGTCACCATCCAGGCGCAGATCCTCGATCTCTTGCGTCGCCTGCAGGTCGAGATGGGCATGTCGATCCTTTTCATCACCCACAATCTCGGTGTCGTCGCCGAGATCGCCCATGATGTCGTTGTCATGTACGGCGGCCGTGTCGTCGAGCAGGCACCGGTCAACCACCTGTTTGCGCACCAGCGCCATCCCTACACGAGAGGGCTGCTGGCCTGCACGCCCAATGCCGCGCGCGACATCGGTGACGACGGCAAGCGCCGGGCGCTCTATTCCATTCCCGGCAGCGTGCCGCCGATCACCGCATTGCCGCCGGGTTGCGCCTTCGAGCCGCGCTGTGACTTCGCCATTGCGCCCTGTCGCGCGGCACCGCCGCCATTGATGCCGGCAGGACTGCACGGCGCTTCCCGTTGCATCAGGAGTGCAGAGCTGTGAGCGCCGGGGTGATACCAAGTCGTGCGGCGACTGCGCCATTGCTCAGCGTGCAGGGTCTGACAAAGCACTTTCCCGCCCGCAATGGCCGCATCGTTCATGCTGTCGAGGATGTCAGCTTCGATGTCGGACGCGGCTCGACGGTCGGGCTGGTCGGCGAGTCCGGCTCCGGCAAGACCACCGCCGGGCGCGCCATCCTCAGGCTGGTGGAGCCGACCAGAGGCAAAGCGCTGTTCGACGGCGTCGATCTGTTTTCGCTGTCCGCACGTGAAATGCGCGGCTATCGGCAAAAGCTGCAGATCGTGTTCCAGGATCCATTCTCCAGCCTCAACCCGCGCATGCGCATCGCCGCCATCATCGGCGAGGCACTCGACGCGCGCGGCTTTCCGCGAGGCAAGCGACGTGCCGACAGGGTCGCCGAACTGCTGACCCTGGTCGGCCTGTCGCCTGATCACGCCACGCGCTACCCGCACGAATTCTCCGGCGGCCAGCGCCAGCGCATCGGCATTGCACGCGCGCTCGCCGTCGAGCCGGAATTCGTCGTCGCCGACGAGCCGGTCTCGGCGCTTGACGTGTCGGTGCAGGCGCAGGTGCTCAACTTGCTCGGTGAGTTGCAAAAGCGGCTCGGCCTGACGCTGCTGTTCATCGCGCATGACCTCTCGGTGGTCGAATACCTTTGCGACGAAGTGGTGGTGATGTATCTCGGCCGCGTCATGGAGCGTGGTCCGAGCCGTCTTCTCTACGCCGCGCCGCGGCACCCATACACCAAGGCATTGCTGGCGACAGCACCCGTGCCCGACCCGACCCGCCGACGCACTCACGTCGCCTTGCGTGGTGACATTCCAAGCCCGATTGACCCGCCTTCCGGCTGCGTCTTCCGCACCCGCTGTCCGGACGCAATTGCTGCCTGCGCCGGGATCATTCCGCCCGTCGACGATATCGGCGGCGGGCATCACGTGGCCTGCATCCGGCACAACCAAAAAACGATCTGATTGGAGTTTGTGTATGACTTTTTCCGAGCTCATGAAGCGACCGGAAAGCACGCCCTACGACCGGCTTTTGGCGCTTGGAATAACGCTGCCCGAGGCGCCGCCGCCGATCGCCAATTTTGTCACACACGTGCAGGAGGGCAAGCTGCTGTTCCTGTCCGGCCAGGGGCCGAGTGGGTCTATACGGGCAAGGTCGGTGCCGACGTGACCGTGGATCAGGCCTATGCCCATGCGCGGCTGACCGGTGTCAACCTCATTGCCGTCATGCACGCAGCGCTCGGCGATCTGTGCCGCGTGCGACGTGTGGTAAAGCTGTTCGGCATGGTAAACGCCACGCCGGATTTCGCCGATCACCCCGCAGTGATCAACGGCTGCTCGGACCTGCTCATTGACGTTTTCGGCGAGCGCGGCACCCAT
The DNA here is from genome assembly GCF_040321065.1 of Mesorhizobium sp. M0563. Taxonomy (NCBI): domain Bacteria; kingdom Pseudomonadati; phylum Pseudomonadota; class Alphaproteobacteria; order Hyphomicrobiales; family Phyllobacteriaceae; genus Mesorhizobium; species Mesorhizobium sp. M0563. The sequence goes on from NZ_JAMYQV010000011.1 coordinate 27,983, forward strand.
GCCCGCTCTGCGGTCGGTCACGGATCACTGCCGGGAGGGATCAGCGTCGAAATTGAAGCCGTCATCGCCGTTGATTAGTCGCATCGAATAGTCGGAGCACAAGACCATGCCTGTCGAAGATATCCGCAGCCAGTTGGGCCTCAGGCCCGTCATCAACGTCTCAGGCACGATGACCTCGCTCGGCGCCTCCATTGTCGTTCCCACGGCTGTCGAGGCTGTGTCCGGCATTCTCACCGAGTTTGTCGAAATGGCCGATCTGCATCGCAAGGCCAGCGCCGTGATCGCCGAATTGACGGGCGCGGAGGCCGGTTTCATCACCGCCTCCTGTTCCGCGGCAATCAGCCTGGCCGTGGCGGCCAGCATGACGGGCCCGGACCTTGCCGCGATCGAACGGCTGCCGGATACCGCTGGACTGAAAGACGAGATCGTCATCCAGTCCGGCCACATGGTCAGCTACGGCGCACCGATCGAACAGGCGATCCGTCTCGCCGGCGCCAAGGTCGTGCCGGTCGGTCAGGCGACCAGCGCCTCGGCGTATCAGCTCTCAGGCGCTATCACCGAGCGCACTGCTGCAGCAATCTACGTCGTGTCGCACCATGTCGTCGAGTATGGGCAAATCCCGCTGAAGATGTTCGTCGAAACCGCCCGTGCACGCGGGGTCCCGGTCATCGTCGACGCAGCGTCCGAATACGATCTGGCGGGCTTTCTCGCCAGCGGAGCCGATCTGGTGCTGTATTCGGGTCACAAATTCCTGGGCGGCCCGACATCCGGTATCGTCGCAGGCACGAAGGCGCGGGTGCGCGACGTCTACTTGCAGAACCGGGGCATCGGGCGCGGCATGAAGGTCGGCAAGGAAGGCATCGTCGGTGCGCTCGCTGCTCTCCAGGCCTGGAAAACGCGTGACCATGAGGGTATTCGCGCTCGCGAACGCCGAGCGCTCGACTGCTGGGCGCAAGCACTCGAGGGGCGGCCTGGCGTCACCGCCGCTATCGTACCCGACCCGACCAGCAATCCGCTCGATCGCTTGAAGGTGTGGGTGAATGCCGCCGAATCGCGCATTACAGCCTGGGATCTGGCCGACCGGCTGGCAGCTGGCAATCCGCCGGTGGTCGTCCGCGATCATGAAGTCGAGCACGGCTATTTCTTCCTCGATCCATGCAATTTGCATCCCGACGAAGAATTCATTGTGGCGGCACGGCTTGCCGAGGAGCTTGATGGCGCGCGCAAGTCGAATGCGATCATCGCCACACCATGGAACGAGCGTCTCATGGCCCGCGAGGCTGCGATCCTCAACTGGCCGGATTGAGGCTGGCTGTGGTAAATGCCCCGGCTGCCTTACAGTGCCCGCAAAACCGAGAATGCCATGCCCACGATAGCGCCCGACCTGCACCTGAACCCCGCCGAAGACCCGCGGGAACCCCGCCGCTCGCGCACCAGCGGTATCGACCGTGCGCTGCAGATACTCGACTATCTGCAAAAGCAGGGGCGGCCAGCAACTGCATATGAGATTGCGCACGACATCGGCGCCCCCCTGTCGACGATCTACGTCATCGTCGACGATCTGGTCGAAAAGGAACTGCTGGACCGCAAGGACGGCGGCCTGCTCTGGCTGGGTCCGCGGCTCTATCAGTACGGCCTGACCTACGCTCGCACATTGGACCTGCTCAACGTGGCAACGCAGGAGATGCACGAACTGGCTCAGAGTTCGAAAGAGACGATCCAGCTATGCGGCCGTGACGGTGACCATATGGTCGTGCTTGCGATGGAAGAGGGCAAAGATCATTTCCAGGTTACATCTCGCGTCGGGACCCGGACGCCGCTGAACTGGACCGCGTCGGGTCGGCTGCTCGTCGGCCATTTGCCGGAAGCCGAACGCCGCGCCATTTTCGCTCGATCCGCGATCGCATCTCCGACCGGACGCGCCGAGACGGACGAGGATGTGCTCGCTCGGGCGGCCGCCACAGCACTGGAGCAGGGCCTGTCGATCCAGGCTGGTGAATCTGACTTTTCAGTTGCCTGCATTGCGGCTCCCATCCGTGACAACCAAGGAGCCTGCCGTGCCACGATCTCGATCGTCGTCCCGGATGTGAAGCTGAAGCAAAAGAACCCGGATTTGATTACGATGGTCAAGATCAGTGCGCGCCGCATCGAGTCGCGGCTCGGTTGGCGAACCGACCGGCCATAACGAACGCCCGGCGCGAGTTGGCAAAATCACGGGATGGTGCGTTTCTGCACATCCCGCTCACCGAACCAGAAATGATCCCATTGGGCTCAGCAGCCCGTCCAGACGAAAATTTGACGCATTGAACCGACGGGCGCCGAGTCTCCAGCCGTTCCAATCAAGCCTGCGCTCGCATCTTCAAGCTGGCCGATCTGGTGGTTTTCGGTGCCTGACAGGCTTGAGCAGTGAAACGAGAATGTGCTCTCTGGCCTGTTGATCAGACGCTCCCGTCGTCAGGCAACCGAGTACAGCGTCATCGCTGCATCAAAGCCGCGCTGACCTCTCGGGTCGAGGGCTGCCCTGATCCCCAGGGATCCGGGGCCCCGTGCGGTGTGGCCGCGCGCGCCGAGCCTCGCGTCGCCGAAGAGGCCCGAGGCGATGTCGAAGCCCAGAGTGTACATGCCGGGCGGCTCTGCAGTGCGGGCAGCCTTAAAGGCATCCGTCGAGGTCTTCTCCGCGATCTTCGCGCCGACGGTCGCGAGGCCGAGTTGCGCATTCCGGGCGACAATGAAGAACGCTGAATCCTCGCAGCCAACGCGCTCGTCAGCATCAAGGCCATCCATGAAAAGCTGCTTTCCCGGGCCCCATAGCGTGTCTGCTCCGGGCATCGCGACGCCAATATCAAACCCGGTCTTGGCGGGGCCGTCTGGCTCTAGTTCTCGCATCCCGCTCAACAACGCGTCGCGGCTGACCATCATTTTTCCCTTGTCTGCATAAACGCTTTTCAGCCCCTTCGCGCCTTCCGGAAATGGATCGGGCGTCAGCCCTTGCGGGAAACGCCGGGCCGGCGTCTGCTTCGCGGCGAAATCAACCGGCAGGCACGCTGTTTTAGGATCGTTGATCGCCGCGGCGGCGGCTTGCGCGATGATGTCTATATCGACTTGGAAACCACGGAATGCCTCCTGAACCGTCTGCAGGGTTGTCGGTGCCGTGAAGGTGAACTTGCCTGGATTGAGCGTAATGAAGTCCATCAGGTTCATCTGGTCTAGCCGGCTGCTGCGCTCCTTCGCGCACTCAACCAGAACATCCTGGGCTTGCCGGACCCGCGCTGCGTTCGGCGGGATCGGTCCATCTGCGATGGAGATTGGAGCTAGGGTGACGAAATAAGGAACGGCATTGGCGTTCGGATCGGTCTGGAATGCGTTCAGCCATTGCTGGAGAAGCCCATACATCTGGCTGGGATCCGTTACGTCCCCCATGATCAGATTGATCGGGCCGCCTTCGTGGTAGACGGTCGTGCGCACGTCTTCATGGAAATGCCTCTGCATGCTCTCCATTTTCATCTTGGCGTCGGCAGAAAACAGCCCGTAGGACCCCGACAACTCCATCGAAACGGCTTGGGCCTCCTCGGAACTGGCTGTATCCATCTGCAGGACGGCCAGGAACATCCCGCCGCGTCCTACCCCGTTCACGAACATGTTCCCGTAGCGTGATTGGAAGAGCTCGGGATTGCTCGATATCGCCGCCGCCGAGCCGCTCAGCTTTGGTTCGTCGATGCCGTGAAAGGGCAGCGTTACTTTGGCGGAGATGAGCAGGAACAGGGAACTGCTCTGGATCTTGGAACTTTGGGCGAAGTCAAACCTTCCGGCGCGGAGAAGCACCCGCACCCGCCGCTCGCTTCGACATTGATGCTCAGCGACTTTTCGAGTTCGGCGGTGGTGTGAATACGGCGTATGTCGAATGAAGATATGGACCCCAATGCATCGTCGACGCCGGAAAATGCGCCATCGACGACATGACCCATCGGACTACCCGTCGCAAGATCGACACCTTTTCCATAGTCGTAGCCGGGAGAGTAAGGTACGGTTACTTGAGTAAGCATTTCAATCTCCTGATGGGCCTATTGGCATTACTCTTAAATAAACCAGTTCAGCAGAGTATAATCTGCATGATTCTATCTGGCCGCCAGAGTGCAGCTAGTTGGCGGCGTCCTCCCCACATCCCTAGCAGGAAGGCTCAAGCGTCGTCGGGAGGCGCTACCCCAAGCCATCTGTCGAGTTCCCGTTTCGGAACCAAAATTACAGGGCCGGGCGCTCCGCCCCGGGAACAGCTCCCAGACGTCTTTGATGTCCATGACCTTCTCTGCAAGGTCTTCAAAGAACGGTCCGACCGGAACCGATCCATGCATGTCAAGAAGCTCGATCGGAACCGGATCGCTCGCCGAGCTTGAGTTCGGAGCAGTTCCTGGCGCGGAGAGGCCACCCTCGCCGGAGGCACCAGACATCCAAGGCGGAGCAGGCGCGATCCTGCTTCGAGTGCGGATCGCGCATGCTAGAGCTAGTCTGATACGGATTGGACGAGGATGGTGATGTCGTAACTGGCATCCGCGCCCTGCACGTTTTTCACGCTTTGGAAATCCATGATCGCGGACAGGTCGATCATCCCTATCTCGTCATCGCCTGAAAGGTCGGTCTCGATAATATTAAGGTAGAATTCACCGGCTGGAACGATCTGTTCGATGTCGAGATTGTAGTCGTTTCCCGGAGTGAAGGATCCAATCGGGAAGCGAACAGGACCCATCACTCCAACAAGGTCGTCAGAACCTGTATAATCGTTCGTCGAATGACATTTGATGCGGCTTATGTTCAGAGAGTAGGGACGCATGGTCATTGCTCCATCAACTTGTTGCGAGACGGAATGCTCACCTGCCCGAGCTTACGAATGGCTTACGGGGTGGTCACGGCCCGCTGCTTTCTGCTCGCTGAGGTGTTGTCGGCGACCGTGGACATCACCCGATGCCTGTCGCGCGGTCAGTCAATCCGGTAAATGACGTAGTAGGCCGAACCCTCAATCGCTGAGCGGGCGATCTTGGCGATTGGACCCATGCCTTGTTCTTCCTTGTCCATGGTGACGGAGCCGAGTGGATCGTTGCCATTAAGAGGGCCGTCTTCATCCCAAAGAGAGAGATTCTGGCTATACTCGAACGGCAGCACGAGGCCAGGTTCGAACGACTGGTCCGCATTGACTTCCCTGGTGGCTCCGGGAGAGGGCCAGACAGCGTCATCGACATTGCCTTCAGTCCCGGTGGTGATGAACAGGTTGTCCGGATCGGCCCGTATGGCGTCGATCGCTCCAAGAACGCTTGGCAGTGACTTGATCCCTTGCAGCAGGCTGCCGGCGAAGTCGTTCTGGATGAATTGCGGCGTCAGGCCCATGATGGCGTCGACTAGCGCCTGGTTGGCCGCGAAGTCGGTTCCGGTGGCGGGCTGGACACAATAGATGGTTTGAACGGTTGCGGTCGGCATGGTTTCCTCCATGAGTTGGAACGATGCCGACAGTGACCGAGCCGCGCTTACGTTTGGCTTACATGCTGAAATGACGCGCACCCGGCCCATCATCTGCTATAAGAGTGCAGCCTGGTGGATCTGGATGCGGCGGTGCACGGCGGCACGATAGCAAAACTTTCAATGCCAAGACCCGCGGGAATCTCGCGGCGGCCGCGCATTGCTGCACTGGTCGACAGGTGCCTGGAATCCGGCATGTGCTGGATTGCTGCCCCTGGCGGATACGGGAAGACCACCGCAGTCATCGATTACCTCCAGGAAAAGCGGGCTCCGCATGTCTGGTATCGCGTCGATGACGAGGACCAGGATATCGCCCGGCTGTTCTACTATCTGGCGATGTCGCCTGGGGCGCGGGAACTCAGCCTTCCTGTTTTCGGAACCGAATATGCGGAGGATGCTGCTGCGTTCGCGCGTCTGTTCTTCCGCGCTTACTTGGCGCAGATGGTGCCGGACACGGTCATCGTCCTCGACGATATTCACCGTGCCGATACACCAGAATTCCGCGAAATTCTGGCTGTCCTGCTGCGGGAATTGCCCAACACGGTCCGGTGCATCTGCATATCGCGTACACTGCCTGGTGGGGGCGTGGCCGAACTCGCGCTCGCAGGCAAGCTGCCGGTCATCGGCCAGACGGCACTGGAATTCTCGGAGGACGAAGCACGCTGCCTCGTCGGTCTCAGGGAACCAGGCCATGAGAAGGGGATCGAGGTCGCCGCCGCCAAGGGGTGGGCGGTCGGCCTGGTCATGATCGCCAACCAGAAATCAAGTACCCCACAGTTGATGAGCGCCATGCCTCTGGGGCAGGGAAATTTCCAGGAGGTGGTCGGCAGACTGTTCCTGCAGAACGTTCCAGGCGACGACCAGAACACCCTGTTGAAGCTTAATCTGCTTCCCGAAATCAATTCCGGTCTTGCCGACGCCTTGCTCGGACCCAGAGTCGGCGGCCCGGTGCTGGAGCGGCTCTTTCAAATGCAGCTGTTGGTCACCCGAACAGGCCTCAGAGGCGGAGGATTCCAGTTCCACGACCTCCTGCGCGACTACCTGTCCAGGCTCTTCGAAGCGCGGCTGCCGCCGGAAGAGCAGGCAAGTTTGCGCGAAAGGGCAGCTCGGGTCCTGCGCGACGCAGGATTGGTCGACGCTGCCGTATCGATGGCTCTCCAAGCAGAAGCCTGGCCGCTTGCCCGCGAGTTGGTCATCGAGCACGCCGAGGCGATGCTGTCCCAAGGCCGCAGGGCTACCTTGATCGAATGGGGCACCAGATTTCCTGCTGAAGAACTGGAAGGCTGGCTTCTCCACTGGATCGGGGCCGCTCACGTTCCTGACGACGCCGCAGCCGAGCGATGGTTCTCACGGGCTTGGGAGGCGTTCGAGAAGGACGGCGATTTGCGGGGGCAGTGGCTGACCGTAATCCGCGCCGTGCTCGTAAAGACAAGCAGCTGGCGGACGCACGGGGGCCTGGACGGGTGGACGCGAAGGGCAGCCGCCATCCTTCGCGGGAGGCAACCCGATCTTGTCCCGAGAGAGCGGATGCTGGTTGGTGTCGGCATGTTGCGCGCGGTTGACTACGGCGAGGCCGACGAGGAGACCGCACAGGCAGGAGTGAAGATCGCCGACGAGCTCCTGCAACAGCTGTCGAATCCGACTGGTGAAGTTCCGGTTGACCTGAGATTGCTTGCCAGTGAAGCCCTTGTTGATCATGCGGTCTGGTCAGGGCGGCAGGACATCTTCGAACAGGCGGTCGACAGCGTCGCTTCCGAATTGAACGACCCGAAGGTGACGCCTTGGGTGCTTGGCATGTGGTTGGTCTCTTTCGGCGCCGCCAGCGGCAGGTATTTTTCATTCTCGAGGCGCGGGTTTCCATATGCCTCGGCCGAAGACGCCCTTCGCAAGGCGATCGAGATGGGCGAGAGGGAAGCCCTGAAAAGCGTCGAGTTCAGCGGTCTCTACCATCTCCAGCTGCTGCTCAAGCTGCGCAATGATTTCGCCGGCTTCGCAGATCTCGTGACAAGGCTCGGCGAAATCGCGGACAGCCGCTTCACAACTCAGGTGGCCGTAGTCGCAGATTGCCGAGCCGCCATGCATGCGCGGCAAGGCAGCTTCGTCGAAGCCTACAGGGATTGCGACACGTTCATGACCGCGATCGAAGAGGCGAACGAGCCGATGGTCGAGCGCTGGCCGCATTATGTCACCAAATTCCAGGTTCTTCTCGCCGACAGAAGACCGGCTGAGGCCGCCTCGCTGTTGGCAGATGTCGTCGATCGGCTGGACGGCGGCCCGCGGGAACGGGTGAAGATTTGCATTCTTGCCGCTGCCGCTTTTGAAGAGAAATGGAGGGGCGGAGCCGCTTATGAAGAGAAACTGACGGAGTTCATGGCAGCCCTGAGGGCCGTCAACCCGTCTGCAATCCTACTCAACCTGCCCGATCTCCTCGCCGAACTGCTGGCGGATGCACTTGACCGCGGAATTGAAGCGGATCTCTGCCATTCGGTCATTCAGACGCGGCGTCTCGTCCCGCCAATGAGACGGCCTGCTAAATGGCCATGGCCACTGAAGATCTTTGTACTGGGCGGCTTCAGGATCGAGCTCGACGGAACTCAATTCGATCTCGGATCGAAATCGCCGACGCGTGCCCTCGATATCCTGCGGGTTCTCGCCCTGGCGCGCGACCAGACCTGTCCCCTCGAAAGCATTCATGACTGGCTTTGGCCCGATCTCGACGGGGATCAAGCCAAACCGGCGTGCGAGCAAGCCCTTCACCGCCTGCGCAAGACGCTCGGCAAGGGCGACTTCATCGTCCAGAGGGAGGGGCGGATCAGTCTGCCCCCGGATAAGGTGTGGGTCGACCTTGCTGATTGGGAAGCCCGTCTCAACCGCGGTCTTTCCAGGAAAGGGGATACGACAGCCCCCGAAAAGGAACAGCTTCTGGCGAGATTCCCCGGCCCGCCACTGTCACCGGGTTCTCTTCCGTCTTGGGCGATACCGGTGGCCGACAAGGTTCGGGACGGCTATATCGACCTGGCGATCAACGTCGGAAGACATTGGGAGAATGCCGGAGAAGGTTTCCGGGCGCGAGAAGCCTATCTGAGAGCACTCGAGTACTACCCAGATTCGGAAAGAGTGTACCAAGCCCTCATCAGGGAACGCCTGTCCAGCAGTGATCCTGCCGCAGCTGTAGACGACTTCTCGCGCTACGAAAGGGCGGTTGGAGCGAACGGGGAATACAAATCCTCACACGTGATCCGCACGCTGGTGCGTCCGTATCTGAGATCTTGAACGCCCAAAACCCGTAAGCCATCCGTGAGCTGCGTCTTGCCAGCGTGCTCCGAACCTCTTCTTTGCACGGCCCGATAACTTCACGGGCAATCCCAGGTCGATCGTGTGCGGGGCGGTTTTGTCTAACCAGCAATCCGGGATCGGAAACACTGAGAGACCGGAGCGATAGACTCTGCGCTTGGGCAGCGTACCTGCGTGTCCCCAGCGGCGTTCAAGACTACTCGCGCTGCGAGCGGGTGATAGACCGGCCGAACCGGGCTTTCGATGCAATCCACTTGCGTGTGGTTTCTTCCAGAGCGAATGAATCCAAAAAATTTCGATCTGTAAGCCATCCGTAAGCTGCGGTCAGAGAAACTCAATCCGTCGAAAACAAACAACCGCTTCGTCCGGCCCCTCGAGGGGCTACCCCGCTCGCGAAACCGCGCATGCAAGCAGCCCGATGAGGATCAAAACATGTCTACATGGCAGGATAGAGCATACCGGATATTAAATCTTTTCGAGGGTTCGGCCGACGAAGCTGGCGACCGGACCTGGCAGATTATGAACCACGTTCTCGACGAGAACAATCAGGACGACTACATCAGCAGAGACTTCTACAACGTCCAGCAGACCGCAGGCGGGCTGCCGGAAGGCGTCAGCTTCGAAGTCTTCCTGTCAGCGGTGTCCGGTCATGTCAGGGACGAGCTGCAAGGCGGAAGCTTCGACGAGGGGCTTGGCGATGATGACATTCGCACGGCAGGCCTCTCTTTCGACGACAACATTCGCCGGCATATCCGGTTCCTCAACGGAGTGGTCCACCAAGGCGCTCCCGGCGAGGTTCATCTCGGACTATGGGAGAGAATTCTGCAGGCCCGCGACAATGGCCGGAGTATCCACTCGCTGTATCACGATTACCTTGTCGATGCCTAGCCGGCTCAGACACTCACGGGTTTTGTCACAGGCACAGGTCCGCGGGAAGCCATCGCCCTAGTGACGCGTGCCCGGAAGGCACAGCCGCAGACTTCGGCTGGGAGATGCTCGGCAGCCAAGGAGGCGGCTGGGCCCGGCAAGGGCATTCCTGACCTGGTGATTGTCTACTCGGCCGATGTCTGAACGAGACGTAACTTGCTCTTGGGCCAGGGCTCCCGGATCGACGGAGCGCGGGCTTTGCACATCCGCAACCTGTCGTTGGTCTTTCCCCGTCCGCGTGACGATCCATGGTCCAACGCCGCAACAAACAAGGAGAGTTCTCATGCCTGGTAACGATCTTCAGGTCACCGGCGGCATCACGCAAGCACTGCTTGACGCGCTGAACCAGATACACACCGCCGTTGCGGCCCAGCTTGTGAATCCCGACGGCACGCCGTCTGGCTCGGCAGTCTACATGCACCTTCCAGTCGGCCAGCCGATCGACCCGAAGATGTATGCCAATCCCTGGACGCCCGCCGGCGGCAGCGCCTACGGCGCGGTTTCCACCACGGGCGCTTTCTCAGCACCACCCGCTCCCCCTTCTGCCGGAACGCCCGCGACGCCGGCCGGTCAGCTGGCCGCAATGCCGGCACCAGATCCCAGGCTGCAATTGGCGATCAGCAGCGCCTTCAACACGGCTCAACGGGTTGACGACATGTTGATGGTCACCAACAAGGGGGTTGCGGTGTCGTGGCCCCAGCGAACCGTCAGTATCGAGTATTTCACAGCCCTGGCCGGCATGCAGGCGGAACCGATCCCTGAGCCCTCGACCGATATCAAGAAACGCATCGCCGATGCCCAGAAGACATTGTATCTGATGGATGCCGACGGCAATTTTACCGGCTATACGCCGCGCCACACCGCCTACAGACACAACCAGAAGGTGCTGGCAGATGCACGCAGCGAGTTCGCGCTCGCTTACTCCCAAGCCATGTCCGATCCTATCCAGGGACAGGCATGGCCGGTCACCAGCGCCAGATACCAGAACGCCGTCGACCAAGCCTATAACGACTTCAAGGATATGGGCGGGCAACAGATCGACGACGCGATTGCAACCCTTCAGTCCGTCGGCGGCAGCGCCGCGGCCGCCCTGATTGCCAAGGCCCGCAAGATGTACGACGAGTATAGCGTTGGTCTCGGTGGCGCCGTGGCAATCAAGGTGCCGTGGTCGTATATCGATCCGGTCTCCTGGTGGGATCACACCAACCATGACTTCGGGGTGATGAAAATCACCGCCACATCGAAACAGTACCAGGCGAGCGGTGGCGGCGGCCAACACAGCTTCGGACACAGTTTCTACAACAACGAGTCGTCATCAACATCGGGCAGCGTCGGCTACAGCGTTCTGGGTTTCGGCGCCTCAGCCAATGCATCGCACAGCGAGACCAGCCACAACGACGGTTGGAATGCCGACCAGTCCTCCTGGCAGTCGCATCAGGACAGCAGTTCTTCGGCAACTGTCACATTCGAGTGGTTCATGGCCAGCATCGAACGGCCATGGCTGCTTGGCGACCTTTTCCACATGGACGGCTGGTATCTCGCCGGTCAGAAGAAGAATGCGATCAGCGACGGGACCATCGAAGGTCAGATCGGCGACGTGCCCAAGCTGCTCCCGATGATCCCGAAGGGTTTTCTGATTGTTCGAAACGTGAAGATTACCGCTAATTCCTGGGGCAGCATGGGCAGCGCATTCCAGAGCGCCGTCGACAGCGCTAGCGGACACACGGAAAGCAGCTCCACCTCCTATGGCGGCAAGGTTGGTTGGTGCGGTATCGGCGGATCGGTCCAACATTCCAATTCGGACAGCAGCGGCGCATTCAGCAACCAGCACGATGCATCTCAGGGTTTTTCCTTCAGCAGCAATGAACACGGTGGAACGCTTGAACTTTTCGGTTCGCAGATCGTCGGCTGGGTAGGCCAGATACAGCCGGCCGCACCGCGCAAGGACGACCCTGCACTCAGCGCCGAAGTCGTGGCCAACCCTGCGACAGCCGCCAATGCCGGAGCGCCTGCGATACCGGCTGACGCGCCCGCTGCTCCGCAAGGCTGAGGTGTCCCTGTGAGCACGAACAGCGATCAGCTCGCGATCCTTGGCCAGCAAGTGGTGGACACGTTAATCGCGACCTACAACCCCAACAATGACCCGTCGTTGGCGCTTGCCATTCATCCGGGGCAGGCGCTAGCCGATGGCATCGTGCAAAATGGCGTGACCAATCCGCTGCGGCTGTCGGAGTGGCTGGAAGACCAGTACGACTACCCGCTATGGCTGAAACGGTCCGATGCCTCCTCCGTTTCCGCCTCGTCTGTCGGCAGTCTTACCGCCAAGTCTGCCTATTTGGCGATGATCCCATGGGCGCAACCGGGGGTTCCGGTTGATGCTCCTTCCTATGCGCGCATCGCCGCGATGGTTGCCGAGGCACGAAAAGATATCGGGGACAATCCCGATGCGCTGCCATTCAGCTGCGAGCCGACAGATTTCGCCGAGCCCAGCTGCACGGCCTGGCATGTCTTCGATCAAAGGATATCCCGCACTACCGCAACCACGACCGAGACACCCGGCGCCATTAAGGCAAATCCCCACTTATGGAAGATGCGAGTGTTGACAAAAGAGGTGGTGTCGAACCTCACCGCAGTTTCCGAGGCGGTCGAACGGCGCAAGGCATTTGCCGCCGAATTAGCTGTTGTGCCAAGGGTTGAAGCGGTCAGAAAGCTGCGCATGCAGCCACATCTCACGGACTACGCTACCCAGCCAGTCGAGTTTCTCGGTATCCAGGATGCAGCAAGCACCGCGGTCAATCTGAGCCAGTTCAGCGCGAACCATCTGGGTGGCCTCACCGCTTCGCCGCTCCACGCCCGGGCGCTGGCCGCTACCCTGCCAACATTCAGTCGAATTCGCGCTGCCCGGCGACACTTCACAGCCGAGGCAGATCACGTCTCGCCGCCCAGAGAGCAGCCAAATGCTTCCAGCACGCAAATGCAGTTGGACACCTCGCTCGTGAACCGATTGGCCACAATCCAGCTTCACGATCTCATTAAAAACCCGGTCGTAACGGAGGTAACTACCTCGGACAGTGAACTGCATGTGCATTTCGAGTATTGCATGCTCACCATCACCCGGCGGATCGCCGGCACGAGATGGTGGCATCCCGACCTCGTCGACGAGGAGGATTGGTACGTACCGGGAATGAAGCGCGGCGACATGATCAAGGCTTCGACCGACGAGACCTATGCGCATTGCCTGCCTCAGGGCCTGCTTCTGGTTCGTAACGTGGAATTCAGCGGCTCGTGGACCGCCGAAGCCCGCACGACGATGCAAAACGCCGTCTCGTTTCTGGGTCCCTTCCTGATGCAGGCGCCAACCGGCTCTACATCCAGCACGTCCGACCTCGAACAGATAAGTGTGCTTGGCGTGGGCGTTCAGGTAATAGGCGAGCTTTGCTTTCCATTGCCGCCGCTCCCGCCGATGGATGATCCGGCGGAATCGGAACGTCCCGTTGTCTAAGCAATCAACGACGCTCAATGAAGAGGGTAAGTGCGTTGTGGCCGGGCCGGACGAGGTGTCCCAGGCACCGGTATCATCGCGTGCACTCTGCGGTGCTGGCACGCTGCGGACTGTGGGCAAAGGTGGTCGCGGGAGCGCGCTGCCGCCTTTGCCATACCCACCGGAATACCGGTTCCGGCCTCGCTGCTGCGGCTGAACGAGCGGAGCCTATCCCGAACCTTCGCGCGCCGATTTTTACTAGCTTCCCGCCAGCGACAATCCACGGGCGCGCTCGCATAGCAGGGCAAGCAATTCGCTGCGCCTGGCTTCCGGCGTGTCGACGGGCAACACGAAACAAAGCGTCTTGTTGATGGCCCCGTCGCCATCGCGGATGGGCGCGGCCATGCACCAGGTGAAGCGGTCAGCCAGAGCGGCGGTCTCGCTGAAACCTTGCTGGCGCGCCAGAGCCACATCGCCGAAGAACTCGGCTGGCGCAATGACGCGGCCGTCGGGAAGCTTGTAGTCGCCAGGCGGAATGAAGTCCTGTATTTCCTGCGCGCTCATATGGCCGAGCAGCAGCCTTCCGGACGCCGTCCACGGGATCGGCACCTCGACTCCGACATCGCTTGAAATCCGGAACGGGCCGGGCGAGTCCCGGCAATCAAGGACGACGTATTTGTTTCCGCGCAGGCCACACAGTTGGACGGTCTCGCCCGTCTCCGCGCCTAGTCTGTCCAGGGTTTCGATGATGCGTCGATAATGGGCATTATGATGTGAGTAGGCCCAGCCGAACAGATGCATCGCCTTTCCGAAATAGACATAGCCTTCCGTCCCGACGTTCTCGAGCATTTCGGCTTCCAGCAGGCTGTTGACGATCTCATAAGTGGTCGAACGCGGCGCGCCGATCATCTTGGCGATATCGCCGACGCGCATCGGCGCGCGCTGCCGCAGAAGCGCTTCAAGCAGCGTGATGACGCGGTCAATCCCGCGGCGCCGTTCGCCATTGCGCGGCTCGGCGCGGACTTCCCTTTCGATCAAACCAGTGACGCCATCGCTCATGTGGGCCGCACCCCGCGCAAAATCATTTCGGCCCTCGTCTCAAGACGCTTGAAAGATGTCAAGGCTCAGTCTAGCATCCCATCTGTCCGATATACAGGCCTCTTGTCTGGAATATCAGACAATAAGGAGCCAGGCGCAGAGAGTCCTGACGAGAAAAAGGGCCGTTTCCGAGATGCGGCAACCGGCGGGTTTTCTCGTCTCGACCCCGCACGTCCAGGCATAACCTCAGAAGGGAACAATCATGACCAAATCATCGTTTTTCGCATCCGCCAGCGCCCTTTGCCTCGGTCTTCTCCTCAGCGTTGGCGCCGGTTCGCAGGCCAACGCCGCCGCTAAATGCATCAAGGGCGACCGCAAGGCGCCGTATACGATCGGCTGGGCCAACATCTATTCAGTTCCGACCTGGATGAAGCAGACACAGGGCACGATCGAAGCCGAAGTCGAAACTTTGAAGAAGCAAGGCTTGGTCGACAAGCTCGTCGTGACCGACGCCCAAGGCGACGCCAACGTCCAGATTCAGCAGATCCAGTCGATGATCGATTCCGATGTCGATGCCATCATCCTGATCGCTGGCTCGTCGACCGCGCCGGCGCGCGTGCTGGCGGACGCCTGCGCCAAAGGCATCGCGATCATCAATTTCGACAGCCTCGTCGACACCGACCAGGTGACCGCCAAGGTCAACACCGATTCCTCACAGTGGGGCGATCAGGCGGCCAAGTTCCTGATCGACGCTATCGGAGGCAAGGGCAAAATTCTGATCCTCAATGGCCCAGCCGGCGTTTCGGTCAGTGACGACCGGCGCAAAGGCGCCGATGCCGAGCTTAAGGCTCATCCCGATGTGAAAGTGCTTGCCGAAACGAACACGCCCTACAATGTCGCGCCCGCCCAGGAAGCGGTCACCAGTCTGCTTTTCGCCAATCCCGAAATCGACGGCATCCTGTCGCTCGGCGGCGCTCTGTCGGCGGGTGCCGTGCTCGCGCTCGACAAGCAGGGTCGCGACCAGGTGCCGATCACCGGCGAGAATGCGCGCCAGTTCCTCGAACTGTGGAAGGAAAAGGGCTTGAAGAGCTGGGCGACGATGCAGCCGAACTGGCTCGGCGCTTTCGCCACCTACACCGCCGTACAGGCGCTGGACGGCAAGGATGTGCCGGCTTTCGTCAAGATCCCGCTGCCGGTGATCGACAATTCCAACGTCGACGAATATCTCGCCCGGGCTAAGGATTTCCCGGCTGACGGTTACATCTATTCGCCGTTCGATGAGGATCTGTTCAAGAAGCTGCTGGCCCAGAAATAAGCCTGAAGGGTTGCAACATTGACAACCACGGCTACGCTTCTCGCCGCGCGGGGGGTGTCGAAGTCCTTCTTCGGCAACCCCGTCCTGCGCAACGTTTCCATCGCTCTGCAGCCGGGCCGCGTGCATGCGCTGCTCGGCGAGAACGGCGCGGGGAAGTCGACGCTGATCAACCTTTTGTCCGGCGCCCTGCGCCCGGACGGCGGGGCGATCGAGGTTGATGGACGCCCGGTATCGCGCATGAGCCCCGCTCATGCGCGGCATGCCGGGATCGCCGTTGTCCAACAGGAACTCAGCCTGACGGCCAGCCTCTCGATCGCCGAAAATATCGGGCTCGGCGCCTATCCCAAGAGATTCGGCTTGGTCGATTACACGGAACTTGCCGCACGGGCCAGGGCCGCATGTGATCTTGTCGGCCTTCGCGAACCGCTGTCTACGCCGGTGGGGCATCTGTCACTCGGCCGGCGTCAGATGGTGGAGATCGCCAAGGCGCTCTACCGGCGGCCGCGCGTGCTCATTCTCGACGAACCCACCTCATCGCTATCGGCAACCGAGACAAAAACCCTCACGGACTTGCTGGAAAGGCTTCGGGCCGAGGGCATCGCCATTCTCTACATCTCACACCGACTGAACGAAGTGATGACACTGTGCCAGCATGTCACCGTACTGAAGGACGGCGCCTGCACGGCGGACCGCTCGCTGGAAGAAACTGATGCCGCCGGGCTGGTGCGGCTGATGGTCGGCCGCGACCCCGGCGATCTCTTTCCACGATGGCAGCCTTCGCCATCGCCAGCCAACGCCATCTCGGTTCGTAATTTTTCGGCCGGCCTGATGCGCGACGTCGATCTCGACATCAGGACAGGCGAGGTGCTTGGGATCGGCGGCCTGGTCGGGCAGGGGCAGGAAGATCTGCTGCTTGGCCTCTACGGCGCGATCCCGGCTAGGTCGGCATCCGCGACCGTAAACGCTGCTTCGGGTCTGCCGGGCGGCGTGCCGAAAGCCAATGCGCTCGGCCTCGCCTATGTCCCGGCCGACCGCAAGCGCGAAGGCCTGCACTTGATCCATCCCATCATCACCAACATGATGCTACCAGCCTTCGCAAGGCTGCCGGCGTTGAAGCTGCGCAGCCGGCGTGCCGAGCGCGATTTGGCGAGGGGACTCGCCGCCCAGCTTGCCATCAAGGGCGACCTCGATCGCCCGGCGCAGGCACTCTCAGGTGGCAACCAGCAGAAAGTCGCGCTGGCGAAATGGATGCCACACGATCCGCTTGTGCTTCTCCTCAACGATCCGACGCGCGGCGTCGATGTCGAGACCAAGCGTGAGATCTACATGATGCTTCGCAATCTCGCTGCCGCCGGCAAGGCGATCGTCCTGCTCAGTTCCGACACACCCGAACTGGTGCACCTTTGCGACCGCGTCGCCGTGGTCCGAGAAGGTCGCATCAAGGCCATGCTCGAGCGCGAGGCACTGAGCGAGGAAGTCATCGTCTCCGCCGCAATGGGCGCCGAACAGCAGAAAGTTGCGGCATGAGCACGGTTGTATCCTCAAGCCAAGCCGGCGCCCTCTACTGGCGAGTTCAGCTGCGCCGAAATGTTGGCGTGCGCAGCCTGTTTGCCGTGGTTCTGGCGTTCCTCGTTGCCTACGGCGTGTTGTTCCCCGGCCTCTTGACGGCGTCCGGCTTCGCCAAATTCACCCAGAGCTGGTTTCCGCTGGCGCTGGTCGCGATGGCCCAGGCGATCCTCATGCTCACCGGCGGCATCAGCTTGGCAATCGGCGCAATGGTCAGTCTCGGCGCGGTAATCGCCGCGACGACGATGATCGGGCCGCTGGGCGTAGCCGGCGGCACCGCCGTGGTGGCGCTGACCGGTATCGGCATCGGTGCCGCGACGGGGTTCATCGTCGTGAAACTTCGGTTGCCGGCCATCGTGGTGACGCTCGCCGGCTCCTTCATCATCGGCGGTGCTGCGTTGCTCATCCTGCCGAGGCCGGGCGGCGCCATTCCGGAGTGGCTGTCGGACCTGCTTGCCGGCAACACGCCGGCGGCATTCGTGTTGCTGGTGCTCGTCGTGCTTTTGTGGAAACTCTATCTCGCCACCCCGCTTGGGTTGAGCCTCTATGCCGCCGGTGAGAATCCGGTCGGCGCCTATCGCTCCGGCGTGCCGGTCGACGGCGCGCGGATCGCGGCCTATGCGATCAGCGGTCTGCTTTGCACAGGCGCCGGCCTGTTCGTCGCCGCGCAAACGGGTTCGGGCGACCCGGTCATAGGCACAGCCTTCACGCTGAATTCCATTGCCGCCGCGGTGCTCGGCGGAATCGGCTTCCTCGGCGGCCAGGGCACGATGCGCGGCGCGCTTGCCGGCAGCCTGCTGCTCAGCCTGATGATCAGTGTCATGTTCTTCCTCGGCTTCACGCCAGTTGCTCAGTATGTCGCCCAAGGCCTCATCATCATCGGGGCGGTCGCCATCCCGCAATTCCGCAAGGTGCAGCAATGACAGCACGGAAAGAGAGCGCGCGCGGCGGGCGGGCGTTGACGATCCTGCGCAGCCGGCCCTTCCTCACGGTCGCTATCGTTGCCGCGGTGTGGATCGCGGCGAGCTTCGCTTCACGTGGCTTCGGCGCTTATGGTCATTTGCGCTATTTGGTCGAGTTGGGCGCGGTGATCGGCCTGGTCGCGGCGGGCCAGACCTTCGTGGTGATTGCCGGCGGCATTGACCTTTCCGTCGCGGCGATCGTCACGGTCAGTGCCGTCAGCCTCCCGCTGCTCTCATTGCAGGCGGATCCGACCGGGCTCACAGCCGTTCTTGCAGTCCTTGCGTTGACGACCGCGATAGGTCTCGTAAACGGGCTGGGCGTGGCGCTGTTGCGCGTTCATCCAATGATCATGACACTGGCGATGGCGACATTCCTGCAGGGCCTCCTGATCATCATCGCCGGCGGCAGCGCCGTGACCGCCGAGAACCCGCTGGTCAGCTGGCTCGGCAATGCGCGGCCAGCCGGTATTCCGGCAGGCGTGCTTTTGTGGGTGGTCATTTCCGTGATCGTTCTGACCACGATGCATGCGACATCCCTCGGCGCCCGGATTTTCGCGATGGGCGCCAATCCGCTTGCCGCGGCGCTGTCCGGAGTTTCCGTCGCCTCGACCACGCTCGCCGTCTACGGCATCAGCGGCTTCTGTTCGGGACTTGCCGGTGTGTTGGTCCTCGGCATGAACGGCCAAGGCTATGTCGGGATCGGAGATCCCTATCTCCTCGCGTCGATTGCCGCCGTGGTGCTCGGCGGCACCTCGATACTGGGCGGGCTCGGCACCTATGCCGGTACTATCCCCGGCGCGATCCTGCTGGTCACGATCACGGCGCTGATCACCGTCGTCAACGCATCGCCCGGCTGGCGCAGTATCCTGTTCGGGTCGCTGATTCTGGGGCTGCTGCTTCTCTCAGGCAGGGAGCAGGCCCGCCGATGAAATATCGTGCAGCCGGTAGATACGCCTTGCGTTGCCGAAGAACAGCGCCGTTTGCTCGTCCGCGGAAAGCTCTCCTGCAATGGCTTTGAAGCTGTCATATACTGCATCGAATGACGCATGCAGGCCGGCGACTGGGAAGTCACTGCCGAACATCGCTCGCTGCGTACCGAAACAGTCGATGCAATGCATGACAACCGGCTTCAGGCTGTCGAGTGTCCAATCATGATCGTAGGCGACCAGATCCGATATCTTGATGGCAGCGTTGTCGCACTCCGACAAAAGCCGCAGCCCTTCGCGCCACACCCGCATCCCGTCTGCATCGCGATCGATCGGGCTGCCGCAGTGGTTGAGAACAAAGAATTGGTCCGGAAAGGCCGCTGCGAGGCGCGCCGCACCGGCGAGCTGGCGCGGAAACACCATCAGGTCGAAAACCAGCCGGTGGCGCCCAAGCAGGGACAGGCCGGCACGCCAGGCCTGATCGTCCATGATGCCGTCACGGGCAGCAAAACGGCGGGCAGGATCCGGATCCCAGCTCAGTATGTCGCGCACACCGACGACACGGTCGAATGCCGCCTGCGCCTCGACCAGCGCCGGCGCTTGGCGGCTCGCCAGCGGTATGTGAACAACATAACGGGCGGCCACGCCGCGCGACTTGTCGAGCGTTTCAAGCCACCGCGTTTCGCCGACGCATTCATCCCCGGTCCAGCCGGCTTCGACATGGACGGTTGCGACGACATTGTGCCGGCCGGCGTCGCGCAAATAATCTTCAGGAAGGTAGTTTCGCCGCAAGCGGCCAAGCTCCCCCAGACCGCCGCGTTCGCCAGCCGTTGTGGCGAGCCAGGGGTGCCGGCTGAGGCCGAGATCCCAAAGGTGATGGTGGGCATCGATGATCGGTCCGCGGTAAGGTGTTGGCACGCATCTCTCTCATGGTGTGGCCGGAATCGGAAATCGATCCGGACTTCATCCTGTAAAGGAAGGACTAGCATCGGATGACCGAAAGCTCACCCGTACTGTCGCTGGCGACCCGAGAAAATTTCCTGCTCGATGACCGTATCCGCGGCGTGCCGCCTGGCACCCTCGGCTTGGACAGCAGCCTTGTCGCATCTGAGCGCTGGCATCCAGCGGATGGGCGTATGTCGTTGCCGGTGTTGACCGTCGACGAGGGGGCCTTCATCGCCAATCGTGACCTGTTCCTGCGCTATGCGCGAGAGCAGGGCGCCGTGATCGCCCCGCATGCCAAGACCCCGATGGCGCCTGATCTTGCCCGGTCCCTGATCGAGGCCGGAGCATGGGGCACGACCGTCGCCGACATAAGGCAGGCCACGGTGATGCTCAGAGCCGGACTCTGTCGGCTGATCATCGCCAATGAGGTCGGCGGACCAGGTGGTGCGAACCGGCTTGCGGTTCTTGTCAGCGCCTGGCCAAGCGCTGAGTTCTACGTTTTCGCCGACTCGATCGCCGCCGTGAATGCGCTTGCCGAAGCCTGGCGGGCCAATGCGACGCTGCCGCCATTGCGCGTGCTCGTCGAACTTGGTGCGGGCAGGGCAGGCGCCCGGACCACCGGCGAAGCCGAGGCGATTGCCGACGCGATTGTAGCAGCCGGCGGCCGGCTGCTGATCGCCGGCGTCGCAACCTATGAAGGTGCCGCGGCGCAGCCCGATCCTGACCGCACCGATGAGGCGATATCCGCCCTGCTGACAATGACAGCCGACATGTTCCTGCGGCTCCGCGCCCGCGTCGGCGGCGACACCCCGCTGATTGTCACGGCAGGCGGCTCGGTCTACTTCGACAAAGTGGTCGCAGCGCTTTCGCCTCTCGTTTCTAGGGACAGCAGCGCGACGCTGGTGCTGCGCAGCGGCGCCATCTTCTTCCACGACCATGGCGTCTACGACCGCTCGCTCGGCACACTCGACGCCCGCGAGGGTTTTGCAGTCGGCGGCTTCAATGCGTCCGCACGAAATTCGTTCCGTCCGGCTTTGCGCCTATGGGCCGAGGTACTGTCGCGGCCGGAGCCCGGCCTTGCGATCTGCGGCATGGGCATGCGCGACGTGTCGTTCGACCAGGGCTTTCCAATGGTCCTGACCATCTTTCGTGCCGGCAAGCAGCTGCCGATAGCGCGTGCCGAGGTCTTCAAGCTCAACGACCAGCACGCCTTCCTGACAATTGCGTCGGGCGACGACATTGCCGTCGGCGACACCGTTGAATTCGGCATCTCCCATCCCTGCACCTGCCTTGATCGCTATCGCGTGATCTTCGGCGTCGACGCGGCCGGATATGTCAGCCACGCCTTTCCCACCTATTTCGGCTGACCATCGTCGCGCTTTCCAAAAAAAGAACGAAAGGATCCGATATGATCAAGTACTTCCAATCCGGCTCCCGCATGTCGCAGGCGGTCGTCTATGGCGGCCTCGTGCACATAGCGGGCCAGGTCGCAGACGATCGCAAGGCCGGCATCGAGGGTCAGACGAGCGAGGTACTCTCCAAGATCGAGGCGCTCCTGGTCGAGGCCGGCAGCAGCAAGTCGAAGCTCGTGGCGGTCAACATCTTCCTGCCGCAGATTGGCGATTTCGACGCCATGAACAGTATCTACGATGCCTGGGTGGATTCCGCCCGTCTGCCGGCGCGTGCCTGCGTCGAGGCGCGTCTCGCTGATCCTGACCTCCGCATTGAGGTCACCGCCGTCGCGGCTGTGTGAACCGCCGCCATGCACACCGGCATCAGCCATTCGCTCGATTTCGATCGGGACGGCAAGACGCTCAGCCATCTGAGCATCCCGTTCTCGATAGACCGTTCGCCATATTTCCAAATCAAGGTCCCGATCTGCCTCATGCGCAATGGTGAGGGTCCGTCGCTGCTTCTTATGGCCGGTAATCACGGCGATGAATATGAAGGCGAGCTGTGCTTGGCAAAGCTGGTCCGCCGGCTCGATCCAGCGCGAGTCAGGGGCCGCGTCACCATCCTGCCGATGGCCAATGTGCCGGCGGTGATGGCCGCCAAACGCTGCTCGCCGCTCGATGGCGGCAATCTCAATCGCGCCTTCCCCGGAGATCCGTCGGGCACGCCGACAAGCCGGCTCGCCAACTTTCTCGAGACAGACCTGTTCCCCCGACACGACATCGTCTTCGACATTCATTCGGGGGGCACTTCGATGGAACATCTGCCGACTGCACTCGTCGAGCGCAATGCCGATCCCGAGCGCCACAGGCGCGGGGTGGAGCTGATGCGGGCGCTCTGCATGCCCTATGGGTTCGTGGCCGACAATGGCCAGGCCTCGCCGACCTCCATGGGTGCAGCGCGCCGTGCCGGCGCCATCGGCGTCAGCGGTGAGTTCGGGGGCGGCGGCACCGCCACGGTCGACACGATGGCGATCACCGCTCGCGCGATCGACAATCTGCTGATTGCACTAGGCCTGGTCGACGGGCCAGTTGTTGGCGCGGAGTCAATGCATTCGATGCCGACGCGACTGCTTTCGCTTTCGCGGCATAGCCAGGGCCTCTACGCCGCCCGCCGCGGCTGGTTTGAACCCGCCGTGAGGGTTGGCGACAGCGTGAACGCCGGACAATTGGCTGGCTGGTATCACGATCTCGAAAGGCTCGATCTTGCCGAGGAAGCCTTGCATTTTGCCGAAAACGGCATCGTGCTTTCGCGGCGGCTGCATACAATGTGCGAGGCAGGAGACTGCCTCATGCAAGTCGCCGAACCCGTAGAAACCTAAAGGGAAACCGCACGGCGTCTAGCTGCTGCGCCACTCTGGAGAACTGAGGATATCTTATGCAGCTTTCCATGTGGACCTACCCCTGGGATGTCCAGGATCTCGGTTTCGAGATGGTCGAACGCGATCTGGTCGAACGCGCGGGACTCAACATGATCAGCCTTGCTGCCTCGTATCATGCGGGACGCTTCCTTCAGCCGCGCAGCCCGCGCCGCAAAGCCTATTTCCCGGAGGACGGCACGATCTACTTCAAGCCAACCGCCGCGCGATGGGCCGACCTCGCAATTCAGCCCAAGGTGGCGGACGTGATCTCGCAGGGAGGCGACGTGCTTGGCGAGCTCGTTCGCAGACGAGACGCCAATGGGCTCGGTGTTTCGTGCTGGACGGTGTGCCTGCACAACACCCGCGCCGGCATGCTTTATCCGCAGGTGGTTACCCGAAATGCCTTCGGCGATCCCAATTATTACAACCTTTGTCCCTCGCATCCGGATGCGCGCGCCTATGTTCGCGCGCTGGTCGCCGACGTTACGCACACCTACAAGCCGGACAGAATCGAGCTCGAAAGCCCGTCATTCATGAGCTTCGCCCACGAATATCATCACGAGAAAGACGGTGTCGGGCTGACCGCGGAAGATGACTTCCTTCTGTCGCTGTGCTTTTGCCCGTCCTGCCTCGCCCGCGCCGCTTGTGCCGGCATTGACGGCGAGGCGGCGCGCAAACTGGTCAGAGGGTGGATCGTCGAGACCTGTGATCGTGCCGTTCCGGCACCGCGTTTTCCGGACTTTCCGAACGGTAGCTTCGATACCTTCCAGCCCTGGCCAGAATTATACGACTTTCTGCTGTGGCGGTTCGAGCCGGTGACCAGCTTGGTTGCCGAGCTGCGCGACGTTGCCGATCCGGGCACACGTGTCCTCATCATTGACCTGAAGGACGGCTGGTTGGGCGGCTGCGATCTGGCGGCTCTCGGCCAGGCTTGCGACGGCGCGATCCTGTGCGCCTACGATATGCAGGCCAGCGATGTCGCAGATCTGATGGCCACTGGCCGTGCCACGCTCGGAGCAGAGAAATTCCTTGGGACCGGTTACCGGCTGTTCCATCCGGAAATGGCAGGCCCGGACATTCTCGCCGCCAAAGTGAAACCGGCGCTGGCGGCGGGCGTCGATGGCATCAATTTCTACAATTACGGCCTTGTACCTGCCGCACGCCTCGATTGGGTGAGTGCCGCACGATCTGTGTGAACAATCGATCCATTGCCGACCCAATAGGCCTAATTTTGCCTCGAGCATTGCGCGTAATGGAGAGGCGTTCGGAGGACTTCCCGCATGGATCCTCGCATTGCTTTGGCCGGCGGCCAGCAGCCTAGCTGAAAATCGAGGCATGGCTGTGAGGGCCACGCGGGAGGGAGGCGGGTTATACGGTGGAGCGCATCTTCCAATTTATTCGCTCTAGCGCATATTGAAATCTATCTTCTGAGCGTATATCTCATAGCTGGAGAGGTACGCTGTGGACCAAATCGCCCGAACGCCTAAGCAACTCGGAGATGCCATCCGCCGGCGGCGCCGCAAGCTCGGCCTGAACCAGGCCACTGTCGGGGAGCACACGATGCTACGCCAAGCGACCATCTCGGCCGTCGAGAATGGAGCGCCCGGGACACAGCTCGGAACGCTTTGCGACATTCTCGCAGCGCTCGACCTTGAATTGGTTGTCCGCTCTCGGACCAGAGCAAAGTCGACCGAGATCGAGGACGTCTTTTGATGGCTCGTCCGCGGCGGCACCTCCCGCTCAACGTCTTCTTGAACAGCCGTCTCGTCGGGCGGCTGAATAGACAATCCAGCGGCGCGATCGATTTTCAGTATGATCCGTCCTGGCTTGCCTGGGAGCATGCGCTACCAGTCTCGCTATCTCTGCCCCTACGTGAAGATCGCTATATCGGTGCACCCGTCATTGCCGTGTTCGACAATCTCCTGCCCGACAGCATCCCGATTCGCCGCCGTATGGCTGAGCGTGTTCATGCCCGAGGGATAGACGCCTACGACTTGCTTGCCGCTGTCGGACGGGATTGTGTCGGCGCACTGCAATTCCTGCCGGATGATGTCGAGCCGGGCCCCGCCGGTATTGTCGACGGCAAACCCGTTGACGATATCGAAATTGCTCGTCTCGTCCGCGATCTGGCATCGGCCCCCCTCGGGCTGGGCGAGGATGAAGATTTCCGGATCTCGATCGCTGGCGCTCAGGAAAAGACTGCGCTCTTGTTCTGGAAAGGACGTTGGTACAAGCCGCTGGCGACGACTGCTACAACGCACATCCTCAAGCCACAGATTGGACGCTTGCCAAATGGCATCGACCTTTCCTTCAGTGTTGAAAACGAATTTTTCTGCCTCAAGATGACAGCCGCCCTGGGACTCCCGTGCGCCGTCGCCGCAATCGAGGAATTCGAAGGCAATCGCGTGCTCGTAGTCGAACGTTTCGATCGCCGATGGACGAGTGACAACCGTCTCCTGCGCTTGCCCCAGGAAGACTGCTGCCAGGCTCTGTCTGTGCCTCCGTCGCTGAAATACGAATCCGATGGCGGGCCTGGGGTTCCGGCTATCCTTGGTCTGATGAAGGGAAGCGACCAACCGGAGCTAGATCAAGCTGCGGTTCTGAAGGCCGTGGTCGCCTTTTGGCTGCTCGGCGCCACAGATGGACATGCCAAGAATTTTAGCGTCTTTCTTTCTCCCGGCGGCCGGTTCCGCATGACGCCGTTATATGATGTGATCTCAGCGCAGACCAGCCTTGATGCGGGACAGATCAGGCGCAACAAAATGAAGTTGGCGATGGCTATAGGCGACGCACGCCACTACCTTATCGATAGCGTCATGCCGCGCCATTTCATCCAGACCGCCGCCAAGGCAGGAATTGGTCCAAAACCCGTCACAGCGATCTTTGACGAGCTGCGCCAACGGGCGCTAGCGGCAATCGAACTGGTTTGTGCATCGCTCCCAAAGGGTTTCCCTTCGCAAGTCGCAGATGCCATTGGCAATGGGGTCAAAGCTCGCGTGCGCAGACTGGAAGAGGTGTGATGCTTAAGATCGAGGCACAACCAGACTGATAGCCATTGGGACGTCCAAATGATCTTCTTTTAGCAGCAGCAACGCCGCGCGGGATGTAATCAACCCACGGACTTGCCAGCCTGTAACTTTCTGACCAGGCCGATCAGCTGATCCAGGTCCGCGCGTGTAAGCGCAAGCATCTCCGCAGGGGGTTTGTGATATTCCCTTGTCAATTCCTCAATGGTTGCAACACCCTTGGCCGTAAGCTTGACACGTTTGACACGGCGATCGCTTGGCGACGGAACCCGTTCGGCGAGCCCCGCCTGCTCCAACCGGTCGACCAGCCAGGTCGCCGTCGAAGGGTCGCAGTGCCATTGAGCGGCCAATGCGCCGATCGGCTTGCCCGCATCTTTGTCGAGGGTGAAGAGGGCGCGCGAGTCGTTGGGCGTCAGACCCAATTTCTGCTGGATCGCCAACCGGTCCGGCGCGGACCGCATCAGGAAATCAAACATCAGGCGCCAAGCCTCGGTGGCGTGCTGCAAGCGATCTTGGCCCGGTCCCATTCCACGCTCCTTCGTGTCTTGACACATATTTGGACCAATCATATGATTTGATCAATCAAAATATTTAAGTGATCAAATCAATGAGAGGAGATCCGAGATGACCAACACCACGGTTCTCGTCGTCGGGGGCGGCCTGAACGGTCTGACGGCGGCCGCCCTTTTGGCTCACAACGACATTCCGTGCGTCCTCGTCGAGCGCCATCCCGACACGTCAATCCAGTACAAATTTGCCGGCATTTCCCCGCGCAGCATGGAGATCTTTCGAAGCCTCGGCCTCGAGGAGGAGATTCGTGCAAATCGTACGGGGGACCAGCAGGCAGGCGCTATTGCGCGCGCCAGGAATCTCACCGATCCCGAGATTCAATGGGGCGGACCGGCGTGGCCGGATGCAAGTGCCCTCAGCCCCACGCAACCGGCGAC
This sequence comes from Mesorhizobium sp. M0563, assembly GCF_040321065.1. Classification (NCBI taxonomy): domain Bacteria; kingdom Pseudomonadati; phylum Pseudomonadota; class Alphaproteobacteria; order Hyphomicrobiales; family Phyllobacteriaceae; genus Mesorhizobium; species Mesorhizobium sp. M0563. The sequence goes on from NZ_JAMYQV010000011.1 coordinate 54,727, forward strand.
GTGTGATCAGCACGTCCTGGAACCGATTCTGCGCCGCTACGCCGAGCGGAACGGTGCAGACATACGTTTCAGCACGGAACTGGTGGCTTTCGAACAGGATGAGAATGTCGTCCGCGCGGAAATTCGCGATATCGCGACCGGCGCAAAGGACGCCATCTCGGCCGACTATCTGATCGTCGCGGACGGTGCGAACGGCTCGATGCGAGAGAGGCTGGAGATCAGCCGCAGCGGGGCAGGCGGCCTTCAGCACTGGATAAATGTCGTCTTTGACACGGACATGCCTCCGACGATCGGCGGCAAGCGTTTCACGTCGTGCTTCGTGACGGACCTCAACGGGACCTTCACGCCCAGGGAGGGTGGACGATGGCTTCTGGCGCTCCAGTACTTTCCCGAAAAGGGCGAGAAACCCCAGGATTTTGATGAAGCCAGGTGCAGGGAACTGATCATACGAGGTGCGGGCCGGTCGGATATCACGACTAGGCTTGTCGATGCGCGCTCCTGGGAAGTGGCCGCGATGACAGCGCGCCAATTCCGCCGAGGCCGCGCGTTTCTTGTGGGGGATGCCGCACATGTGATGCCCCCAACAGGCGCTTTCGGTGGCAATTCAGGTATCCACGACGCCCATAACCTTGCCTGGAAGCTTGCGATGGTAACAGGCGGGCATGCCGGTCCCTCGTTGCTGGATAGCTATGACATGGAGCGCCGGCCGGTCATCGAGGCTACGTTGGCGCAAGCGCTAGCCCGCCTTCAGAAATGGTTCGACGATCCGTCGAAGCGATTGCCTCCCCCAGTCGCGATCGTCGAGGATTACGACGTGGTATTTGGCCAACGCTACGCTGCCGGTGTCGTGGCTCAGGAAGCCATGCGGGACGATCACCCATTCCAAAAATCCACGGAGTTATCGGGCCGCCCTGGCACGCGTTTACCGCATTTCGCGGTCGGGCGTGCCGGCCAACGGATTTCGAGTCTCGATTTGTGCGATCGCGACCCTCTTCTCCTCTGCGCCGACGACGCATGGTGTCAGGCCGCTGACGCCGTAAGCCAGCGCCTCCGCATGCCGCTGACCTGCCACGCCTTGGGTGCCAATGGGGTCTGATTGATTTGGACCATCGGTGGCCTTCCGCGCTCGGGGTTGAAAGCGGCGGTGCCGCCTTGGTCAGGCCGGACGGGTTTGTCGCGTGGCGGTCAACGCACGGTGTGCCTGATCCTGTACAGATGCTGATCGAAATACTTGACGGCTTGGGTTTCCGCACGCAGGCGTGCGAACATCATCAGTGAGCGGCGGATGCCTCCGGTCTTCCGGCACGACTTCCTTGCCGATGTCGTCGCCGGGAATGCCGGCGATGTTCAGCCGTTTGCCCGTCTCGTCATGCCTCCTTCCTACTCGTTGTCACCGAATAGGGCCGCGCCAACCGCTTCGGTCCTCCCCTTGTGTCGCTAAACTCGCATGGACCATCGTGCTGGCCTTTGGCATTGGAGGCCGAATGTCGCCGTTACGGCAAATGATCAATCAACTCGTTCAGCAGGAGCAGCAACGCCCCAGCGACGACAGCAGCGGCCGCGTCGTCCAGCATGATGCCGGCCCCACCCCTTACCTTGTCATGCATGATACGGATGGGCCAAGGCTTGACGACGTCGAAAAACCGGAAAGCAAGGAAGCCTGCTGCCCACCAGAGTGGGTCGAGCGGCAGCATGGAAAGCGTTACGGCGGCGCCGAAGGTCTCATCGATGACGACGATTTGCGGGTCCTCCGTCCCGGTATGGGAGATAACATGCGATGACGCCCATACGCCGACGGCGAACAGGGCCGCATAGGCAAGCACCGTCAGCCAAGGCGATGCGGGTATCAGAGCCGCGGCAACAGCCACTCCAACCATTGCGCCGGCCGTGCCCGGCCATGTTGGAGACAATCCCACGCCGACAGAGGTCGCGAGCAGGTAGGCGAACTTGGGTAGAAATTTATGCATCGAGTTTCGGCCGGCTTCCGACGGGTCGCAAGCAATCATAGTCACATCGTTCGGGTGTTGCCGCCAGACCGCCGCTCGATTTGCACACCCGTCACAAGGCATCGCCCAAACCGTGAAATGCTGTCGGGCACCTGTCGCTGCGACCGGAAGTTCTGTTTCGCCGTCAGCTTGGCGAGCAGCACCTTAATCCGCCGGCCACATTCGCCAAACGAGATCACTTTTGCGGCGAGTTGAGAACATTGCGGAGCCCGGTCTCGGCCCGCATTGGCCAACTGAAACGGTGGCGATGGTGGAACAAACCCGCAAATTGCTGGTAAAGCTCCGTCAAACGACATCATCAGAGGAGCCGCCATGATCGCCGGTCTCATGAAAAGTCGCATCGACCCGCTATGGGAGCAGGCCGCCTCTCCGCTGATCGGGATCGGCATGACGCCGAACCAGGTTACGGCCAGCGGGCTCGTGCTCGTGGCTTTGTCTTCTGCCGCCTACGCGTATCACCATTCAAGTCTTGCCTTTGGCTTGTGCCTGGCGTTTGCCTTCAGCTTCGACGCGCTGGACGGTGCGGTCGCCCGCCGGACAAATATGAGCACCAAGGCCGGTGGCTATTTCGACGCTGTCGTCGACCGTTATCAGGAATTGGCCGTCTTTGCGGCAATAGGCTGGGTCGCCGATCTGTGGGCGATCGCAATGTTCGCGTTCGCCGGCGGGATCCTCACCAGTTACGCCAAGGCGCGGACGGCGCTGGAAATCCCTGTGGAAAACCATGGTTGGCCGGATTTCTTCGAGCGGATGGAACGTCTGGTGTTCATTTGCGTGCTGCTCGCCGCCGACGGAGTCGCGACTGCCATGGGCGCGGCTTCGCCCTGGATTCTGGCAGGCGGGTTCGCGTTGTACGCAGTGCTGGCCAACGCGACGGCCCTGCAACGGATCAGTCGCGCATTTGCGATGCTGAAACGAGCCGACGGGAAGCAGCCGTGAGACCGCTAGAACGCGAGCAAGTATTGACCGCCGTGGCTTTTCCAACAAAGTCGCGTCAGCGCCAGCCCAAGCCTGGGGCGACGTGGGTCAGGATCGCCTCGATGGCATGGACATTGTAGTCGACACCGAGCTGGTTGGGGACTGTGAGCAGCAGCGTATCGGCCTCAGCGATGGCTTCGTCGCCCTTTAGCTGCTCGATCAGGACGTCTGGCTCGGCGGCATAGGAGCGGCCGAACACGGCAAGCCTGTCTGCCTCGATATAGCCGAACTGATCTCCGCCCTGGTTGCCGCCGAAATAGGCGCGGTCGCGATCGTCGACCAGCGCAAAAATGCTGCGGCTCACCGACACCCGCGGCTCGCGCGTGTGGCCGGCCGCCTTCCAGGCTTCGCGAAAAGCCCTGATCTGTTCGGCTTGCTGGATGTGAAACGGCTTTCCGCCTTCATCGAATTTGAGCGTGGAGCTCTGCAGGTTCATTCCAAGTTTCGCCGCCCATTCTGCGGTGGCGTTTGTGGCGGCGCCCCACCAGATGCGCTCGCGCAGGCCCTCCGAGTGTGGCTCGACGCGAAGCAGGCCAGGCGGGTTGGGAAACATCGGCCGCGGGTTGGGCTGGGCAAAGCCTTTGCCCAGCAACACTTCGAGCAGCACTCCGGTGTGTCTGCGAGCCATGTCGGCATCGCTCTCGCCCTCTTGCGGGGCGTAGCCGAAGTACCGCCATCCGTCGATCACCTGCTCCGGCGAGCCGCGGCTGATGCCTAGCTGCAGACGCCCTCCGGCGATCAGATCGGCGGCGCCGGCGTCCTCGGCCATGTAGAGCGGGTTCTCGTAACGCATGTCGATCACCGCCGTGCCGATCTCGATTCGGCTGGTCTTCGCCCCAACCGCTGCCAGCAGCGGGAAGGGCGAGGCGAGCTGGCGGGCGAAGTGATGCACGCGGAAATACGCGCCGTCCGCACCCAGCTCCTCGGCGGCGACGGCCAGCTCGACGGACTGCAAAAGCGCATCGGATGCCGTCCGCGTCTGCGATTGCGGCGAGGGCGTCCAGTGCCCGAACGAGAGGAAACCAATCTTCTTCATGAAATAGCCAGCCTAGAGGGAAGACAGGTGCAGACCATGCTTCGGCGCAGAGCAAAGCATCCCGAAATCGGTACCGACGGCCCAGTTTGAGGTGAACGGTCCGTTGTTGATCAGCGATGCCGTCAATGGCGAGCCTGTTGCTGGCGCGAGCGCATCTAGGAAGGTGCCGCGAACGCGAGCGCTATCGCGATGAGGATCAACAGCGGCCCCATCCATTTAAAATGGATTCCAAAGTTGGTCCACCATGCTTGCTGGCCGGGGCGAGCTTGGAACGGGTCCGCGAGAAATCCGAAGCCGATGCCAGCCATCCACAACCCGGCGCAGAACATGATGAACTCGTCGATGTAATCCGCGACCATGTTCCGCAACTTTCGAATTATGCCGCCGCCACGTGCGCCGAATTCGAGCCGACATAGTTACGGATCGTTTCGATGATCCGGTCCTGGTCGGCCTCGCTCAGATAGGGATGCATCGGCAGGCACAGGATGCGCTTCGGCAGCTCTTCCGAAACGGCAAGGCCGGTCGGCGTGCGCGGATAATCGCGATAGGCAATCTGGCTGTGCAGCGGTTTCACATAGTAGATGACCGACGGAATGCCCTTTTCACCGAGATGTGCCTTGAGCCCGTCGCGCTTCGGCGTTTCGATGGCGTATTGCGCCCAGGCCGAGCGGCCGCCGCCCAGATTGCGCGCCGTCTTGACTATATCGCCGAGACCTTCGGCATAGCGATTGGCGACCGCTTGCCGCGCCACCATCTCGTCCTCGAGGATGGCCAGCTTCTCGATTAGGATCGCCGCCTGCAGTGTATCGAGCCGTGAATTGATGCCGACGCGGACATTGTCGTATTGCGTTTCGCCCTTGCCGTGAAAGGCGAACGAGCGCAGCTGTTCGGCCAGCGCATCGTCATTGGTGAACATCGCACCGCCGTCGCCGTAGCAGCCGAGCGGTTTTGCCGGATAGAAGCTGGTCGAGCCGACGGTGCCGAACGAGCCGCACATCTTGCCGTCAGCCGAGCCGCCGGTCGCCTGCGCCGCATCCTCGATGACCATCAGGCCTTCGCGATTGGCGATGGCCATGATTGCTTCGTAATCGGCGGCGAGGCCGAACAGGTCGACGGGAATGATTGCCTTCGGCCTCAGCCGCCCCTCCGCCTTGATCATGGCGATTGCCGCCTCGAGGCTGGCGATGTCGATATTGTAGCTGTCAGCATCGACATCGACGAACACCGGCTCGGCCTTGGTCAGCGCCACCACTTCGGCCGTGGCGGCGAAGGTGAAGCTCGGCACGAATACCGCGTCGCCCGGGCCGATGCCGGCGGCAAACAGCGGCAACAGCAGCGCGTCGGTGCCGTTGGCGCAAGCGACCACGTGCTTGGTGCCGATATAGGCGGCGAGCTTGTTTTCGAATTCGGTGACCTGCGGTCCAAGAATATAACGACCTTCGTCGACGACGCGGTCGATTGCCGCCTTCAGCCTGTCGCGGATGCGTTCGCGCTGTGCGCCAAGATCGATGAACTGCATGTCGGCCTCAAACGGTTTTTAGCCAGATAACCGGCCGCTGGTAGCAGACTTGGCACGGCCGAGAAAGCCGCAGGGCAAAACCCTGAATTGCTCAAGTGTCGCAGCCTGTTACCTCTGGTTTCCGATCTGCCCTCTTAAACGCGGGAAAATCCGGGCTTCGGCATGCTTGATATGGGCTGCGCATCCCGCCCGCCAGGTTAGGCGAAACATAAAGTGATCGCCGGCAGGCAGTCCGTGAGGCGGTTGCCAGCCGGTCAGGCGAGTTCATGCCGCCATGGCGGATTGGCGCCGGCCCGCGAGACCGTCACCGCCGCAGCCTTGGCGCCGAGCGTCAGCGCCTTATGGATGGCTTCTTTCGGCAGGCCGGCGATTGCCGTCTTCGACAGCAGGCCCTGCTCGTGCAAGGAGGCAAGGATGCCGGCATTGAACGTGTCGCCGGCGCCGACCGTATCGACCAGCTCGACCTTGTCCGGCACGACCGTGACCCGGTGCTGGCTGCTGTAACCAACCGCGCCCTCGCTGCCGTGGGTGACGACGATCAGCTTCGGGCCGCAGTCCAGCCAGTTGCGGACGACGTCCTCATGCGAGCCGGCTTCGTCGAACCAGTTCAAATCCTCGTCCGACAGTTTCACGATGTCGGCCATCGCCATCATGTTGCGGATGCGCCTGAGATGCCTGGCCTTGTCGGGAATGAAGGTTGGCCGGATGTTGGGGTCGAGCATCATCACGCGGCGCTCATGCTCACGTCGCATGAACTCCTCATAGGCCGATCCGGCCGGTTCCGAGATCAGGCTGATGGCGCCGAACAGCATGGCCTCGATCTCGCTGCCGAGCTCCGGCAGGTCCTCGATGGTCAGCATGCGCCCGGCGGTGTTCTCGTCATAGAATGTATAGGTCGCCTGGCCGTTGGTGAGCCGCACGAAGGCGAGCGTGGTCGGCCGCGGCGAGGTGTGCGCATAGGTGGAACTGACCTTGCTGGCCCCCAGCGCCTCCCTGAACTGCCCGCCGAACAGATCCGACGACAGGCCGGAGAAGAAGCCGGCCGGCGCGCCGAGTCGGCCGAGCGCAATGGCCGAGTTGAAGACGGCACCGCCGACATAGGGGGCAAAGGCCGCTTCGCCCTCCGTCGTGGTGCGCGGCAGCATGTCGATCAGGGCTTCGCCGCAGCAGAGGATCATGAAGTCTTGCTTTCCGGCGGATAGATCACGCCCTTGCGAATGATGATGTTGGCGTAAAGCCGCGGCTCGCTCGTCGCGACGATCGCGTGCGCGGCCTTGACCCGTGCATAGAAGTCGGCGCCGGCAAGCGCAACCACCTTGCGGCCCGGCGCATGCCTGGCGCAGATCGCTTCAATCTCATGATGAACCGGATCGGCGAGCAGGGGATCGCCTTTAGCCGAGGCGCGAAACAGCGCCTGCGGCACGGCGTCGTCGACAGGCAACACGCTCAATACGGCATCCAGCACCGGGACGAGATGATGACCGTCGGCGCGGATCAGCCGCTGTGCCTGCTGTTCGGCCGGGTAGTTGCCGTCGACCAGCGCGATCTCGTCGCCATGGCCCATGGCGCGCAACATCGCCAGAAGCTCCGGGCCGAGCAGCGCCGGGATACCGATCAGCATGCTCAGAAGCTCCGGGAAATCGTGGTCGAGCCGATGAGGAAGCGCTCCGATAGCGGCAGACTGGCGCCACCCAGCGCCCGCGCATGGATGCCGACCGTTCCCTCGCGGACGGCCGGCAGCCTCAGGCCTTCGCCGTCGATCCTGCCGATGGCCTGGATGACGGCATCGACAAGCCGCCTGCGCACGGCGAGCGGCATCCATCCGTCGATCACCGCGGCTTCGAAATCGATGACGGACGACGCCGCAACGATGGCATAGGCGAGCGCCTGCGAGGCGCTGGCGATCCAGTCGTCAAGCTCGGCACCGATCTCGCCCCAGTCCCCCGGTGATGTCCACAGATGCGAGGCCTCGACGCCGCGTGCGTTGAGCGCCTTCTCCAGCATGGCGATCGATGCAACGTCGATCAACTGCGTCGGCTTGCCGTCAGGCCCGGGCACTGGCATTGAGCCCAGCGCGCCGGCATTGCCGGTTGGGCCGCCAAACAGCCGGCCGTTCAGCACGATGCCGCCGCCGGCAAAGGCACCGATGTAGAAATAGACGAAATCGCGCGCCGCACCCGCCGCCTGGCCGAACACGAGCTCGGCGCCGCAGGCCGAGGTGGCATCGTTTTGCAGGTAGACCGGAAATTCGCATTGCGCCTGGATGTCGGCGCGGATGTCGCGATGGCGCCATTCGTCCATGATTTCACGCGGCGCGCCGGCGGTATCGGCCCAGTTCCACAATTCGAACGGCATGGCGATGCCAAGCCCGGCGATGCGCTTGTCCTGCGCAGGAGTGAGCTCGCCGCGCATCTTCTTCATGCCGCTCGTAACGAATTCCACCGTCTCGCGCGGCGCCGGATAGCGGTACGAATGCTGCAGCATCGAGCGCACATTGCCGAGGAAATCGATCAGCACGAGCTCGGCGCTGCGCCGGCCGATCTTCAGGCCGATGAAATAGGCGCCGTCGGGATTGAGCGCCATGGGTATCGAGGGCTGGCCAATCTTGCCGCGCAACGGCGCCTGGCGAACGAGCAGGTCGTCCTCCTCCAGCTCGCGCATGATGACTGATACTGTCTGCGCCGAGAGGCCAGTCATGCGTGCGATGTCGGATTTGGCCAGGCTGCCGTGCTGGCGCACCAGCGACAGCACCAGCCGCTCATTGTGGTCCCGCATGCCGCTTTGATTGGTGCCGCGGTGCAGGCGGCTTTCGGCCGCATCGGGCGAGCCGTGCCTTGTAATGCCGGTCTCCACCCCTGTTCCTCCCGTCGTTCCCCTCAATGCTTTTGGTCTAGAGTGAGTGAACAATCCTGCGTTGTCAATAATAAATAAGAGTGATTTAATTATTGACAGTGCTGGCGGACTGGTGTCTCTTGAGATCGGCGTCGACACTGGGAGATTTCGTCGGACGCGCTGCAGATGCCGGTTGGCCGGCATCCTAAATGGTTCAATGGGAGGAAAATCGTGACCACGTCAAAACTGTTGAAATCCACCGTGTTTGCCGCGGCCGGACTGAGCCTGATGGCGTTTGCGTCGACGGCATCGGCCGCCGGGGTCGGCGCCTGCTTGATCACCAAGACCGACACCAATCCCTTCTTCGTGAAGATGAAGGAAGGTGCCGCCGCGAAAGCCAAGGAAATCGGTGTCGATCTGAAAGCCTATGCCGGCAAGGCGGAAGGTGACAATGAGGGCCAGGTTGCGGCGATCGAATCCTGCATCGCCGACGGCGCCAAGGGCATTTTGATCACCGCCACCGACACTGCGGCCATCGTGCCGGCGGTGAAGAAGGCGCGCGATGCAGGGGTGCTGGTGATCGCTCTCGACACGCAGCTCGAGCCTGCCGATGCCGCGGATGCGACGTTTGCGACCGACAATTTCAAGGCCGGCGAGCTTATCGGCTCCTGGGCAAAGGCTACCTTGGGCGACAAGGCCAAGGATGCGCACATTGCCTACATGGATCTGATCGCCAGCCAGCCCTCCGTCGACGTCCAGCGTGATCAAGGCTTCATGAAGGGCTTCGGCATCGACCTCGGCGATCCCAAGAAGATCGGCGACGAAACCGACGCACGCAACGTCTGTCACGATCTGTCGAGCGGCAATGAGGATGGCGGGCATACTGCCATGGAGAATTGCCTGCAGAAGGATCCGGATATCAACGTCGTCTACACCATCAACGAACCTGCGGCCGCGGGCGCCTACCAGGCACTGAAAGCCGTCGGCAAGGAGAAGGACGTCCTGATTGTCTCGGTCGATGGCGGCTGCCCCGGTGTCAAGAACGTTGCCGAGGGCGTGATCGGCGCCACTTCACAGCAATATCCATTGCTCATGGCCTCGCTCGGCATCGAGGCGATCAAGACCTTTGCCGACACCGGCAAGAAGCCTGAGCCGTCGCCCGGTCTGAACTTCTACAACACCGGCGTCACGCTGATCACCGACAAGCCTGCCGCCGGCATCGAATCCATCGACACGAAGCAAGGCCTCAGCAAGTGCTGGGGTTGATTTGATCCCCTGATCGGCTCAACTTCAAAAGAACAATAGGGAATGTGGAGCGGTTTCGGCCGCTCCACATCACAGGCGGGGAGGCCGACTTGAGCGTCGAAACAACCAGGAGCAAGGGACCGCAGGAATTCGAGACGGTCCTGGCCGCTAGCGACGCCAGCGTCGCATCATTCGAGACGCATTCCCGCTCGACGTTGGAGAGCATCCAGCACCGCTTGCATAAAAGCCCGGCCATGGTGCCGCTGATCATCCTGCTCATCTCGGTGGTTCTGTTCGCAGTCGTCGTCGGCGGACGCTTCTTTTCTCCCTTCACCCTCACCCTGATCCTCCAGCAGGTGGCGATAACCGGCATGGTCGGCATCGCGCAGACACTGGTGGTGCTCACCGCCGGCATCGACCTGTCAGTCGGCGCCATCATGGTGCTGAGCTCGGTTGTTATGGGCCAGTTTGCCATGCATTACGGTGTTCCAGCGCCGGTCGCCGTTGCCATCGGGCTGCTTGTCGGCGCGATTTGCGGCTTGATCAACGGCATTCTCATCGCCTGGGTGAAACTGCCGCCCTTCATCGTGACGCTCGGCACCTGGTCGATCTACGCTGCCATCAACTTCATCTATTCCGGCAACGAGACCATCCGCAGCCAGGATCTCGAGGCGACGGCACCGCTGCTGCAGTTTTTCGGCGGCTCGTTCAGGATCGGCGGCGCAGTCTTCACCTATGGCGTGCTGTTGGTGCTGATCATGGGGGCAATTGCCTGGTACGTGCTCAATCACACCGCATGGGGCCGGCATGTCTACGCAGTCGGCGACGACCCGGAAGCCGCGGAACTGTCGGGGGTGCGCGTCAGCCGGATGCTGGTCACGGTCTATACCCTGACCGGCATCATTTGTGCCATCGCCGGCTGGGCCTTGATCGGACGCATCGGATCGGTCTCGCCGCAGGCCGGGCAGTTCGAGAACATCAATTCGATTACCGCCGTGGTGATTGGCGGCACATCACTGTTCGGCGGCCGCGGTTCCATCCTCGGGACCATCTTCGGTGCGCTGATCGTCGGGGTGTTCGCGCTCGGCCTCAGGCTTTGGGGGACAGATCCCCAATGGACGCAATTGTCTGTCGGCGCCCTTATCATCATCGCTGTTGGTATTGACCAGTGGATCAGGAAGATCTCGGCATGAACCAGACTCAGGAACCGATCCTTACCGCCCGCAGCCTGGTCAAACGCTACGGTCGCGTCACCGCCCTCGACAATGCCGATTTCGATCTCTATCCGGGCGAAATCCTTGCTGTCATAGGCGACAACGGCGCCGGCAAGTCGTCGCTTATCAAGGCGATTTCCGGCGCGGTCGTGCCCGACGAAGGCGAGATCCGGCTTGAAGGCAAGCCTATTGCATTCAAATCGCCGATGGAGGCCCGCGAAGCCGGCATCGAGACCGTCTACCAGAACCTGGCGCTGTCGCCGGCGCTGTCCATTGCCGACAACATGTTTCTCGGCCGCGAGATCCGCAAGCCGGGCTTTCTTGGCAGCTGGCTGCGCATGCTCGACCGTCCGGCGATGGAAAAGCGCGCCCGCGACAAGCTCACGGAGCTTGGCCTGATGACCATCCAGAACATCAGCCAGGCCGTGGAAACACTTTCCGGCGGCCAGCGTCAGGGTGTGGCGGTGGCGCGCGCCGCTGCCTTCGGCAGCCGGGTGGTGATCATGGATGAGCCGACGGCGGCACTTGGCGTGAAGGAGAGCCGCCGCGTGCTCGAATTAATCCTCGACGTGAAAAAGCGAGGCCTGCCGATCGTGCTGATTTCACACAACATGCCGCATGTCTTCGAGGTGGCGGACCGCATCCACATTCACCGGCTCGGCCGTCGCCTCTGCGTCATCGATCCGAAGCAGTATACGATGTCCGACGCGGTCGCCTTCATGACCGGCGCCAAGGTGCCGCCGGAGGCGGCGCTGGCGGCCTGAACAAGAACTTGAGGCCCGCCGCTGAGGGCGCGGTGTTTCAATGCCAAATTGCCGCAGGGCAACCCGGCTTGCGGTCGCCTGAATCCATTGAACATCCGGTGGGATGCATTAGCATTGGCGGAGATGGTGAAAGCCGCATGATCCTGGCAACGTCACGAGAGGCAGCATGACGCGCGCGATGACAACCGAAGCTCCTCTGCCCACGCTCGAAAACCCGGATCCCAAGACGCTCGCCGACGAAGTCTTGCAGGCCCTCAAATACAGGGTCGGCAAGGGCACCAACGTTGCAACCCAGTACGATTGGCTCACCGCCTCGATCAAGGTTGTGCGCGACCGCATCGTCGATCATTGGATGCAGGCGACCCAAGAGGCCTACGCCCAGCAGGAAAAGCGCGTCTATTACCTGTCACTGGAATTCCTCATCGGCCGCCTGATGCGCGATGCCTTCTCCAATCTCGGCCTGATGGACAATATGCGCGAGGCGCTGTCGTCGCTTGGCGTCGACCTTGACATCATTGCAGCGCTCGAACCGGACGCTGCCCTTGGCAATGGCGGCCTTGGCCGGCTCGCCGCCTGCTTCATGGAAAGCATGGCTACCGTCGATATCCCCGCGCATGGCTATGGCATTCGCTACGCCAACGGCATGTTTCGGCAGGAGATCCATGACGGCTGGCAAGTCGAACTGCCCGAGACATGGCTCGATCACGGCAATCCTTGGGAGTTCGAACGCCGCGAACGCTCCTTCGAGGTCGGCTTCGGCGGCTCGGTGGAATCGATCACCTCGAAGGACGGCAGGCTCGAGCGCCATGTCTGGAAGCCGACCGAACATGTTCTGGCCGTTGCTTACGATACCCCAGTGGTTGGCTGGCGGGCCAACCGCGTCAACACGCTGCGTCTGTGGTCCGGCATGCCGGTCGATCCGATCCTGCTCGACAAGTTCAACGCCGGCGATCACATCGGCGCGCTCGCCGAGAGCAACAAGGCCGATGCGCTGTCGCGCGTCCTTTACCCGGCCGATTCCCACAAGGCAGGCCAGGAGTTGCGGCTCAGGCAGGAGTATTTCTTCTCCACCGCCTCGCTGCAGGACATCCTTCAGCGTCATCTCAGCCAGTATGGCGACCTGCAATCGCTGCCCGACAAGGCGGCGATCCATCTCAACGACACCCATCCGGCCATCGCCGTCCCCGAGCTGATGCGCCTGTTGATGGATGTCCACGGCATGGATTTCGACCAGGCGTGGAGCATCACCAAGCGCACCTTCGGCTACACCAACCACACGCTGCTGCCCGAAGCGCTGGAAAGCTGGCCCGTGCCGCTATTCGAGCGGCTGTTGCCGCGCCACATGCAGATCGTCTACGCCATCAACGCCGAGGTGCTGCTCGAGGCGCGCGTCTCCGACCAGTTCTCGGACGAGCAGATCAGCCGCATCTCGCTGATCCAGGAAAATGGCGATCGCCGCGTGCGTATGGGCAATCTGGCCTTTGTCGGCTCGCACTCGATCAACGGCGTCTCGGCACTGCATACGGAATTGATGAAGGAGACGGTGTTTGCCGACCTCCACAGGCTCTACCCGGATCGCATCAACAACAAGACCAACGGGATCACACCGCGGCGCTGGCTGATACAGTGCAATCCCGGCCTCACGGCACTCACCCGAGAGGCGATCGGCGACGGCTTCCTCGACGACATCGACGAGATAAAGCTGCTCGATCCTTTCGCCGAGGACGCTGCCTTCCGCGACAAGTTCGCCGCTGTCAAACGGGCGAACAAGACGAGGCTTGCCAATCTCGTTGCCGACCGGCTCGGCATCAAGGTGGACCCCTCGGCGCTGTTCGACATCCAGGTCAAGCGCATCCACGAATACAAGCGCCAGCTCTTGAACATTCTCGAAGCGGTCGCGCTTTACGACCAGATCCGCTCGCATCCGGAGCGCGACTGGATGCCCCGCGTCAAGTTCTTCGGCGGCAAGGCGGCGCCCAGCTATCACAACGCCAAGCTGATCATCAAACTTGCCAACGACGTCGCCCGGGTCATCAACCGCGACCCGGCGGTGCGCGGCTTGCTGAAAGTGGTGTTCGTGCCGAACTACAATGTCAGCCTGGCCGAGATCATGATGCCGGCCGCCGATCTTTCGGAGCAGATATCGACCGCCGGCATGGAAGCGTCCGGCACCGGCAACATGAAGTTCGCGCTGAACGGCGCGCTGACCATCGGCACGCTCGACGGCGCCAATGTCGAGATCAAGGAATGCGTCGGCGACGACAACATCTTCATCTTCGGCCTGACCACCGATGAGGTCGCCGAGCGGCGCAACAATGGTTACGATCCGCGCGCCGTAATCGAGGGATCGCCTGAATTGGCGCAGGCGCTTGCCGCGGTTTCGTCCGGGGTCTTTTCGCCTGACGATCCGGACCGTTATCGCGACCTGATCAACGGCCTTTACCAGAGCGACTGGTTCATGGTCGCTGCGGATTTCGATGCCTACGCCGCCACCCAGCGCGACGTCGATGCCGTCTGGCGCAACAGCCCGGACTGGTACGCCAGAGCCATCCGCAATGTCGCCCGCGTCGGCTGGTTCTCGTCCGACCGCACGATCCGCCAATATGCGAAAGACATCTGGCACGTGCCCGCCTGATGTGATTGCATGAGACCAGGAACAATGTGGCCCTAGTGGAGTGATTTGACCTTCGCATCCCTTGGAAGGTCAGGCGGCCTGCGACTGTCGAATTCAAAACTTCACTAGAAACACGCACTTGGTGCCCGAGGAGGGACACTGCCTGATGAGCAAGCCGCGCGCGACCGTTGCGACAAGCGGGCCGGACGGACTGGCGCCAGCCGGCGATGTCGCGGCGATTGTCGCCGGCACGCATGGCGACCCGTTCTCCGTGCTTGGCGTGCATGAGGCGGGGAAGGGCTTTGTCGGCCGCTGCTTCGTCCCTCATGCCGAGTCCGTCACCGCCTATACGCTGACCGGCAAGAAGGCCGGCGAGCTGTCGAGACGCGACGATCGCGGCTTCTTCGAGGGCAAACTGTCGCTGCGCAAACGCCAGCCGCTGCGCTATCACGCCAGGAACGCCGGCGGCGACTGGTGGCTGACCGATCCATATTCCTTCGGCCCCGTGCTCGGCCCGCTGGACGATTATTACATCGCCGAAGGATCGCATCTCAGGCTGTTCGACAAGCTCGGCGCTCATCTCATCGACCATGAGGGTGCATCGGGCGTACATTTTGCGGTGTGGGCGCCCAATGCAAGGCGTGTCTCGGTGGTCGGCGACTTCAACGAGTGGGACGGCCGCAGGCACACCATGCGCGACCGCCGCGATACCGGTATCTGGGAGCTGTTCATTCCCGACATCGGCGCCGGCCGCCCTTATAAATACGAGATCATCGGGCCGGATGGCGTGAGATTGCCGCTCAAGGCAGATCCGTTCGCCTTCAAATCCGAACTGCGCCCGGCTACCGCCTCGGTGACGGCGCTGCCGCCGGTGCATGAATGGGGCGACGAGGCGCACCGGAACTACTGGCGCAATGCCGACCACAGGCGCGAGGCCGTATCGATCTACGAGGTCCATGCCGGCTCATGGCGGCTTCACGACGACGGCAGCTTCCTGTCATGGGACGAGCTCGCCGACCGGCTGATCCCCTATGTGGTCGAGACGGGTTTCACCCACATCGAATTCATGCCGATCTCCGAACACCCCTATGACCCGTCCTGGGGCTACCAGACGACCGGTCTCTATGCGCCGAGCGCCCGCTTTGGCGATCCGGACGGTTTTGCCCGCTTCGTCGACGGTGCCCACCGCGCCGGCATCGGCGTCATCCTTGACTGGGTGCCGGCGCATTTCCCGGTTGACGAACACGGTCTGGCAAAGTTCGACGGCACCGCACTCTACGAACATGCCGATCCGCGCAAGGGCTTCCATCCCGACTGGAACACCGCGATCTACAATTTCGGTCGTCGCGAGGTGGTCTCGTTCCTTGTCAATAATGCGCTGTTCTGGGAAGAGAAATATCACGTCGACGGTCTGCGCGTCGATGCGGTCGCCTCGATGCTTTATCTCGATTATTCGCGCAAGGCCGGTGAATGGATTCCCAACGAGAAAGGCGGGCGCGAGAACCTGGAAGCGGTCAGCTTCCTGCAACGGATGAACAAGGAGGTCTACGGCCACCATCCGGGCGTGATGACGATCGCCGAGGAATCGACCTCGTGGCCGAAAGTCTCGCAGCCGGTGCATGAAGGCGGACTGGGCTTCGGTTTCAAGTGGAACATGGGCTTCATGCACGACACTCTGGAGTATTTCTCCAAGGAGCCGATCTTCCGCAAGCATCACCACAACGATATCACCTTCGGCCTGGTCTACGCCTTCAGCGAGAATTTCGTGCTGCCGCTGTCCCATGACGAGGTGGTGCACGGCAAGGGCACGCTGCTTAACAAGATGGCCGGCGACGACTGGCAGAAATTCGCGACGCTGCGCGCCTATTACGCCTTCATGTGGGGCTATCCCGGCAAGAAGCTGTTGTTCATGGGCCAGGAGTTCGCGCAACGCCGCGAGTGGAGCGAGGCGCGCGCGCTCGACTGGAACCTGCTCGATTTCCGGCTCCACCGTGGTGTCTGGCAGACGGTGCGCGATCTCAACTATCTCTACCGCTCGCGCCCGGCGCTGCATGCCCGCGACTGCGAGCCGGAGGGCTTTTCCTGGCTGATCGTCGATGACAGCGCGAATTCGGTGTTCGCTTGGCTGCGCAGCGCGCCGGGCGGCAACCCGGTCGCCGTCATTTCCAACTTCACGCCGGTGCCGCGCGACAATTACCGCGTGCCGTTGCCGCAGACCGGAAAATGGCGCGAGATCATCAACACCGACGCCACGGACTATGGCGGTTCCGGCAAGGGCAACAGCGGCCTCGTCGAGGCTCGGGCGGAAGGAGGAGGCATTTCGGCGACGATGCTTTTGCCGCCGCTGTCGACGATCATGCTCGAATTCGTCCCGGACTGAGCTATGTCTGGAGCATCTAACCTGGGAGGATAGGAATGGCTGAAATAAAACGAACACAGCCGCTGGCACGCGACGCCATGGCTTATGTGCTGGCCGGCGGCCGTGGCAGCCGGCTCAAGGAACTGACCGACCGCCGCGCCAAGCCGGCGGTCTATTTCGGCGGCAAGACCCGCATCATCGATTTCGCGCTGTCCAATGCGCTCAATTCCGGTATCCGCCGCCTCGGCGTCGCCACCCAGTACAAGGCGCATTCGCTGATCCGCCACCTGCAGCGCGGCTGGAACTTCCTGCGGCCCGAGCGCAACGAGAGTTTCGATATCTTGCCGGCCAGCCAGCGTGTGTCGGAAACACAGTGGTATGAGGGCACCGCCGACGCCGTGTACCAGAACATCGACATCATCGAGGCCTATGGGCCGGAATACATGGTCATCCTGGCCGGCGACCACGTCTACAAGATGGATTACGAATTGATGCTGCGCCAGCATGTAGAGGCCGGCGCCGATGTCACCGTCGGCTGCCTCGAAGTGCCGCGCATGGAAGCCACCGGCTTCGGCGTCATGCATGTCGACACCAAGGACACCATCATCTCCTTCATCGAAAAGCCCGCCGATCCGCCGGGCATTCCCGACAAGCCGGATTTTGCGCTGGCCTCGATGGGCATCTATGTGTTCAAGACCAAGTTCCTGATGGAGCAATTGCGTCGCGATGCGGCGGAGCCCGGCTCCAGCCGCGACTTCGGCAAGGACATCATCCCCTACATCGTCGAACACGGAAAGGCGATCGCGCATCGCTTCGCCAAATCATGCGTGCGCTCGACCGCCGAGAACGAGGCCTATTGGCGCGACGTCGGCACGGTCGATGCCTATTGGGAAGCCAATATCGACCTGACCGACATCACGCCGGAACTCGACCTCTACGACCGCGACTGGCCGATCTGGACCTACGCCGAGTTGAAGCCGCCGGCAAAGTTCGTGCATGACGAAGATGGCCGCCGCGGGTCGGCCGTGTCGTCTCTCGTGTCGGGCGATTGCATCGTTTCGGGCGCTTCGCTGAAGCGAAGCCTGATCTTCACCGGGGCGCGCATCAATTCCTATTCGACGCTGGAGGAGGTCGTCATGCTGCCCGACGTCCATGTCGGCCGCAACGCCAGGCTGAAGCGCGTGGTCATCGATCACGGCGTCAGGATCCCGGAGGGGCTGGTGGTCGGCGAGGATCCTGTCCTCGACGCCAAGCGTTTCCGCGTTTCGGAAAAAGGCATCTGCCTGGTCACGCAGGACATGGTCAACAGGCTGGGATCGTAGTGCATGGAGGTTCTGTCGGTGGCGCCCGAGATCTTTCCGCTGGTCAAAACCGGAGGGCTCGCCGACGTGACTGGCGCCTTGCCCGTGGCATTGGCCGGCAACGGCGTCAACATGCGCACGCTCGTCCCCGGCTATCCTCAGGTGATGGGCGCCTTCAGGAAAAAGAAGGCGGTTCAGCAATATCCATTGCTGCAGGGTGGGAAGGCTTCGGTGCATGCCGTCCAGATCGCCGGGCTCGACCTGTTTGTGCTCGACGCGCCGCATCTTTTCGACCGTCCCGGCGGCCCGTACGGCAACGCGGCCGGCGCCGACTGGCCGGACAATTGGCGGCGGTTCGCGGCCTTGAGCCAGGTCGGCGGTGATATTGCTGCCGGCGCCATCTCCGGCTACCTGCCCGATATCGTCCATGCCCATGACTGGCAGTCGGCAATGACACTCGCCTATATGCGCTACGGCAAGGCGGTCGGCACGCCGTCGATGATCACCGTCCATAACCTCGCCTTCCAGGGCCAGTTCGGCGCCGGCATCTTTGGCGAGCTTGGCCTGCCGGCGGCGGCGATGGCGCTCGACGGCGTCGAATATTATGGCGGCGTCGGCTTCCTCAAGGCCGGCCTGCAGGCCGCCTGGGCGATCACCACGGTCAGCCCGACCTATGCGCAGGAAATCCGCTTGCCCGAATTCGGCATGGGCCTCGACGGCCTGATCAACATGCGCTCCGTCGATCTCCATGGCATCGTCAACGGCATCGATACCGAGATCTGGAACCCGGAAACCGACACGCATCTGGTCTCCAACTACACGGCAAAGACGCTTAAGGCGCGAATGCCCAACAAGGCCGCGGTCGAGGACCGTTTCAGCCTCGATCGCGACGATAGCCCGATCGTCTGCGTCGTCAGCCGGCTGACCTGGCAAAAGGGCATGGACATATTGGCGGCGGCCGTCGACGGTATCGTCGCGGCAGGTGCACGGCTGGCAGTCCTTGGGTCTGGCGACGCAGGGCTCGAAGGCGCGTTGCTTGCCGCCGCAGCCCGCCATCGTGGTCGCATCGGCGTCGTCGTCGGCTATGACGAGGGGCTCTCCCACACCATGCAGGGCGGCTGCGACGCCATCATTATCCCGTCGCGCTTCGAACCTTGCGGGCTGACGCAGCTTTACGGCCTGCGCTATGGCTGCGTGCCGGTCGTCGCGCGCACCGGCGGCCTTGCCGACACGGTTATCGATGCCAACGAAGCCGCCATCTCTGCCGGCGTGGCGACCGGCTTCCAGTTTGCGCCCGCCAATGCTGGCGCCCTGCTGCACGCCATCCGCCGCCTTGTCGAAGCGCATGCCAATTCCGCGGTGTGGGCGTCGATGCAGCGGCAAGGCATGAAGGCCGACGTGTCGTGGGACAAAAGCGCCGAAAAATATGTCCAACTCTATCGCTTGCTGCTTTCGAAAAGGGCTGCCTGACTGATGATCCGCACTGTCGCCACAAAACCCTATCCCGACCAGAAGCCCGGCACCTCCGGGCTGCGCAAGAAAGTCCCGGTGTTCCAGCAGGAGCACTATGCCGAGAACTTCATCCAGTCGATCTTCGACGCGCTGGGCGGGTTCGAGGGCAAGACCCTGGTGATCGGCGGCGACGGCCGCTTTTATAACCGCGAGGTCATCCAGAAGGCCATCGCCATGGCCGCGGCAAACGGCTTCGGCAAGGTGATGGTCGGGCAGGGCGGTATCTTATCCACGCCGGCCGCTTCGCATGTCATCCGCAAATACAAGACCTTCGGCGGCATCATCCTGTCCGCCAGCCACAATCCGGGTGGCCCGCATGAGGATTTCGGCATCAAGTACAATGCCGGCAATGGCGGCCCGGCGCCGGAAAAGCTGACCGACGCGATCTTCGAAAAAACCAAGGCGATTTCGAGCTTCAAGATCGCCGATATCGGACCGGTCGACATCGACACGATCGGCACGGTCAAGGCAGGAGACATGACCGTCGAAATCATCGATCCGGTCGCCGACTATGCCGAACTGATGGAAAGCCTGTTCGATTTCAATGCCTTGCGGGCGCTGTTCAAATCAGGCTTCCGCATGCGCTTCGACGCCATGCATGCGGTGACCGGCCCCTACGCCAAGGAGATCCTCGAAAACCGGCTAGGCGCGCCCAACGGCACCGCTCGCAATTTTATCCCGCTGCCGGATTTCGGCGGCCACCATCCCGATCCCAATCTGGTGCATGCAAAACACCTCTACGACGAGATGATGGGGCCGGATGCGCCCGACTTTGGCGCTGCCTCCGACGGCGACGGCGACCGCAACCTGATCATCGGCAAGGGCATTTTCATAACCCCGTCGGATTCGGTGGCGATGCTCGCTGCCAATGCCCATCTGGCTCCGGGCTACAAGGCCGGGCTGAAAGGCATCGCCCGTTCAATGCCGACCAGCGGTGCTGCCGACCGGGTCGCTGAAAAGCTCGGCATCGGCATCTATGAAACGCCAACCGGCTGGAAGTTCTTCGGCAATCTGCTCGATGCCGGCATGGCGACGATCTGCGGCGAGGAGAGTGCGGGGACCGGCTCCAACCATGTCCGCGAAAAGGACGGGCTGTGGGCCGTGCTTTTGTGGCTCAACATCCTTGCCGCGCGTGGTGAAAGCGCCAGGCAGATCGTCACCGAGCATTGGGCGGCCTATGGGCGCCACTACTATTCGCGCCACGACTACGAGGAGGTCGAGACCGATCGTGCCAACGCGCTTGTCGACGAGCTGCGCGCCAAGCTCGGCTCGCTGCCTGGCACCAGCGTGCGCGGCATGACGATCGCCAGCGCCGATGATTTCGCCTATCACGATCCGGTCGATGGCTCGGTCAGCAAGAACCAGGGCATCAGGGTGTTGTTCGAAGGCGGCTCACGCGTCGTCTTCCGCCTGTCCGGCACCGGCACCTCGGGCGCGACGCTGCGGCTTTATGTCGAGCGCTACGAGCCGGACAAGAATCGCCACGATCTCGACACCCAGGAGGCGCTTGCCGATCTGATCGCGGCGGCCGACGACATTGCCGGCATTCGCAGCCATACCGGCCGCGCCAAGCCGAGCGTGATTACGTGAGCTTGGAGCGGCGCGCCTTTCCTTCTCCCCTTGTGGGGTCCGAAGGACGGGGCGAGACCCGTGGCTCGCCCCCGGGCGGTGGATCGGCGCGAAGCGCCGAGACGGACGAGGGGTGTTGGAAGGAATGCCGTCCGCGCCAAGCTGGAGCACCCCTCATCCGTCGCCTTCGGCTCCCCCTTCTCCCACAAGGGGAGAAGAGGGAGCTAACCCGGCAACGCCTCAAACTGTCTACGACCTGCTGCTGTGAGCGCGTGTGAGCCAACTCGGCGCAACCATCACCAAAGAAGGCATTCGCTTCGCCGTATGGTCCTCGTCGGCTCGGCGCATCTGGGTCTCGATTTTCGACGAGCGAGGAAGGCGCGAGATCGACCGGCTTGAACTGCAGCCCGAGGGCGACGGCGTGCATACGCTTTTTGTTGCCGGTCTCGCCGCCGGCACCCGATACGGGTTCCGCGCCGATGGCGACTACGCGCCGGAACAGGGGCTCTGGTTCGATCCCGACAAGCTGCTGGCCGATCCCTATGCCGTCGAGATCGACAGGCCCTATGCCTATGACGGCCAACTCGCCGCGCGCCGGGGCGAGGGGGCCGACACGGCGCCGCTGATGCCGAAGGCCATCGCCGGCGCCTTGCCGGAACCCTTGCCCGTCTTGCCGCCGCTGTTTCGGCCCGGCGGCCTTATCTACGAAGTGCCGGTTCGCGCCTTCACAAAGCTGCATCAGCACATTCCCGAGAAGCAACGCGGCACCATTGCAGCCCTCGCTCATCCCGTTGTTGTCGAGCATCTGCAAAAACTCGGCGTTGCAGCCGTGGAGTTGATGCCGGTGACTGCATCGATCGACGAACGGCATTTGCCGCCGCTCGGGCTGGGCAACGCCTGGGGCTACAATCCCGTGACCTTCATGGCGCTGGATCCGCGACTGGCGCCCGGCGGTCTGGCTGAGCTGCGCGAAACGGTCGCCGCGCTGCGCGAGGCCGGCATCGGTACCATTCTCGACCTGGTGTTCAACCACACCGGCGAAAGCGACCGGCTCGGCCCGACATTGTCGCTGCGCGGGCTCGACAACCGCGCCTACTACCGGCACGAGGCCGACGGCGCTCTGGTCAATGACACCGGAACCGGCAATATGGTTGCCTGCGATCATCCGGTCGTCCGGGAAATGGTCCTCGACACGCTTCGCCACTTTGTCCAGCACGCCGGTGTCGACGGGTTCCGCTTTGACCTGGCGCCGATCCTTGGCCGCGTCGACGGCGTTTTCGACGCCGATGCGCCGCTGCTGAACGCCATTCGCAACGACCCAGTTCTTGCCGACCGTGTGCTGGTCGCTGAGCCTTGGGACATCGGACCGGATGGCTATCAGCTCGGCAATTTTCCGCCGCCCTTCCTCGAATGGAACGACAAATACCGTGATGATATCCGCCGCTTCTGGCGCGGCGACGGCGGCATGATCGGTGCGCTGGCGACGCGGCTTGCGGGGTCGTCCGATGTCTTTGCCAAACCAGGCCAGGCAACGGTCCGCAGCATCAATTTCATCGCCGCACATGACGGGATGACACTGGCCGACATCGTTGCCTATGAACACAAGCACAACGAGGCCAATGGCGAACAGAACCGCGACGGCCACGACGACAACCTGTCCTGGAACAATGGCGTCGAGGGCCAGGCCGACGACCGGGCGATCGTTACGGCCCGTTTCGATGACCAACGCGCACTGCTGGCGACGCTCTTTGCCTCGCGCGGCACGATCATGCTGACGGCCGGCGACGAGTTCGGCCGCACGCAGCGCGGCAACAACAACGCCTACGCGCAGGACAATGACATCACCTGGCTCGACTGGGCCGGGCGCGACCGGGCGCTGGAGCGGTACACGGCTCTGCTCGCCAAGATGCGTCGTGCCGCGCCGGCGCTTTTAGACACAAGCTTTTTCACCGGCGAGCCTGCGGCCGGCTCGGAAATAGCTGACGTCGTCTGGCTGACCGAAACCGGCGTGCCGCTCGACGAAGCGGCCTGGCACGATCCTAGACGGCATCGGCTGGTCATGGTTCTCGGTGGCGATAAGGACGGTCGCCTTGCCGTGATCATCAATGGTGACCGCCGGGCC
Source organism: Mesorhizobium sp. M0563 (assembly GCF_040321065.1). NCBI lineage: Bacteria > Pseudomonadati > Pseudomonadota > Alphaproteobacteria > Hyphomicrobiales > Phyllobacteriaceae > Mesorhizobium > Mesorhizobium sp. M0563. The sequence continues at coordinate 77,798 of NZ_JAMYQV010000011.1, forward strand.
TGCATGTTCACGCTGCCGGAACGGGCGGGTTTTCATTGGCGCCCAGCCGTCGAAACGGATAGTGGCGATATCTCACGGCCGGTGTCGGGGCGAACGGTCATGTTCATGATCGAAAGCAGGGCCGCGCAGGCGGGCGCAGGGGAGAGCCATGATGGCTGACAATGCCGAATGGTGGCGCGGCTGCGTCATCTATCAGATCTACCCGCGCTCCTTCCAGGACACGACCGGCGACGGCAGCGGCGATCTCCTCGGCATCACCTCGAGGCTGGCCCATGTCGCATCGCTCGGTGTCGACGCCGTTTGGCTGTCGCCTTTCTTCAAGTCGCCAATGGCCGACATGGGCTACGACGTTTCGGATTACTGCGCCGTCGATCCGATGTTCGGCACATCAGAGGATTTCGACGCGCTGATTGCCGAGGCGCACCGGCTCGGCCTGAAGGTGATCATCGACCAGGTCTTGTCGCATTCGTCGGATCGGCACCAATGGTTCGTCGAAAGCCGAACGAGCCGCGATAACGCCAAGGCCGACTGGTACGTCTGGGCCGATGCGAAGCCCGACGGCACCGCGCCCAACAACTGGCTGTCGCTTTTCGGCGGCCCCGCCTGGGAATGGGACGCAACGCGCAGGCAATATTACCTGCATAATTTCCTCGCCTCGCAGCCGGACCTGAATTTCCACAATCCGCAGGTGCAGGACGCCTTGCTGGAAACGGTGCGGTTCTGGCTCGAGCGTGGCGTCGACGGTTTCCGGCTGGATACGGTCAACTATTACGTCCACGACCGCTGGCTCCGCAGCAACCCGCCTTTGGCGGAAAGCGTCGCCGGCACCAATACGGCAACCAGCCCCTATTTTTACCAGGAGCATCTGTTCGACAAGACGCAGCCGGAAAACCTTGCTTTTCTCAGGCGCTTCCGGGCGTTGCTTGACGAGTACGAAGGCCGCGCCGCGGTCGGCGAGATTGGTGACGAAAGCCGTTCGTTGCAGACGCTTGCCGCCTACACGGGCGGCGGCGACAAGCTCCAAATGTCCTACACGTTCGACCTGCTTGGCCCGCAATTCTCCGCGGCGCATGTGCGCGGTTGTGTCGAGGCCTTCGAGAGTACGGTGTTCGACGGCTGGGTTTGCTGGGCATTCTCCAACCACGATGTCGTGCGCCATGTCAGCCGCTGGACAAGGCCGGGCGGCGATCCGGACAGGGTGGCGAAATTCTCAATCGTGCTGCTTTCTTGCCTGCGCGGGTCGATCTGCCTCTATCAGGGCGAGGAGCTCGGGCTGGAGGAGGCCGAACTGGCGTTCGAGGATTTGCGCGATCCTTTCGGCATCCGCTTCTGGCCGGAGATCAAGGGGCGGGATGGGTGCCGCACGCCGATGGTCTGGGAGGCTGGCGCCGATAATGCCGGCTTTTCAACCGGCAAGCCGTGGCTTCCGGTCCCGGCAAACCATCGCGCCCGCGCGGTCGATGTCCAGGACGGCGAGCAAACCTCCGTCCTGGCGAGCTACCGGGCGATGCTGGCCTTGCGCAAGCAGCATCCGGCGCTGGTTCGAGGCTCGATCCGGTTTCTCGATGCTGAGGGCGACGTCCTTGCCTTCATTCGCGAAGGCGGTGACGAAAAACTGCTCTGCGTCTTCAATTTTGCCGATGAGCCGGCCGGCTGGCAATCGCCGCCGGATCTGGATGTGATAGAGCCGATAGATCTTGGCAGTACTACCGGCGTCTTGCAGGAAGGAGCTCTATCCCTGCCGCCGCTCGGCTGCTTTCTCGGCCGGATCGGCTGATCTCCATCTCATTGAACGAGTACGGAGCGCCCGCAAGTCGCGCCGACAACCCGGACATCGGCCTCGCCGACATGCACGCCAAGCGCTGCAAGAACGTTATAAACCAGTGCATCGACAGGCGCCGTCACGCCGTTCAGAACCGTTACCACCGCCGGCTTCACCGTTCCAAGCAGGGCCGTCACGTCCAGCCCGAGGCCCAGCGCATTGACCGAGAGCGACAGCCCGCTGACCAGTGACGTGGTGAGCGATTGCGTCAGGTTCTTCGTCGAAACCGTCTTTATCGTCTTGTTGGCGATATCGGTGCTGTCGAACGTCAATGTGGTCGGATCGTTGTTGGTGATCGCAAGTGCTGAAGAACCCTTCACATCGAGCAGATTGAGGGTGAGCAGCAGGAGCTTCACCTTTACCTGTGCAATCGTGGCATCGGAGAACGATTGCGGATTGCTGAAATCGGCGAAGGCGGATGGGTTGTTGTCGGCGTCGCTGGCGGCAAGGTGCAGCGAGGCCACGCCGGGCTGCGCGGCAATCGAGACCTTGATGCTATCCGGCCGGCCCGTCGGGCAGCTGATGTCGGTCAGCTTGGCTTCCGCATAGGCCACTTCGACATGCAGGGGCAGGTTGACGGACGCCAGGCTGACGCCGCCGCCGAGATCGGAACTGCCGAGCCCGACTGTGGTGACCAGCTTGATTCGCGTCTGCGCGGTGCGCACCACGGTGCCTTTTTCCCCGACGGCCAGCCAGGGTGAATATTGCATCGGTTCACCGATGGCGATGGCGAGTGTGGTGGAGGTAAGTCCCGGAATAGTGGCGCCGAGATCGACCTCGACCTGGTTTGAGCCATTGGCCAGCGAGGCGGCGGCACCCAGCATGCCCATCGCGCTTGCGTCGACGGAAAAGCCGGGAGACTTTTGTCCGAGGCCGAGCTTGCCGATCGAGCCAAGATCGATAAGATGATTGATGGGTATCTTGACCGTGTTGGTGGCCCTGGACGCGATCGTCTGCAGCACAAGTTTGCTGGCGCTGCCCGACCCGGACGCATTGGCCATGGCGGTCGCGATCTGGCCTACCGTCGCTTTTGACGCCAGCACGTCGGAATAGCTGACACCTGTCAGTTGCAACTGTACGGCAAGGGCATCGACGAACGAAAGCACGTTGACATCGGCCGAAATCAGCGCGTTGTAGTCCATGACGCTGAGCGAGATGTTTCCGCCCAGCAGCTTACTGAGAAGCGCGTTGAGGATGCCGCCGTTGACGCTGAGAAGCCTGGATCCGACCGAGAACATCGCTTGCGGCGTCATGCTGGCAATGGCTTCGGTGCCGACAACCGGAGTAGGGATGAGCGAACTGGCGAAATACCGGGCGGGGATTTTGTGTAGAGTGACGCGAACGGCGTTGTAAGGCGGTTTACCGGCTTCGAAGCGCTTGTCGACCCCGACCGAGGACGCCGCTGAGTATCGGCCGCCGGTGACGGACACGACGGTTTTCCCAACCGTGGGAACGATTGTCTCACCCGGCTTTTGAACAATGATGCCGGGCATTCGGTTGTCACTGAGCGTGGTTACCGCCGCGGCTTCCATATTGTTGATGTTCGACGCCGCGGTGATCGCCGCCAGATCGGTCATCGCCTGGGCTTCCCTGCGCTCCGTGTAGATCGAACCTTCGTCGACAGCGAAGGCCGCCAGCCCCAGCGCGAATGGCGCTATCAGCGCAGTCATGACGGCAAAGTTCGCCTTCTTGTCGCCAACGATGGAGCGAGCGATCCGCCCGATGCCCCTCAGCAAGAACTGCGACATTTCAAATGCCTCCAATCCTGATGGTAGACCTGCGCGAGATCGTGGTTTGCGGCATCGCAAGGCTGGGCAACAGGTTCCAGATCGGCAGGTTGCTGGCATCGTACTGGATCGACACGACGAACTGATTTCCGTCGGCCGTGCTGTCCGTCGCCTGATAGGTCAGCTTGCCGGAATCGACGAACGGGTATCCACTGGCATTGTTTTTGACGAAACCCGCCACCAGCGCCTGGCGCTCGGTTTGGTTCAATCCGGCAATTGCAGTACGGGCGGCATCGGCGGCGATTTGCTGCAACGAGTTGCTTGCACCAAAATAGATACCATATGCAACCATTCCGAGTACGAGCAGGATAAAGATCGGGGAAAGCAGGGCGAATTCGACCGCGGAAGTTCCGGATTCTTCTCCAATTTTGCGTAGATTTGCCCTTATTGGGCGCAATATTTTACGCTTTAATGTGACAGTATTACTGTCTATCTTGTTCATTGCCCTTGCCCGTTGGACCATAAAGGTCGATGTGCCGAACCCATCGGGATTTGTAACCCTTGGTTGCCTAAGAACCAATTAATACATTCCGGTAAACTGAAATGATCAGCCAGATTATCGGCGTTCTGGCCAGGAAACCCAGCCAAACTCATGCTTTCGATCATTGATTGGCGGTTCGCAAAGCGGCTGCCCCGGCCCCCTTACTTTGGGTGACCCCGAGAGTCTGTTGAAATAAAAAATCTCCACGTTACTGTTTGGCCACCAGCTGCCGGAAAGGGAACCGGCTGCGCGCTCGAAAGGAACCAGCCAATCGGTTTCGGGGCGTCAACACTTAGAGACGTAGCTGAAGGGCGACGTCATTAGGGAGAACTCCATGCTGAAACATGTGCTGAAGGCGACGGTACTCGCCACGACCATGGTCTTGGCCGCCGGTACGTTCTACACGCCGGCTTTCGCCGAAACCGTCTACAACCGCGGAGCCGCCGCCGAAGCGGAGACGCTCGATCCGCACAAGACCTCGACGGTCTACGAAGCCGATATCATACGCGACCTGTTCCAGGGCCTCGTCATGCATGACCAGAAGACGAACCTCATTCCGGGCGCAGCCGAAAGCTGGACGGTGTCCGACGACGGCACTGTCTACACCTTCAAGCTGCGCAAGGACGGCCTCTGGTCGGATGGCAGCCCGGTGACGGCGGACGACTTCGTTTATTCGTTCCGTCGGCTGGAAGATCCGGCCACCGCTGCCGAATACGCTTCCATGCTCTATCCGGTGAAGGGTGCCGAGGAAGTCAACACCAAGAAGGGAAAGCCGGAGGATATGGGCGTCAAGGCGATTGACGCAAATACCCTCGAAGTCACCCTCAAGGCGCCAACGCCTTACTTCCTGGAGATGCTGACCCATCAGGCGACCTTTCCGGTTAACAAGGCGTCCATCGAAAAGCTTGGCGCCGACTGGATCAAGGCAGGCAAGCTGGTCTCCAACGGGGCCTTTACAGCGGCGGAGTGGATTCCCAACGACCATCTCAAGCTGGTGAAGAATCCGAAATTCTGGGACGCCGCCAGCGTCAAGTTAGACGTGGTCAACTACATCCCGACCGAGGATCGCTCGTCTGCGATGAAGCGCTTCGAGGCCGGCGAATTCGACAGTTACGGTGACCTGCCGACGGAACAGCTCGCCGATCTCAAGTCCAAATTCGGCGACCAGGTCCGTGTCGGGCCATATCTCGGCACCTACTATTATGCGATCAAGACCGACAAGGCGCCGTGGGACAATGTCGAACTGCGCAACGCCATCTCGATGGCGATCGATCGCGACTTTCTCGCCGAAAAAGTCTGGCAGAATTCGATGCTGCCCGGCTATTCGATGGTGCCTCCGGGCATCGAGGGCTACACGCCGGCACTGGCCAAATACGCTGACATGCCGCAGATCGACCGCGAGGATGAAGCCAAGAAAATCCTGGAGAAGCTCGGCTATACGCCCGAGCATCCGTTGAAGATGCAGATCCGCTACAACACCTCGGAAAACCACAAGAACACCGCTGTCGCCATCCAGGAACAGCTGAAGCCGCTTGGCGTCGAGGTCACGCTGCTCAACACCGATACCAAGACCCACTACTCCTTCCTTGAGCAGAAGGGCGACTATGATGTGGCGCGTGCCGCGTGGATCGCCGACTACAAGGATCCGGAAACCTTCCTTGGCATCACCCGCAAGGCCAGCGGCAACAACTATTCGAGCTACGTCAGCCCGAAATACGAAGAGGCCATGGACAAGGCCGCCGCCGCCGGCGGCAAGCCCGAAGAGCGCATGAAGGAACTCGCCAAGGCCGAGCGCATCCTCGTCGACGATGTCGGTAACATCCCGCTTCTCTACTACAGCTACCACGACATCGTTTCCTCGAAGCTGCACGGCTTCGACGACAATGTGATGGACATCCATCCGTCCCGCTTCATCAGCAAGGACTGATCCCTTAGCCAGGCCGCCGCGCAACTCGATGCGCGGCGGCGCTGGTTTGCCATCGCATCGGCCCGGGAACCGGATTCGATTTTCGACAATGTCGGTGCGAAGATTTGAAGGCTAGAGCGCAATCGTCCAGTTGGACGCGCGCTGCTCTGGATCAAGCGGGGCACCGATGCTGCGTTACGTATTTCGGCGGCTGCTGACCGCCATCCCGACGCTGTTCGTCATCGTGACCATAGCGTTCTTCCTGATACGCGTCGCGCCGGGCGGCCCGTTCAACCAGGAGCGGGGCCTGAGCCCCGAGATCAGGGCCAATCTCGAAGCCCAGTTCGGGCTCAACGACCCGCTCTGGCTGCAGTACCTCCATTATTTAGGCAATCTTCTGCGCGGCAATTTCGGCCCCAGCTACAACATGCCGGATTTCACCGTCGGCGAGTTGTTCAGGGAAGGCCTGCCTATCTCGATCCAACTCGGCGCTTCGGCGCTCGTTCTGGCGCTGCTTCTCGGCAGCGTGCTCGGCACTGTTGCCGCGCTCAACCAGAACAAGCTTGCCGACTATTCGGTGATCGCGTTGGCGACCGCCGGCAGCACCATTCCGACCTTCGTCATCGCTCCGGTGATCCAGCTTGTATTCGGATTGACCTGGAAGCTGCTGCCGATCGGCGGCTGGGGCGATGGAGCCGTCATCAATAAGGTCGGCCCGGTGCTGACGCTCGCTCTGCCGCAGATCGCCATCGTCGCTCGATTGATGCGCGGCTCGATGATCGAATCGCTGCACTCGCATCACATCCGCACCGCCCGCGCGCTTGGGTTGTCGAACTGGTCGGTCGTCGTCAAGCATGCGCTGCGCGGCGCCATCCTGCCGATCGTCTCCTTCACCGGTCCGGCGGCCGCAGCCCTTCTCACCGGCTCGATCATCGTCGAGACCATCTTCTCTATCCCGGGCATCGGCCGCCATTTTGTCGTTGCCGCACTCAATCGCGACTACACACTGGTGATGGGGACGGTGGTGGTCATCGCGCTCTTCACCATTGTCTTCAACCTGATCGTCGACGTCCTCTATGGTGTCGTTGATCCGAGGGTGCGCTATGACTGATATCGCAGTTGCAGCACCGGTCGTCGGCCGATCCCTGTGGGGGGATGCGTGGGCGCGCCTCAAGGCCAACCGCGCGGCCATGTTCAGCCTCTATTATCTTGCCTTCATCGCCGTCATCAGCGTGTTTGGACCCTCTTTCGTGCCGCACCAATACACCACCATCTATGGCGACTATGTCCGCACGCCGCCGAGCTTCTCCGCCTATCCAAAGGCCGACATGATCGAAGGCGCTCTCGACGAGGCGATCAGGCGTATGCGCGTCGACATCAAGGAGTGGCGGCAGGAGGGCAGCCGTGTGTTCGTTACCGTCAGATCGTCCAAGCCGATCGACGACCGCAACATTCGCTACCTTGATCGTTCCGATACCTTCGATGACACAAAGATCGAGAGCAAATCGCCGGACGGTCTCGAAATGGTGATGAGTGCATCGATCAAGCAGCAATATTTCCTGTTCGGCACCGACAATACCGGCCGCGATCTCCTGTCGCGAACGCTGATGGCCGGGCGCATATCGCTGGCCATCGGCCTGCTTGCCGGCATTGTGGCGGTGGTGATCGGCGTGCTCTATGGCGCCACCGCCGGCTTTGCCGGCGGCAGGGTCGACGAGGTGATGATGCGTATCGTCGACGTGCTTTATTCTTTGCCGTTCATCTTCTTCGTCATCATGCTGGTGGTGTTCTTCGGCAGGAACTTCGTGCTGATGTTCCTGGCCGTCGGCGCCGTGCTGTGGCTCGACATGGCGCGCATCGTGCGCGGACAGGCGCTATCGATCCGCCGGCAGGAATATGTCCAGGCGGCGGAGGCGATGGGCGTCGGGCAGCGCGGCATTCTGCTGCGCCATGTGATCCCCAATTTGCTCGGGCCGGTGGTGATCTACATGACGCTGCTGGTGCCGCAGGTCATCATCCTGGAGAGTTTTTTGTCGTTCCTCGGGCTCGGCGTCCAGGAGCCGATGACCAGCTGGGGCGTGCTGATTTCGGTCGGCGCCCAGAATATCGGCTCGGCCAACTGGCTGCTTTTGTTCCCGGCCTTCTTTCTCGTCTCGACATTGTTCGCGCTGAATTTCGTCGGCGATGGGCTGCGCGACGCGCTCGACCCGAGGGATCGTTGAGATGGCTGCTTCCGAAACCATTCTCAGCGTCAAGGATCTTCGCGTCCGCTTCCGCACGCTCGACGGCGTGGTGGAGGCGGTGAAGGGCATCAATATCCATGTTAAATCAGGCGAGACGGTAGCCGTCGTCGGCGAATCCGGCTCCGGCAAGAGCCAGACGATGATGGCGGCGATGAGCCTGCTGGCCTCGAACGGCGAAGCCACCGGGAGCGTCGACTACCGCGGCCGCAATCTTTTGACCCTGAGCAAGCCCGAGCTCAACAAGATCCGCGGCCGCAAGATCAGCATGATCTTCCAGGAGCCGATGACTTCGCTCGACCCGCTCTATTCGATCGGTAGCCAGTTGATCGAACCGATCCGCAAGCATCGCGGGCTTGGCGCCGCCGAGGCGCGCGAAGAGGCGCTCAAGCTGCTGCGGCTGGTCCATATTCCAGATCCGGAGCGGCGGATGAAATCCTATCCGCACGAGATGTCGGGCGGTCAGCGCCAGCGCGTCATGATTGCCATGGCGCTGGCCAATGACCCCGACATATTGATCGCCGACGAGCCGACGACGGCGCTCGACGTGACCATCCAGGCGCAGATCCTCATGCTGCTCGCCGAACTGCAGCGCAAGCTCGGCATGGCGATCGTCTTCATCACCCACGATCTCGGAATCGTCAGGCGCTTTGCCGACCGGGTCTATGTGATGCGCTATGGCGAGGTCGTCGAGGAGGGCGAGGCGGAAGCAATCTTCGTCAACCCGCAGCACGCCTACACCAAGATGTTGCTTGCCGCCGAGCCGACCGGCACCAAGGCCCCGCCGCCTCCGAATGCCCCCGTCCTGCTCGAAGGCAGGAACGTCGAAGTGACCTTCAAGATCGGCGGCGGCTTTCTTGGTGGAGAACCGCTGATATTGCGCGCTGTCGATAGCATTTCGATCCGGCTGAAGCGCAACCAGACCATCGGCATCGTGGGCGAATCCGGTTCGGGAAAGTCGACGCTCGGCCGCGCCTTGCTGCGGCTCCTGCCCAGCGACGGCATCATCCGGCTTGGCGACCGCGACATCTCCCACGCCGACCGCCAGGCGATGCGGCCGCTGCGGCGCGAATTGCAGCTGGTCTTCCAGGACCCGTTCGGCTCGCTGTCGCCGCGCATGACCGTCGGCCAGATCATCACCGAAGGGCTCCTGGTCCACGAGCCCAATCTGTCGGGCAGGCAGCGCGATCTCCGCGCCGTCGATGCCTTGCTCGAAGTCGGGCTCGACCCGAACACGCGCAACCGCTATCCGCACGAATTCTCCGGTGGTCAGCGGCAGCGCATCGCCATTGCGCGCGCCATGATACTGAAGCCGAAAGTGGTGGTGCTGGACGAGCCGACCTCGGCGCTGGACCGCTCCGTGCAGAAGCAGATCGTCGAATTGCTGCGCAAGCTGCAGGCCGACCACGAACTGTCCTATCTGTTCATCAGCCACGATCTCGCGGTCGTGCGCGCCATGGCCGACTACATCATCGTCATGAAGCAGGGCAAGATCGTCGAGGAGGGGCCGTCCGAGGCGATCTTCAGCAATCCGCAGGCAACCTATACGCAGACACTGATGGCCGCGGCCATCGATGTGACGCGATTTCGCCTGAGCGCATAGCGCGATTGGTCAGAACTGCGGCGGAAGGTGGTTGTTTCGGGAACAAGAACAGCTAAGCCGCTGTTTTTTCTGGTCGGAGTGGCAGGATTTGAACCTGCGACCCCATCGTCCCGAACGATGTGCGCTACCAGGCTGCGCTACACTCCGTGACCAGACCGCGGGCTTATAGCCGCCGCATTTGGTTACTGCAAGCGCCAATGGCAGCGCTTCCGTCGCATTTCTTTCGCTTTAGCCGCTACGTCATACAGGTTTCAGTTTCCTGTCGCACAAACACGGCTTAAAGGGGCTTCTAGGTAACCGTCCACTTGCCTCGAAGCATCTGATTCAGCCGCCTGGAGTTGCAGCCTTGTCGATGAAGATCGTTAGCGATGTCAAACCAAACACTTTTGAGTTCGAAACCTCGGCGTTGATCAAGCCATCCGGGTTTCGCGAATATGATGCGCGCTGGTGGTTTGGCCATCCCGGTTCGAACGAGCCGCCGGAGCTCAATCTGATCGGCGTCCAGGCGCTCGGCATGGGGCTCGGCACGCTGATCCGCCGTCTGGGTGCCGGACCCGACATCGTCACCGGTCACGATTTCCGCTCTTATTCGCTTGCCATCAAGCTGGCGCTGGTTTCCGGGCTGATGGCCGCCGGCGCGCGGGTCAAGGATGTCGGGCTGGCCTTGTCGCCGATGGCCTATTTCGCCCAATTCGCGCTCGACACGCCGTCCGTCGCCATGGTCACCGCCTCGCATAACGAGAATGGCTGGACCGGCGTCAAGATGGGCGCGGCGCGCCCGCTGACTTTTGGTACGGAGGAGATGAGCGCGCTGAAGGCGATCGTGCTCTCAGGCGATTTCGACCTTGTCGGTGGCGGCTCCTATGACTTCGTTGCGGATTTCCGCAAAACCTACCTCGACGATCTGACAGCGGGAAAGCGTATCTCGAGGAAGCTCAAGGTGGTGGCCGCCTGCGGCAACGGCACCGCCGGGGCTTTCGCTCCCGAGGCACTGAAAAGGATCGGCTGCGAGGTGATTCCGCTCGACGTCGCGCTCGATCATACGTTTCCGAATTACAATCCCAACCCCGAAGACATGAAGATGCTGCACGCCATTCGCGACAAGGTGCTGGAAACTGGCGCCGATGTTGGGCTCGGCTTCGACGGCGACGGCGACCGCTGCGGCGTGGTCGACAATGAAGGCAACGAGATCTTCGCCGACAAGGTCGGCGTCATGCTTGCGCGCGACATCTCACACCTCTATCCCGGCTCGACTTTCGTCGTCGACGTCAAGTCGACCGGATTGTTCATGACCGACAAGGTGTTGCGGGAAAATGGCGCGGTCACCGACTATTGGAAAACCGGTCATTCCTACATCAAACGGCGCGTCGCCGAACTCGGCGCTGTCGCCGGTTTTGAGAAATCGGGCCACTTCTTCTTCAATCCGCCGATTGGCCGCGGTTATGACGATGGCCTGGTCACGGCCATTGCTATATGCCAGATGCTGGATCGCAGCCCGCAAAGCAGCATGGCCGACCTCTACCGCGATCTGCCGCTGACGTTCGGCACGCCGACCATGTCGCCACACTGCGCCGACGAGCTCAAATACGGCGTCGTCGAGCGGGTCGTAGGCGATGTTCGCAAGATGAAGGACGAGGGCGCAGTCTTCGCCGGCCAGAAGATCGCCGAGCTGATCACCGTCAACGGCGTCAGGGTCGTGGCGGAGGATGGTACTTGGGGGCTGGTGCGGGCATCATCGAACAAGCCGGAGCTTGTGGTGGTGGTCGAAAGCCCGGTATCGTCCGAGCGGCGTCGCCAGATGTTCGAAGCCGTCGACGCGGTGCTGCGCCGCAGCCCGGAAGTCGGCGCCTACAATCAGACCTTTTGAGCGGGACTTATTTTCATGACCGAACGGATCGTCAGTTTTGTGATGAGCGGCGGCATCGGCTCGCGGCTGTGGCCGCTGTCGCGCGAGGACAATCCCAAGCAGTTCCATGATTTCTCCGGCGACGGCTCGATGCTGGCCAAGACGCTACGCCGGCTGACTGCGCGGCCGGAAGGCGAAACGCCGGTTTTCCTGATTGCCTCGGAAAGGCACGCCGACCGCGTTCATGCCGACATTGCCGGCCACGAGCTTTCCGGCGGCGGCCCGCTGTTCGAGCCGACCGGACGCAACACTGCCGCGGCCGTCGCTTTGGCAAGCCTGCGCACTTTGTCCGAATTCGGCGACAGCCTGGTGCTGGTGGTGCCGTCCGACCATGAGATCGCGACCGCGCAGCAATTCTGGCGGAGCGTCGAGGCCGGCACGGCGGCGGCGCGCGAAGGCAGGCTGGTGGTGTTCGGCATCAAGCCCACCCAACCGGAGACCGGGTATGGCTACATCGAGGTGGCCGGCGAGCGCGATGGCATCTGCGATGTCTCGCGTTTCGTCGAAAAACCCGATCTCGCCACCGCGCAGAGCTATCTTGAGGCCGGCAATTTCTACTGGAACACCGGCATCTTCCTGTTTCGCGCCAGTGCCATGCGCGACGCGTTCATGGCTTTCCAGCCAGACATCTGGAGCGCCACAGAGGCTGCCTACCAGGCTGCGACATCGGATCTTTCCGGCCTCTACATGCCTCTGGAGCTCTATGCCGCCATCCCTTCGACATCGATCGACTATGCGATCATGGAGCGCGCCAGCGGCATCGCCATGGTGCCGGCCGGCTTTCGCTGGAACGATCTCGGTTCCTGGCAATCGCTGCTCGATGTCGGGCCGTCCGACAAGCAGGGCAACGTCATTGTCGGCGACGTCGTCGCCATCGATTGCGAGAACTCCTATATCCGCAGCGACGGCCGCCTGCTGTCGGCCATTGGCCTGAAGGACGTCGCCATCGTCTCGACCGCCGACGCCACTTTCGTCGCGCCGGTCAGCCACAGCCAGAACGTCAAGAAGATCGTCGAGCAGCTCGAAAAGAGCGGCCGCCTGGAGACCAGGTTCACGCCCGCCGACGATCGCGTCATCGAAAGCGGCGCCTGGCAACGCCGCGTGCACCATTGGCTGTTCGAGGAGACGGTGCCGCTGTGGTCGACGATCGGCGTCGATGAGCGCCATGGCGGGTTCCATGAGGCGCTCGGTTTCGACGCCACCCCGCTGATGAAACCCAAGCGCATGCGCACGCAGGCCAGGCAGATCTATGCCTTCGCCGTCGCCAAGGCGCGCGGCTGGAACGGCCCGGCCGATCGGCTGATTAGCCACGGCCTCGAATTCATGGCCAGGAACGGCCGCACCGATAATGGCGGCTGGGTGCGCACGCTCAACGTCGACGGCACCGTCGCCGATGCCGCCGAGGATGCCTATGACCATTCCTGCGTGCTTCTGGCGCTGGCGCATGCCCATATGTCCGGCAATCCGGATGCATTGCGGCTTGGCGAGGAGACCTTTGCGTTCATCGACGCGCATCTCGAGGACGAACGCCTGACCGGCTTCCGCGAGACCTCGAGCGGCGAGGGCGAACGCCGCTCCAACCCGCACATGCATCTGCTCGAGGCGTTTTTGGCCTGGCATCAGGCGACCGGCGAGCGCGCCTATCTTCGCCGCGCCGCGCGCATCGTCGATCTGTTCCGCAGCCATTTCTTCGACCCGGAAAGCTGGACGCTGGGTGAGTATTTCGACAATGAATGGCGGCCAGCCCCTGGCGAGAAAGGCACGTGGACCGAACCGGGCCATCATTTCGAATGGGCCTCGCTGCTGGTCGACTTCGCGGGCCGCAGCGGCCAAAGCGGCTTGACCGGCCTCGCCAGGAAACTCTACGCGTCGGCGATTGCCAATGGCCTGAACCGCGCCACAGGCCTCGCCTACGGCGCCGTCTCGCGGCAAGGGCTGCCGCTCGACCGCGTCTCGCGCAGTTGGCCGCAGGCCGAAGCAATCAAGGCAGCGATCGCGCTGGACGGCTCGGGCGGTCCCGACCTGAAGCCGGAAATCGAGGCGCGTGTCGGCCGGCTGTTCCGCTGGCACATCAATCCGGCACCGCTCGGCCTGTGGATCGACCGCATCGACGAGCGTGGCCGCTCGCTGGCAAGCGAGGTGCCGGCCAGCATCTTCTACCATCTGGTCTGTGCGCTGACGCAGTATCTGGACGGTACGGCCCGCAAGGATCAGTACGGGCTGGCGACATCACCGGTCTCGACGTAGACCGACTTTAGCTGCGAATAGAGTGCCAATGCCGCGAGCGAATTCTCGCGGCCGATGCCGGACTGCTTGAAGCCGCCGAACGGGATTTCGACCGGCGTCAGATTGTAGGCGTTGATCCAGCAGGTGCCGGCCTGCAATTCGGCGATGACACGGTGGGCGCGCGCCAGGTCGCGCGTGAACACGCCTGCAGCGAGGCCGAATTCGGTGTCGTTGGCGCGCTCGATCACCTCGTCCTCGCTGTCGAACTTCAGCACGCTCATGACAGGCCCGAAAATCTCCTCGCGGGCGATGCGCATCGTGTCGGTGACACCGGTGAACACCGTCGGCTCGACGAAGAAGCCGCCCTGAAAACCCTGCAGCGAAGGCACATTGCCGCCGCAGGCGAGCACCGCACCATCCTGCTTGCCGGCCTCGATGTATGAGACGACCTTGTCGTGCTGCGCCTTCGAGACCAGCGGCCCCATCTGCGTGTCCTGGTCGAGCGGGTCGCCGATGCGGATTTTCTTGGTCCGCTCGGTCAGCCTTTCGACGAAACGGTCATGGATGCTGCGCTGCACGAAGACCCGTGTGCCGTTGGAGCAGATCTGACCGGTCGAATAGAAATTGCCGAGCATCGCGCCGCCGATGGCGTTTTCGAGGTTGGCGTCTTCGAAGACGATCAGCGGCGACTTGCCGCCGAGCTCCATCGTCGCGTGCTTCATCTTCGAGCCGGCGAGCGACAGCACCTTGCGGCCGGTCGGCACTGAGCCGGTCACCGAGACTTTGGCGACGACCTCATGGCCGACAAGGCCGGCGCCGACATCGCCAAAACCTTGCACGACATTGAACAGCCCGTCGGGCAGCCCGGCCTCGGTGTAGATTTCGGCGAGCGCCAGCGCTGAAAGCGGCGTGTTTTCCGACGGTTTGAACACCATCGCATTGCCCATGGCGAGGGCGGGTGCGGATTTCCAGCCGGCGATCTGGATCGGGTAGTTCCACGCGCCGATGCCGACGCAGACGCCGAGCGCCTCGCGCCTGGTATAGGCAAAGGGACCGCCGAGATCGACGGCCTCGCCATTAAAGGCGGCGACCGCGCCGCCGAAATATTCGAGGCAATCCGCCGCCGAAGGGGCGTCCGCAACCAGCGTCTCCTGGATCGGCTTGCCGGTGTCGAGCGTCTCGATACGCGCCAAATCGGCATTGCGGGCGCGCAAAATGTCGGCGGCACGGCGCAGTATGCGGCCGCGCTCGACCGGCTTCAGCCGTGCCCAGGCCGGCTGTGCCGCACGCGCGGCTTCGATCGCGAGTTCAAGCACGTTCGGCGTCGCCGAGCGCAGCATGGCAATGGTCTCGCCGGTCGCCGGATAGATGACCGGCAGCGGCGCGCCGCGCTCGTCGTCGATATAGCGGCCGTTGACATAATGCGATGCCGTTGGCTGGGCGCGCATGACTGTTCTCCAATCGTCTTTCGCGGCAGGCGGAATGTGCGTCCGCCGGATCATGGCCTATCTGTCCGACGCCTGCCAGCGCGGATTGATCCATGGTTCCTGGTTGGACGGCGCCAGCGGCGAGCGCCCGAGAACGTGGTCGGCGGCCTTCTCGCCAGTCATGATCGACGGCGCGTTGAGATTGCCATTGGTGACGCGCGGGAAGATCGAGGAATCGGCGACCCGCAGCCCTTCGACGCCGATGACGCGGCATTCCGGATCGACGACGCTCATCGCATCGTCGGCACGGCCCATCTTGCAGGTGCCGCAAGGGTGATAGGCGCTTTCGGCGTGGTCGCGGATGAAGGCGTCGAGCTCGTCGTCCGATTGTACGTGCGAACCCGGCGACAGTTCCTTGCCGCGGTAAGGATCGAAGGCCGCTTGCCCGAAGATCTCACGGGTCAGCCGGATGCAGTGGCGGAACTCCGTCCAGTCGTCCGGATGCGACATGTAGTTGAAGCGGATCACCGGCTTCGATTTGGGATCGGGCGAGCGCAGCGTGACCGAACCGCGCGACTTCGACCGCATCGGCCCGACATGCGCCTGGAAGCCATGCGCCTTCGCCGCCGCCTTGCCGTCATAGCGGACTGCTGCCGGTATGAAGTGATACTGGATATCGGGATAATCGACGCCGGCGCGCGAGCGCACAAAGGCGGCCGCCTCGAAATGATTGGTGGCGCCGAGGCCGGACTTGAAGAACAGCCACTGCGCGCCGATCAATGCCTTCGAGAACGGGTTCAAGATGGAGTTCAGCGTGATCGGCTTTGTCGATTCCTGCTGGATGTAGAGTTCCATGTGGTCCTGCAGATTGCGGCCGACGCCGGGCCGGTCGACAATCACCGGAATGCCGTTTTCTTTGAGGTGCTGGCCGGGGCCGATGCCGGACAGCATCAGGATCTTGGGCGAGTTGATCGAGGACGCGGCAACGATCACCTCACGCCGCGCTCTGATCACCTGAATCCGCTTGCGCGCTTCGATCTCGACTCCGGTGGCGCGTTGATTCTCGATGATTACCCGTCGGGCGAACCCCTTGACCAAGCTGACATTTTTCCGCCTGAGTGCCGGCCTGAGATAGGCGCTCGCCGCCGACCAGCGGCGACCGCCACGAATGGTCTGCTCCATCGGCCCAAAACCTTCCTGCTTCGCGCCATTGTAATCATCGGTTAGCTCGAAACCGGCCTGACGGCCTGCCTCGACAAAGGCGCCGTAGAGTGGATTGGTCCGCGAGCCGCGCTGCACAGTCAGCGGGCCGCCATGGCCGCGCCAGCCATTCTCGCCGCCATTGCTGTCCTCCATTCGCTTGAAGTACGGGAGCACGTCTGCGAAGCCCCAGCCGGCCGCGCCCTGTTCGGCCCAATGGTCGAAGTCGCGGGCATGGCCGCGCACATAGACCATGCCGTTGATCGAGGATGAGCCGCCGATGACCTTGCCGCGAGGCGTTGCCAGCACGCGGCCGCCGAGATGCGGCTCCGGCTCGCTGGCAAAGCCCCAGTCGTAGAGGCTCATGTTGAGCGGGATCGACAGCGCCGACGGCATCTGGATCAGCGGCCCGATATCGCTGCCGCCATATTCGATGACGATCACCGAATGCTTGCCGTCCTCCGACAGCCGGTAGGCCATGGCCGAGCCGGCCGAGCCGGAGCCGATGATGACGAAATCCGCTTCAAGCATGGTTCATGCGCGCCCATGGTTCATATGCGCAATGAAATCGGCCAGCGAGACGTTGCCGCCGGTTGCCACTACGAGAACGGTCTTGCCGGTCACGTCGACCTTGCCGCCGAGCAACGCCGCGAGTGAAGCAGCGCCCGAAGGCTCGAGCACCAGCTTCAGCCGCTCGAAGGCGATCCGCATAGCGCGCCGCACCGAAGCATCGTCGACGGTGACGCCGCGAACGCCGGCGGTCTTCACCGCTGCGAACGGCGCGTCGCCAGGCCGCCGCGACATCAGCCCGTCGCAGATCGATTTCGGCCCGATCGGCATGGTTTCGATGGCGCCATGTGCCAGCGACGAGCCCATGCCGTCAAAACCTTCCGGCTCGACGCCGATGATCTTCGTGGCTGGCGACAGGTAGTGGAAGGCCAGCGAAACACCGCCGATCAGGCCGCCGCCGCCGACCGAGCAGAACAAGAGATCGGCCTCGGTTTGCCTGGCGGCGAGCTGGTCGAGTGCCTCCAGCCCGGCACCGGCCTGGCCGGCGACGATCTCCGGATCGTCGAACGGGTGCAGCAGCGCCAGGCCTTCGCTCGCGGCGATCTCGCGCGCCCTGGCGGCAGCGACTTCCTCACGCGCGCGCTCGCCATGGTCGGTCAGCACGACGTGCGCGCCGTAGCCCGATGTGGCGTCGCGCTTGGCGGCCGGCGCGTCGATCGGCATGACGATGGTGACAGGAATGCCGAGCGCCTGGCCCGCCGCCGCCAGCCCTTGCGCGAAATTGCCGGAGGAATAGGCGACGACGCCCTTTTTGGCTTCGTCAGGCGACAGCCGCTTCAGCCGCCAGTAGGCGCCGCGCACCTTGAACGATCCTGCCCATTGCAGCGACTCGGCCTTGACGAAGAAGCGGGCGGCGCCGGTCTCGCGGGCGAGTGCCGCCGATTCCAGCAGCGGCGTGATCTGCGTCGCCTTGGAGGTGGCGGCATAGGCCTGCCTGAGATGGTCGAGCGAGGGGACGAGACTGTCTGCCATCATTTGCCTCGCGGAAAGCGCTTCTGCTCTTCGAGCAGGTCGAGGTTCATGTGATTGCGCATGTAGCGCTCCGATGCTTTCTGCAGCGGCTGGAATTCCCAAGGGTAGTGGGTGCCGTTGCGCAGCGCCGGGTAGACCACCCAGCGGCGTGCCTGGCTGGCACGCACCGCGGCATCGAACGCCGCCATGTCCCAGCGCTCCCGCACCTTGCCGGTGAAAGCCGCCACCAAAGCCGCATTGGCCGGATCGGCGGCGAGGTTGGTCAATTCCAGCGGATCCGATTCAAGATCAAACAGTTGCGGCGGATCGATCTCGCAATGGATGAATTTGTAGCGGCCCTCGCGCATCGCCACCATCGGCGCGTTCGAGCCTTCGGCTGCATATTCCATCAGCACCGGCGCGGAGCGTTTCCTTCCGTTCAGCAGCGGCAGTAGCGACTGGCCGTCGGTCCACGGCGCAATCGCGCTGATGTCGATGCCGGCGAGATCGCAAAGCGTCGGCGTCACGTCGAGGTTGGAGACCGGCGTGTCGATCAGCCCGGTGCGTATGCTCTTGCCGGCGATCATCAGCGGCACCCGCGCCGAACCTTCGAAGAAGCACATCTTGAACCACAGGCCGCGCTCGCCGAGCATGTCGCCGTGGTCCGAGCAGAACAGGATGACCGTGTCGTCGAGCATGTGCGTGCGCTCGAGCACCGACAGCAACTCGCCGAGCTTGTCGTCGAGATAGGAGATATTGGCGAAATAGCCGCGCCGCGCGCGGCGGATCTGCTCCGCGGTGATGTCAAAGCTATCATAGTCGCTGGCGCGGTAGAGCCGCTGCGAATGCGGGTCCTGCCTGTCGTAGGGAATGAAGCCGATCTCGGGCTCGAGCGCCGGGCAATCCTCGTAGAGGTCCCAGTAGCGCCGCCGTGCGACGTAGGGATCGTGCGGATGGGTGAAGGAAACCGTCAAGCACCAGGGCCGATGTGCGATGTCGTCGGAGACGCGGGCAAGATCGTAGAGCTTCTGCACCGCATGGAAGGCGACCTCGTCGTCATACTCCAGCTGGTTGGTGATTTCGGCAGTTCCGGCACCGCTCACTGAGCCCAGATTGTGATACCACCAGTCGATCCGCTCGCCGGGCTTGCGATAGTCCGGCGTCCAGCCGAAATCGGCCGGATAGATGTCGGTGGTCAGCCGTTCCTCGAAGCCGTGCAACTGGTCCGGCCCGACGAAATGCATCTTGCCAGAGAGGCAGGTGTGATAGCCGGCGGCGCGCAGATGATGGGCAAAGGTCGGGATCGACGAGGTGAATTCGGCGGCGTTGTCATAGACCCCGGTGCGTGACGGCAATTGGCCGCTCATGAATGCGGCCCGGCCCGGCGCGCAGAGCGGCGAGGCGGTGTAGTTGTTGCAAAAACGCGCCGAACGCGCGGCGAGCGCCTTCAGATGTGGCGCGTGCAGGAAGTCTGCCGGCCCGTCTGGAAACAGCGTTCCGTTGAGCTGATCGACCATGACGATCAGGATGTTGGGTCGCTTGGATGTCACTGCTTCTGCCGTCCGCTAAGCTTCATTTCGAGATAGTCCTCAACCAGTGCGATCGCGGTCGCGGCATCGGGCACGCCGTCCTTCAGCGCGCGCCTGATATAGAGCCCGTCGATCAGCGCCGCCGTCGCTTCGGCAACCCGGTCGGCCTCGCTTCTCGGCAGGATACCGGTCAGCCCGCTGAGCAGATTGGAATGCAGCCGCCGCGCATAGACCTTGAGCAGCCGGCGAAGTGCTGCCGATTTCTGCGCCTCGACATAGAAGGCGAGCCAGGCGGCGATCGTTTCCGGCTGGAACTGGACGTCGGAGAAATTGACCGCGACCACTGCCGAGACGCGCTGGCGCGCCGTGCCGGCCGTGCGAAGCGCGCGCCGCGTATCGGCGGTGAGCCCGCTCAGGATGTGCCGCATCGTCGCCAACAGCAATTCGTCCTTGGCGCCGAAATAATGGTGGGCAAGCGCCGAGGACACGCCGGCGCGCCCGGCGATTTCCGACATCGTGACATCAAGCGAACCGCGCTCGCCAATCGCCGAGATCGTTGCGTCGATGAGCGCCTTGCGGCGCAACGGCTCCATTCCGAGTTTCGGCATTCTTGCTCCGGCCTGTTGGGCAAGTTTATTTTTTATTGACGCATCAATCAACAAAAAATTCAGCCTGATTTGCTGGCAAATGCCAGGCGTTATGACCAGATATCAAGATCAAGCGATTGTGCGGTTCTGGCCCCTTCACGAAACCGGCGGAACGGTTCATCCTTGAACAATGCCGAGCGGCCGCGACATCGCGCAGCCGGGCCTGCAGGATGGAGATCGCCATGACAGCATGCATCGTCGGTTGGGCGCATTCGCGCTTCGGCAAGCTCGAAGGCGAGACGCTGGAGGGCCTGATCACCAAGGTGGCGGTCGAGGCGCTCGATCATGCCGGCATCGGTCCAGATGACGTCGACGAGATCGTGCTCGGCCACTTCAACGCCGGGTTTTCCGCCCAGGATTTCACCGCGAGCCTGGTCCTCCAGGCCGACGACCGGCTGCGCTTCAAGCCTGCGACCCGCGTCGAGAATGCCTGCGCCACCGGCTCGGCGGCGGTCAGGCTAGGCATCCGCGCCATCGACGCCAATGCCGCCCGTATCGTGCTGGTGGTCGGCGCCGAACAGATGACGACGACGCCCGGTCCCGAGATCGGCAAGAACCTGCTCAAGGCCTCGTATCTGCCGGAGGACGGTGACACGCCGGCTGGCTTTGCCGGCGTCTTCGGCAAGATCGCCCAAGCCTATTTCCAGCGCTACGGCGACCAGTCGGACGCGCTGGCGATGATCGCCGCCAAGAACCACAAGAACGGCGTCGACAACCCCTACGCGCAGATGCGCAAGGATTTCGGCTACGAGTTCTGCCGGCAGGAAAGCGAGAAGAACCCCTTCGTCGCCGGTCCGCTCAAGCGCACCGACTGCTCGCTAGTTTCGGACGGCGCCGCGGCTCTTGTCCTCGCCGACACGGCGACCGCGCTGAAGATGCGCCGCGCCGTCGCCTTCCGCGCCAATGAGCATGTGCAGGATTTCCTGCCGATGTCGAAGCGCGACATTCTCGCGTTCGAAGGCTGCGAGCAGGCCTGGAACCAAGCGCTGAAGCAGGCGGGCGTGACGCTCGGCGACCTGTCCTTCGTCGAGACGCATGACTGTTTCACCATCGCCGAGCTGATCGAGTATGAGGCGATGGGCCTGGCCAAGCCGGGCGAGGGCGCCAAGCTGGCGTTGGATGGCGAAACGGCGAAAGACGGAAGGCTGCCGGTCAATCCGTCCGGCGGGCTGAAGGCCAAGGGCCACCCGATCGGTGCCACCGGTGTATCGATGCATGTGCTGAGCGCCATGCAACTCGTCGGCGAGGCGGGCGGCATCCAGGTGCCGGGAGCAAAGCTCGGCGGCATCTTCAACATGGGCGGTGCGGCAGTCGCCAACTACGTTTCCATTCTCGACCGGATCAGATAAAAGCGGCGCCGCATTACAGCGCCGCGGACCGTTCGGCCGCGCAAAAGGGCGCTATATCGCTTTGATTTTGCGCATGATCCTTTTCGAAAATTGATTCCGAGTTTCGAGATCATGCGCTAGCGGGGAATTCATGACAAATCCGGTTCTGGTCGAAGTTTTGCGCGGCGCTATCGTCGAGAGCGCGCATCGCGGCGCTGTTGCCGTCTTCGACGCCGACGGCAAGCCTGTTTGGGAGATCGGCGACACGGCACAACCGGTGTTCCCGCGTTCGGCGGTCAAGGCGATCCAGGCGTTGCCGCTGGTCGAGAGCGGCGCTGCCGATGCCTACGGCTTCGGTGACCGGGAGCTGGCACTGGCCTGCGCCTCGCATTCCGGCGAGCCGCCACATGTCGAGCTCGCGAGGGCTATGCTGGCGAAGGCCGGCCTGGACGAGACGGCACTCGAATGCGGCGCGCATTGGCCGTCGAGCCATGGGGCGACGCTGGCGCTTGCCCGCGCCGGCAGCGTGCCGAACGCGCTGCACAACAATTGTTCCGGCAAGCACTCAGGCTTCCTATGCACCTGCGTTCACAGCGGCATCGCCCATCGCGGTTACGTCAAGGCTGGCCATGCTTCGCAGGAGATGGTGCGCGAAGCGATGCAGGCGGTGACCGGTGCTGCCCATGACGCCGATCACCGTGGCACTGACGGCTGCTCGATTCCGACCTATGCCGTGCCGCTGCGCAGCTTTGCGCTTGGCTTTGCCCGCATGGCGACAGGCGCCAGCTTCGAGCCGGTGCGCGCCCGGGCGGCGAAGCGGCTGCTTTCCGCCTGCATGGCTGAGCCGTTTTTCGTCGCCGGCACTGGCAGGTCCGACGTCGCGATGATGGAGGCCGCGCCCGGCCGGATCTTTGCCAAGGGGGGCGCCGAGGGCGTCCATTGTGCCGCCCTTCCAGAGCTTGGCCTTGGCATCGCGCTGAAATGCGACGACGGCGCAGGCCGCGCAACTGGAGTCATGCTCGCCGTCGTGCTGTCAAAGCTTTTGCACGCAGACCAGCCGCTGGCGGGAAAGCTGATCGAACAGGCAAATCCGCCTATCGAAAGCCGGATCGGCGCCAAAGTCGGCGCGCTCCGGCCCACCGCCGCCCTCAACTGACGTGATTGCGCTCGACGGTCAAATGCGCATAGCCGGCATTGCCTGACGCGGCGAGGTCGCCGGTCACCGGCTCGGCCCAGCGCTGGCCGACGATCGCGCCCTTCTTGACCCCGTCGATGACATTGTCGGAGATGATTGCCGTCCCGGCACCTTCGACCACGGTGACGACGATACCGGTCCCCGCCTTGCGGATGACGTTTCCCGTGGCGACCACATTGCGCATGAACGGTCCCCAGCCGATCTGCATGCCGTAGAGCGGCGCATTCTCAACGACATTGCCGGAAACGGTGGTGTCTGCCTCGACGCTGATGCCGACGCCGAAGCCGGGCGCGTCGGCAGGGTAGGGGCCGCTGGTCGACAGATTGCGGACGACGTTGCCGGAGCAGACGCCCATGCGGCCGCCTTCGTTGAAATTGACGATCGAAATACCGTTCGCAGCACCATCGACGATGTTATTGCCGATGACGGCACCTTCAAAGGAGAATTCAGAATACACGGCCGTTTCGCCCGAGCGCGAGCAGGTATTGCCGGTGATCTGCAAATTGCTGGCACTGTTGGCGCGGATCGCCGAAAACGCGCAGTCCGAAACAATATTGCCGGAGATGATGACATTGCCGGCGCGGAAGGCATTGATGCCATTGCCGTTCTGGCCGGTTCCGCCGCCGCGCGCCTGGATGCGTTCGATCCGGTTGCCGCTGACGATGGTTCCGTCTTCAGCCGCCTGCCAGCGGTGCACGAGAATGCCGCCATTGGCGCAGTCGGAGACGCTATTGCCTGATATTTCCAGGCCATCGGCCTCGACCGAATAGATGCCGGCATCGGCCGCACCGGATATCTCCGAGCGCTGGATACGACCCGAGGCGTGTTCGAGTGCCAGACCATTCTTGCCGCTGCCGTTAAGCTGGCAATTGTCGACGACCAGATGGGCGATGCGGCGCAGATCGAGCAGGCCTTGCGTATAATCGCCCATCGAGTGCTTGCTGCCGTCGAACACCAGTCCACTGAGTACGATATGCTCGGCCTGTTCCGCCATGATGAGATGGCCGTTGCCGCCATAGACGATCCGCGATGCGCCCGCCACGCCGGACAGGCGCACGCGGCCGGGCAGCGACAGGTTGGAAACGATATAGGTCCCCGGCGGCAGGAACACCGGCATGTCGCGAACGTGCGCTTCGCGCAGCAGCTTGGTGAAAGCCTTGCTCTGGTCCTCAAGCGCGCCGGGCCGGACGCCGAGATCGGTCGCATTGATCGCCCCGCGCATCGCGGCTTTGTCGATGCCGGGCAGGTTTTCTGCCGCTGCCTTGCCGAGCGAAAGCCCCATGACGGCAAAGCCGGCGGTCTGCGTAAGCAGCGTTCTTCTGTTCAACATCGGCACAGATCCCTTGCGTCCAACACTCACGCGGCAGGATTCGTGCCAGACGGGATCGGCCCCGAGGTCGGGTTTGCCGGCTATGGCTTGTGGAGTCGTCGCGCCGGGCCTAAGTTCATCGGATGAGCAGGGCCTTCACCCGCGAGGAAGACAGCGAAAACGCCATTGCCGGCATCGGCGAGCGGCCGATCAGCCATCACCGCAATCTGGTGACGGAACACGGCCTGGCGCTGATCGATGCGGAGGTGGCCGCTCTGCGCGACGAACTGGGCAGAGCCGAAAAGAGGGCCGACCGCGAGCGCATCGCGCTGGTGTCGCGTGATCTCCGCTATTGGACGGCGCGGCGTGAAAGCGCCGAGCTTTCGGTGCCGGAACCGGGCAGCGACATGGTTCGCTTCGGTATGGGCGTCACACTGGAGAGCGACGACGGCAAGAAGGTGCACTGGAAGATCGTCGGCGAGGATGAGGCCAACCCGGCCAAAGGGACAATTTCCCATATGTCGCCGATGGCGATGGCACTGTTCGGCAAGAAGGTCGGCGAAATTGCCGTGGTTAACGGCAAGGAATGGGAGATCGTCAAGCTCTCCGATAGTTAGTCTTCGAGCTTGACGACATGGTCGCGGAAGAACGCCGTGGCACCGGCCTCGTCGATTTCGCCGGCGGCGACGCCCATGACGAATTCGTAAAGCATGCCGTCATTGGCCGACAGGGCATAACCATTCACAATCAGAAATGCGCCGGCAGCGACAATGGCGGTGCGTTTGTTGCCGTCGACAAAGGCATGATTTCGGGCGATGCCGAAGACATAGACGGCGGCGAGTTCTTCAACCGACGGGTCTCCGTAGTTGGCTTTGTTCTCCGCACGGGCGAGCGCCGATTCAATGGCATTTTCATCCCTCAAGCCTTGTGCTCCGCCGTGTCGGCGCAACTGCTCGGCGTGCATCGCTTCGACTGCACGCCGCGTCAGAAACTCCCAGCTCATTCGGCGAGCTTCTGAAGCGCGACCTTGTATTTGTCCATGACCTCGCGGGCAGCTTTCATTTGCCGCTCGAAGCTGTCGTCCACCGGCTTCAGCGCAAGACCGTCACCTGTTTCAACGATTTGAAGCTGGTCGCCGGCCTTCAGGTTCAGACGATCGAGAAGCTCCCTCGGTAGGATCACGCCTTCGGAATTGCCGATCTTGCGAATGGTCGTGTTCATGGTGAGACATCCTGTTGCAACGCTGATTATAACTCAGCGTGTCGGTCGTTGCAACGGGCATTATAACAAAGCGTCAGCCCGCCTGCAGCAGCCGGTCCATCAGCCGCTCCGCCGCTTCCGGGATGACCGTGCCGGGCGGGAAGATCTCCGCTGCGCCTGCCTGCCGGACTGCATCGTAATCCTTCGGTGGAATGACGCCGCCGGCGACGATCAGCATGTCGTCGCGGCCGAGCTTCTTCAGCGCCTGTTTGAGTTCGGGAATGAGCGTCAAATGGCCTGCCGCCAACGACGAGGCGCCGACCATGTGCACGTCATGCTCGACCGCCAGCTTGGCGATCTCGTCCGGCGTCTGGAACATCGGCCCAACGGTGACGTCGAAGCCGAGATCGGCAAAGGCGGTGGCGATCACTTTCTGGCCGCGATCATGGCCGTCTTGCCCCATCTTGGCGACCAGAATACGCGGCTTGCCGCCGGACTTCTCCTCGAACGCTACGACCTTGTCCTGCAACCGGTCGACCACCGGATTGTCGCCAAGCGCGTTGCGATAGACGCCGGAGATCGTCTGCACCGAGGCGACATGGCGGCCGAAGACCTTTTCCAGCGCCAGCGAAATCTCGCCGACCGTGGCATTGGCGCGCGCCGCCCGGATGGCGAATTCCAGCAGGTTTTCGTTACTCCCGGCAGCACGGGTCAGCGCATCGAGCGCGCTCTCGACGGCGGCGACGTCACGCGTGCCTTTCAGCCGCTGCAGCTTCGACAATTGCCGCGCCCTGACTTCCGCGTTGTCGATCCTCAGCACGTCGACTTCGATGTCCGTGCCGGGACGGTGGGCATTGACGCCGACCACGATCTGTTCGCCGGAATCGATGCGCGCCTGGGTGCGCGCGGCAGCCTCTTCGATGCGCAGCTTCGGTAGGCCCTTTTCGATCGCCGCGGCCATGCCCCCGAGGCTCTCGACCTCCTCGATATGGGCGAGCGCGCGCGCCGCCAGATCATGCGTCAGCCGCTCGACATAGGCCGAGCCGCCCCACGGGTCGATGCTCCGGGTCGTGCCGGATTCCTTCTGCAGGATGAGCTGTGTGTTGCGGGCGATGCGGGCCGAATGATCGGTCGGCAGCGCCATTGCCTCGTCGAAGGAATTGGTGTGCAGCGACTGCGTGTGGCCTTGAGTCGCCGCCATCGCCTCTATCATGGTGCGGATGATGTTGTTGTAGGGGTCCTGCGCCGTCAGCGACCAGCCCGAAGTCTGGCAATGGGTGCGCAGCGACAGCGAGCGCTCGTCCTTCGGCGAAAAGTTCTTCAGCATCAGGCTGGCCCACAAAAGGCGCGCTGCTCTCAGCTTCGCGACTTCCATGAAGAAATTCATGCCGATCGCCCAGAAAAACGAGAGGCGCGGCGCGAAACGGTCGATGTCGAGGCCGGCCGCGACGCCGGCGCGGGCATATTCGATACCGTCGGCAATCGTGTAGGCGAGCTCGAGGTCCGCCGTCGCTCCCGCCTCCTGCATGTGGTAGCCGGAGATCGAGATCGAATTGAACTTCGGCATATGCGTCGACGTGTAGGAAAAAATGTCCGACACGATTCGCATCGAAGGTTTGGGCGGATAGATGTAGGTGTTGCGCACCATGAACTCTTTCAGGATGTCGTTCTGAATGGTTCCAATGAGGTCCTTCTGCGCGACGCCCTGTTCCTCCGCCGCCACGATGTAGAGCGCCATAATCGGCAGCACCGCGCCATTCATCGTCATCGATACCGTCATCTCATCCAGCGGGATGCCGTCGAACAGGTGGCGCATGTCGAGAATGGAATCGATGGCGACGCCGGCCATGCCGACATCGCCGGCGACGCGCGGATGGTCGCTGTCGTAGCCGCGATGCGTGGCGAGATCGAAGGCGACCGACAGGCCTTTCTGGCCGGCGGCAAGGTTGCGCCGGTAGAAGGCGTTGGACTCTTCGGCCGTCGAGAAGCCGGCATATTGCCGGATCGTCCAGGGTTGCTGGACATACATCGTCGGATAGGGGCCGCGCACGAAAGGCGGCAGGCCCGGATAGGTATCGAGATGCGGCAAGCCCTTGAGATCGCCCTGGTTGTAGAGATGCTTGACGGCGATGCCTTCCGGCGTCATCCGCTGGCCTTTGACCTCGACCGGCGCCCGCCGTGGCGGCGACCAGCCGATCTGGCTGAAATCCGGGATCATGGTACGGCTCCGATCGACTGATCGATGCGGATCGGAAACAGCGGCTCGCACACCGCAACGCCTTCGGTGAAGGCTGGCCGCCGCTCCGCCGCCAGCGTCTCGACCGGACGCTCGGTTTTCGACGGGTGCAGCGTCGTGCCGACGATCGCCCGTTCGCCCGCCTGGTAGGCAGCGTTGCGGCGGGCGGAAGCTGCCTGCACGCGTCTCTGGACGTGGCCTTGTTCGAGGCTGGACAGCACGCCGCCTTCCGCCTCGATCTGCTGGAACTCCTGCCAGGCCGCCGCGCAGAGCTCCGCAGTCAGGGCTTCGACGGCGCCCGAACCGCAAGCCGGATCGGCGACGTGGTCGATGTGGCTTTCATTGGCCATGATCAGTTGCGCGTTGCGGGCAACGCGGCGGGCAAAACCTGCGGGCAGGCCGTGCGCGATGGTGTGCGGCAGGATGGCGATCGAATCCGCTCCGCCTGCGGCAGCGGCAAAAGCGGCGATGGTGGTGCGCAGGATGTTGGTTTCCGGGTCGGCCGCCGTCATCATCCTGAAGGAGGTTTCGGCATGGATGCTGGCGGTGGAGGGCGGTATCGAGCAGGCCTCCTGGACACGCGCCCACAGTCTCCGCAACGCCCTGACCTTGGCCATCGACACGAACTGGTCCTGGTCGACGCTGAGCGCAAAACCGATATGCGGCGCCGCGTAGACGAGCGGCTGGCGCGCCTTCTCGAACAGCCTCAAATAGGAGACTGCCGAGGCGAGCATGGTGCCAAGCTCCTGCGCCTCGGTGGCGCCGGCATTGTGGAACACCCGCCCATCAGCTTCCAGCAGGACGCCGGGCACGCCCATCGAAAAGAAATGCGCCAGCGACTGCGGCATCGAAGCCTGCAAAGCCTCGATCGACATGCGCAGCCTGCCGGTCCCGGCAAATATCGCCGCCGGATCGATGCCGAAGGAGAGGTTGAGCTTTGCCGGGTCGGAGCGGCGCTTGGTCAAGAACGCCACCAGCCAGTCGGCCACGGCGCGGCTCCAGGGATGGGCATCGATGCGGATCTGGATGCGGTTGAGCGGCACGCCGTCGAGCACGCTCTCCAGCGCCTCGGCCGTCCTCGGCAAGCCATAGCCGAAGGCGTTCGGCGCGCCTTCGAAGACAAGCGACAGTCCGGTAGCACCCTGCGCGACGTCTTCCAGCGCCTGCGCCCTGGCGCGGCCTATGTCCGGATCGTCGATACGCTGGCTGAAGATCCACGGTGATCCCGGGTTGGCGCGCACGACAGGCTCGACGGTCACCGAACGCTCGTAGAGCGGCTCGATGCGGATGGCGTCGTCCGTATGCGAGACGAGCTTTTCCTCGAAGGAACCGCCGGCCAGCGCCTTCTCCGCCAGCGCCAGCCATCGTTGCCGGTCGGCGCTCGGAAGGTCGGCATCATGGGTCAAGGCACCGGCGCCCATCCGTTCTCCTCGTTCTAGTGGCCGTGTCAGCCTACTATGTCAGTCTACGGTCCCCGGTCCCATATCACAATGCAGCACACATGCCGTGCAACTCGCCTTCCGTGACGGTGACCGTCAACCGATTGCCAAACATGGGCAGGTTCCGCAAGCTCCAAAAGCCATTTTCGACGATGCCCATTGTCGCTGCGCAATGGCCTCACTATACCTGCGGCGGGCCTCCCTTTCTTCAAGGGGATCAGGGCATTCAACCCTATAGGTTTGCGGAGACCGGACACATGGCCGACGACACCAGTATCTTCATGGGAGCCAGCCGCAAGCCGGACGACAGCTATCAGCGGCCGGAACGGCTTTTGCTGCAATATGGCAATCGTCACGGCCTGGTCACCGGCGCGACCGGCACCGGCAAGACGGTGACCCTGCAGATATTGGCCGAGGGTTTCTCCAATGCCGGCGTGCCGGTATTCTGCGCCGACATCAAGGGCGATCTGTCGGGTATCGCCATGATGGGCACAGCGCAGGATTTTCTGGTCAAGCGGGCCGAGCAGGTCAAGCTCGATCCCTATGAGTTCCAGGAATTTCCGGTCATCTTCTGGGATCTGTTCGGCGAGCAGGGTCACCCGATCCGCGCCACCATCTCGGAGATGGGGCCGCTGCTTCTGTCGCGGCTGATGAACCTCTCCGAGGCGCAGGAAGGCATTATGAACATCGCCTTCCGCATCGCCGACGAGGAAGGCCTTTTGCTGCTCGACTTGAAGGACCTGCAGTCACTGCTTGCCAACATCGCCGACCGCGCCGAAGAGATCGGCGCCCGCTACGGCAATGTGACGAAACCTTCGGTCGGCGCGATCCAGCGCACGCTGCTGGTCCTGGAGCAGCAGGGCGCTGCCAATTTCTTCGGCGAGCCGGCATTGCGGATCGCCGACATCATGCGCACCACGCGCGATGGACGCGGCGCCATCAGCGTGCTCGCCGCCGACAAACTGATGATGAATCCGCGGCTCTATGCGACGTTCCTTCTGTGGCTGATGTCGGAACTGTTCGAGGAACTGCCCGAGGTCGGCGACCCGGACAAGCCGAAGCTGGTCTTCTTCTTCGACGAGGCGCATCTTCTGTTCGACGACGCGCCGAAGGTGCTGATCGACCGCGTCGAACAGGTGGTCCGGCTGATCCGTTCGAAGGGCGTCGGCGTTTATTTCGTCACGCAAAATCCGCTGGATATCCCTGAAACGGTGCTGGCGCAGTTGGGCAACCGCGTGCAGCACGCACTGCGTGCCTATACGCCGCGCGAACAGAAGGCCGTCAAGACGGCGGCCGAGACGTTCAGGCCCAATCCCGATTTCGACTGTGCAACCGTGATCACGCAGCTCGGCACCGGCGAGGCACTCGTCTCCACGCTGGAAGCCAAGGGCGTGCCGTCCATGGTACAGCGCACGCTGATCCGCCCGCCATCCTCGCGGCTTGGCCCGATCACGCCCGAAGAGCGCCGCAAGCTGATCACTGAGAGCCCGGTTTCGGGACAGTACGACCAGACCGTCGATCGCGAATCGGCTTTCGAGATGCTGCAAAAAAAGGCCAAGGACGCCCAGGAGGCACAAGCGCAGCAGCAGGAGAGCGGCCGTTCGCGCTGGACCATTCCCGGCTTCGGCAATGACGATCCCCAGCCAGCTGGCGGCCGCCGCGCGCCGCGGCCTTCCAACCGCCAGACGGTGGCGGAGGCGGCGATCAAATCCGTGGTGCGCTCGGTCGGCTCGTCGGTCGGACGGGCGATCGTGCGGGGTATTCTGGGGAGTTTGGCCAGGGGGCGGTGAGGGAGCATCGGGCCACCGAGTTTGACAAATGCTGTCTTGGCATCAAGCGCCAGTAGCCAGATCTGGAGGACAGCGGGCGGCGGCTATGCTCCCGTCTATTTGGCGGATAAGGTAAAGAGCCTCCGGGATGCGCCCGAGACTTGGGAGTGAACATGCCACCCCGCCTGCTCGCTCTAGTGTCCGCCTCTGGGATGCGGCTACCGCCCCTTCAGCGACCGACATGCGGGCATTGCAGCCTGCGGCCTTTGGGCCGATTGCGGACAGGCCGCCTTAGGCTGGGATACACGAGAGCCGACATTCAGGTCGTCGCGAACATCGTCGTGACCTGACCCTGACCCGCCCTTCATCAGCATATTACGCTGCCTGATAGCTGACATTCACGGCAACCAGCACCGAGACCCCAAAGCAGCCACTTGCTCGAGTAAATGCCTTGGCAGATCTTGTGGAGGATTACAGATGCCGGCCTTCTTTGGGAGGTGCCGTGCGCCGGGGCCGGCGTCCGGAAGCCCTCCAGGGAACGAACCCGCGGGTGGTGATCGCGGTTTCGACCCTATGGGAGATTTGACGAGAGCTGCCATTGCTCCTCAATAAGGCCCTCGCCGACATGGTTAGACACGGTCCAAGAACTCGAGCACCCGCCGCGTGAGCAGCGCGCTGGCAGCCGCCTCGTACGACGGGAGCGAGCTGTCGGCGAAGTAGTGCTGGTCGCCGGGATAGAGGAACAGCTCCGCGTCCTCGACCTTCTCCACGATCTCGCGAGCGGCGTCGATGTCGCCCTCGCCGACGAAGATCAGGTCGTTATCCATACCGTGGATCTGGACCGGGACGCCGTCCGGCCAGGGTCCGAAGGCCCACTCGCCGCTAATCGGCAGACAGGAGTGGAAGAGCAGGGCTCCGCAGGCACCGGGTCGTGTCTGTGTGAGCTTCTGCGCCGGCAGCACGCCGAACGAGAATCCGGCGTAAACGAGCTCGGGGGTCAGTTCGCCGGCGACGCGGACGCCGCGCTCCCGCATGTCGTCGAACCCGATCTCACCGATGTAGGCGAGACCCTCGTCAATACTCTGGAATGTGCGTCCGTCGAACAGGTCCGGCGTATGCACGGTGTGCCCGGCTGCCCGCAGGTCGTCAGCGAACGCGCGCACGCCGGGAGTCAACCCTTGTGCGTGGTGGAACAGCAGGACCTCGGCCATGGGAGCCTCCAGGTGGGACGTGGATTGCGGCGATAATTGCGAATCGCTTCGCAGAACTGCAAGCGATTTCGCTGTGCATCGAAGAACTTCCAAATGATGACAAGCCTCGGCGCATCGTCTTTCCCGGCGTGACGACGCGGGGGCCGATCTACACCAACAGATAGGCGGCGACGAAAATGCTTCCGGCGCCCACGTCCGCCAGACGGACGCACCGCGGCGGTAGTGTCTTGGTTCGAATTTCCGCCAAGGTCGACTCCGGCCGATGCGCGAAAGGCAGCTTGAAGGAGCGCCATGAAAGTCGCTTTAAGCGCGTCCGTTCGTTCAAGAACCCTAAGCTACCGAACGACCGAAATCGACGGCGAAGGACTGGCTGGGGTGGGAATGCGTCATTCCCAGCAGACACACGAATGACGCAAGCGCGCACAGAAGCGGACATTGATCCAGTTAGTCGCTCGGTGTTATGTCGCTTGGGCAACTGGCTCCTGTCAGCGGTTGGTTTGATCTGCATCAGCGGCAGTTTGCAGGCCTTTCTGTTTACTTGGAGTCACATCAGCATGGAATCACACGACGACGACCTCAAGAATTTCGAGGCCCATGGCGCTGCGCCTCTGCCCGTTACGAGCGATCAGGGCTTCGTGGATCACGACGGCGCTCGAATTTGGTACGCGACATACGGGTCCGGCTCTCCCGTGATCCTGCTGCATGGTGGCCTCGGCCATAGCGGTAATTGGGGCTATCAAGTTTCAACGCTGGTCAGCTCTGGCTATCGCGCCGTGCTCATTGATAGCCGCGGCCACGGCCGCAGCACGCGCGATCAGCGGCCTTTTACATATGAGTTGATGGCATCCGACGTGCTCGCCGTGATGGACGCGCTGCAGTTGGAAAAGACGGCCGTTGTGGGCTGGAGCGACGGCGCGTGCATCGCTTTAATCCTCGCAATGAACGCACCCGAGCGGGTTGCCGGTGTATTCTTCTTTGGCTGCAACATGGACCCCAGCGGCACAAAGGAATTCGAGCCCACTCCGACCGTCGACCGGTGTTTCAGACGGCACGCCAAGGACTATGCCGACCAATCGGCCACGCCGGACCAATTCAATGTATTTGTCGAAGCGGTCGGCAAGATGATGAAGAGCGAACCTAACTATTCTGCAGGCGACTTGACCCATGTCCATGTGCCCGTTGCGATCGTGCAAAGCGAGCACGACGAGTTCATCAAGCCCGAACATGCCGCATATCTCGCGCGGAGCATTCCGGCAGCGGAATTGATCATCCTGTCCGGCGTGAGCCACTTCGCACCCCTGCAAAGACCAGAGCAATTCAACGGCGTGATGCGTGCTTTCCTCGGCAAGGTTCTTTCTTGAAGGAAGATGACGCTCGGCGGCGGCTCGCAAGTCCGCTTTCGGGTCACGGCTTGCCGTAGGACTGCTCCGCAGGAGGGGCAGAGAAGGGCCGACTCAAGCCGTAGCGCGAAGGTCAGTTTTGGAGAAGCGCCGGGAATGGCAGCTCCTGGCGCCACCACGACCTCCAGCGCGGTCGCCTGCGACGTCAGCTTTCAGGAAACGGCAAAGCGAATCTATACGGCCGAGATTAGGCGCAAAGCGGTGATCCGAACGCTCGGCCTGCCGAAGACGGATTTGGATCATGAGCTGTCCACCGGCGGCGTCTGCACAGAGCGCGGCAAAATCCGCTGCTCGGCGTAAGGACCGCACCTGAAGGCGGGCGCCGGCACCGGCAAGCCGACGCGCAGCAAAACCAGCAGGAGCGAGGAATATCCCGCCCCCGTGCTTCCGTCAGCTCAGAAGATCGAGTCTGTGATCGCCTTGACCGGGCCGAGCAGGATCGATCCTTCCGGCACGCCGGCGTCGATCGGAATGGCTTTGCGGTTTGCGGTCGCCACCATCGGCTGGCCGATATCGGCCGTCACCACGACCGGGGTCTTGTTCGGCACACGGTCGTAGAGATCGATAATGTCCTGGTTCATCAGGCGAACACAGCCCGACGACACCGACTTGCCGATCGACCGCCATTCCGGCGAACCGTGCAAGCGGTAGAGCGTGTCCTGGTTGCCCTGGAAGAGATAGAGCGCCCGCGCGCCAAGCGGGTTCTTGAGCCCGCCGGGCATGCCGCCATTATCGGCGCTGTACGGCTTCAACTCCGGCTGCCGGGAGATCATTTCATCCGGCGGCGTCCATTTCGGCCATTTCTGCTTCCATTGGACCACGGCATCGCCCGACCATTCGAAGCCGGCGCGGCCGAGGCCGACGCCGTAGCGGATAGCCTGGCCGCCCGGGCGCACCAAGTAGAGGAAGTGATTGGTGGTGTCGACGACGATGGTGCCCGGCTGCTGCCCGGTCGGATCGTCCACGATCTGGCGCAGGAACTGCGGGTCGATTTTGTCGACCGGTATGGCCGGCAGCTCGAAGCCGCCATCAGACATCGGCCCATACATCGTCATATAGTCGCCGAGCGCCGGCTCGACATAGGTCGGCGGCGGTGGCTCGACCGGCTGTTGCGACAGCGTGGTGCAACTGGAGACCGCGACCGAGGCGGCGCCAAGGGCTGCGGCGTTGAGGAAACCGCGACGGCTAAGGCGCAGAGAGGACGATGGAGGTGTGAACATGATTGCCTTTTTTAAGTCTCAAATCGCAACAAAGCATGAATGCGTCCGGTTGTGCGCAGGTGCTCGAGCAATGCTCGGCGCGATAGGCGGTTCCAATTCTGGCCGCAGGGTGGACAAACAAAGGCAAAGCTGTGACTGGATCGCCACTGTTGCGCCGACGCAACATTTCCGGTGTCAAACCGCGGCAACCAGACCTTCAAGGGACGGCAGGATCAGGGCCGGTGGGAAATCCCGGTATTCCTCTGGGTGATTGGCGCGGTTGATCCACACCGTCCGGAAGCCGAATTTGGTGGCGCCGGCAACGTCCCAGCGGTTGGAGGACTGGAAAGAGACAGCGCCTGGATAGAGGCGCCAGCCCGTGGTGACTATGTCGTAGACCGACGGGTCGGTCTTGAAGCGCCTGACGCTGTCGACGGAAAAGACGTCGTCCAGGACCTGGTCGAGCGCGGCGGACTTGACGGCCGCCTCCAGCATTTCAGGCGAACCGTTGGACAGGATCGCCAGCCTTGCCCCCGATGCCTTGAGCGCCTTGAGCACGGCCGGCACCTCCGGATAGCAGTCCAGCCGCCAATAGGCCTCGAGCAACTTCGCCTTCAGCCCGGCATCGGCGGACGGAACCTTGCGCAGGGCGAAATCGAGTGCCTGCTCGGTGAGCTGCCAGAAATCGGCATAGGCCCCCATCAGCGTCCGCACCCAGGAATATTCCAGCTGCTTTGCGCGCCAGATCTCGGACAGCAACTGGCCGTCCGGCCCGATCTGGTCGGCGTGACGGCGCACGGCCGCGTGCACGTCGAACAGCGTGCCATAGGCGTCGAAAACGTAAGCTGCATGGTGCATGCGACAGTTTTGAGGCTGCGCAAGGCAAGGCGCAAGCGCTGATTGCAGTCCGCCAGCCCGCTGGCCTCAACAAATCTCAGCCAAACCGGTTGACGGCGGCCGCCAAAGCATCTTCCAATGCGCCGCAACAAGCATCGAACGGAACCTGGCAATGACACTGGCGACTGCGGCGCAATCCGCGACATGGACCTTCGTCGACGGCGACTGGTATGAGGGCAACGTCGCCATCCTCGGGCCGCGCAGCCATGCCATGTGGCTCGGCACCAGCGTGTTCGACGGCGCCCGTTGGTTCGAGGGCGTCGCTCCCGACCTCGATCGCCATGCAGCAAGGGTGAACGCCTCGGCGATCGCGCTCGGCCTGAAACCGACGATGAGCACCGACAAGATCGTCGGCCTGACCTGGGACGGGCTGAAGAAGTTCGACGGCAACACAGCGGTCTACATCAGGCCGATGTATTGGGCCGAGCATGGCGGCTATATGGGCGTGCCGGCCGACCCGGCCTCGACGCGTTTCTGCCTTTGCCTCTATGAATCGCCGATGATCTCGCCAGCGGGTTTTTCGGTGACGGTGTCGCCGTTCCGCCGCCCGACAATCGAAACCATGCCGACTAACGCCAAGGCCGGCTGCCTTTATCCCAACAACGGCAGGGCCATCCTCGAAGCCAAGATGCGCGGCTTCGACAATGCGCTCGTGCTCGACATGCTGGGCAATGTCGCCGAGACCGGGACCTCGAATATTTTCCTGGTCAAGGACGGCCATGTCCTGACGCCGGCGCCGAACGGCACCTTCCTGTCCGGCATCACTCGCGCGCGCACCATGGCCCTGCTTGGCGAGTACGGTTTCACGACGACGGAAAAGACGCTGTCGATCCGCGATTTCCTGGAGGCGGACGAAATCTTCTCGACCGGAAACCACTCGAAAGTCGTGCCGGTCACCCGTATCGAGGATCGCAATCTGCAGCCCGGGCCGGTGGCCAAGAAGGCGCGCGAACTCTATTGGGAATGGGCGCATTCGACTTCGCCCGGCTGACCCGCTAAAAAGCGGCCCGGCGCTTCGTTTCCGGAGTTGTTCCAGACCAATCCAGTCCTATGTTAGTCCGGTATCGACACCGGATTTTTCCACGAGGGAGTACGACCGATGGCTTTTGAATTGCCCGCCTTGCCCTATGATTACGAGGCTTTGCAGCCTTATATGTCCAAGGAAACGCTGGAATATCATCACGACAAGCACCACAAGGCCTACGTCGACAACGGCAACAAGCTGGCCGCCGAGGCGGGCCTGGGCGATTTGTCGGTCGAAGAGGCCGTCAAACAGTCCTTTGGCAAGAATGCGGGGCTCTTCAACAATGCCGCCCAGCACTACAATCATATCCATTTCTGGAAATGGATGAAGAAGGGCGGCGGCGGCAACAAGCTGCCGGGCGCCTTGCAAAAAGCGGTCGACAGCGATCTTGGCGGCTACGACAAGTTCAAGGCCGACTTCATCGCCGCCGGCACCACCCAGTTCGGTTCGGGCTGGGCCTGGGTCTCGGTCAAGGACGGCAAGCTGGCGATCTCGAAGACGCCGAATGGCGAGAACCCGCTCGTCCATGGCGCGACGCCGATCCTTGGCGTCGATGTCTGGGAACATTCCTACTACATCGATTATCGCAACGCCCGGCCGAAATATCTCGAAGCCTTCGTCGACAGTCTCATCAACTGGGACTATGTGCTCGAACTCTACGAAAAGGCCTGATCCGTTCCAGAAAGCCCCGGCAGAACCGGGGCTTTTCTTTTTCAGCATCAGAACGACAGTTGCAAAAATTTCACGCAAGCGTGAGGCGAAGCGTCGGAATTTTTAAGCCATCCTTGCCGTTTGTCATCGGGGTGGGACCGCACCCTGAATTGCCTTCAACATGGAGCCAAGTGAATGAGAAAGCTTATCCTCGCCATCTCGATGCTCGCCTTCGCCGGTTCGGCGGCATTTGCCGACCCGGTCGCTGACCGGCAGGCCCTGATGAAGGAACGTGGCAAGATCGCCGCCGGCTTGTCGAAAGTGGTCAAGGGCGAGACGCCCTACGACGCAGCTTCGGTGCTGACGGCGTTGCAGGCACTGCAGGCCAATGCCGAGAAATTCCATGCCGGCGTCGACGCGCTGTTCCCGGCGGGCAGCGACATCGGCGACACCACGGCGTCTCCCAAGATCTGGCAGGACATGGCCGGCTTCAAGACGGCTGAAGGCAAGTACCTCGCCGACGTCAAGGCGGCGGTCGCCGCGGCACCTGCGGATGCCGACGCGTTGAAGGCACAGTTCAACACCATCGGCGGCGGCTGCGGCAACTGTCATCAAAGCTACAGGGTGAAAAAAGGCTGATAGCGGGCAATGCCCTTGCTGAAGAAACTCGTCGGCGCCGCCCTCGTTCTGGGCGGCGTCGCCGCGATTGCCGGCTGGTTCCTGTCGGCTCCGGTCAGGCTCGGTGCCGCCACGCTGGCGCAGCTTGGCCCCGGTGACGCTGACAGGGGCAAGCGCATCTTCTACGCTGGCGGCTGCACATCCTGTCATGCCAAGCCTGGCTCGCAAGGCGACGCTCGCCTTCAGCTGGTCGGCGGCCTCGAGCTCAAGACGCCATTCGGCACCTTCGTGCCGCCGAATATCTCGCAGGATACCAAGGACGGCATCGGCGCCTGGTCGGTCGAAGACTTTGCCAACGCCATGCTGAAGGGCGTGTCGCCGTCGGGCGAGCATCTTTATCCAGCATTTCCCTATATTTCATACGCGCGCATGAAGCCGGCCGACATTGCCGATCTCTATGCGTTCCTGAAGACCTTGCCCGCGGTCGCCGGCAAGGCACCCGCCAATTCGCTGGGGTTTCCCTTCAACGTCCGACGCGGCCTTGGTCTGTGGAAATTGCTCTATCTGAGCGACAAGCCGGTCGTTTCCTTTCCCGAAGGCACGCCGCAGCCGGTGCAGGCCGGCCGCTATTTGGTCGAAGGCCCCGGCCATTGCGGCGAATGCCACACGCCGCGGGACCTTACCGGCGGTACCAGGAAGAGCCAGTGGCTGGCAGGCGCCGCGGCCGCGGA
Organism: Mesorhizobium sp. M0563; assembly: GCF_040321065.1. Classification (NCBI taxonomy): domain Bacteria; kingdom Pseudomonadati; phylum Pseudomonadota; class Alphaproteobacteria; order Hyphomicrobiales; family Phyllobacteriaceae; genus Mesorhizobium; species Mesorhizobium sp. M0563. Next base: position 116,300 of record NZ_JAMYQV010000011.1, read on the forward strand.
AGGCAGCGGCATCGTGCCCAACATCACGTCGGGCGAGGGCGGCATCGCCGACTGGTCGGAAGCCGACATCGCCAACTATCTCGAAACCGGCTTCACGCCGGACTTCGATACGGTCGGCGGCGCGATGGTCGACGTGCAACGGAACATGGCCGTGCTGACCCGGGAGGACCGCGCGGCGATCGCCGCCTATCTGAAAGCCGTGCCGCCGCATCCCAACGGCTATCCGGCGCGCAAGAAGCCGGCGAGCTGACGGGCCGTTGGGTCAGCGGTCGCCGAGGAAGTCGAAGCCGGTTTCGAAGAAGTGATTGTAGTCGCAGGTCATTTCCTCGCCGGGCGCAATGTCGCGCAAGGCATAGGTCTCCTCCGGCTGCGAGACGTCGCAATTCGGGCTGTCGGCATGGTTCATGTAGCGCGCATCGTCGGCTTCGAAGACGATGTAATTCGGGTCGCGCCGGTCCGGATAGGCGTAGCGGTCGAGATAGGTTTTGACCGGCCCGGTTTCCCGCTCGTAGGTCTCCACCTCGATGCGCCGGTCGTATTTCGGGTCGAGCTTCCAGACCAGCGTGCCGCGGGCAATGTGGTTTTTGGCAAAGACGCCGATGCCCTGGATGGGCGATTTGTCGAGATAGACATCGACGAGCAACATGGCAGATCCCTGGGTGATTGTGTGTTGGCGCGGCTGTGAAAAGCCGCGCACTGGGTAGCGCGCGGCCTTTGCAATTGCGAGCGGAAAATCAGCTGTGCCTGCCCATTATCCGAAGCCTCATACGGCGTCGCCTGTCGAGGTCCTAGCGCTGTTGCAGCGCCAGCCGGATGCCCAAGGCGCAATAGATGCCGCCGACAGCCTTGCCTTGCCATCTCAGCACCGTCGGGTTTCGGCGCAGGAATGCACCGAGGCCACCCGCACCCACGGCGAAAACCAGCGTGCTGATGAGGCCCAACAGAACAAAGATCACGCCCAATGTCGCCAGTTGAAGCATCACCGATCCGTTTTCAGGCCGCACGAACTGCGGAAGAAATGCAAGGAAGAAAAGCGCGGTCTTGGGGTTGAGAACCTCGGTCAAACAGCCTGCCGAAATGCTTTGGTAGCGGGGATCGCAAGTGCGCCGGCGGCCGGATAGGCAGGCGTTTTCTCGATGATCGCGCGAATGCCGAGATAAATGAGGTAGGCTGCGCCGATGTACTTCACGATGCTGAAAAGCGCCGCCGACGTGGCAATGATCGCCGAAATGCCGACGATCGCCATGAAGGTGTGAACCACGTCGCCGGCCGCGATCCCCGCGCCGGTCGCGATGCCAACCCTGGTTCCGGAACTGGTGGCCCGCGCCACGGTCAGAAGGGTGGCCGGACCGGGGATGAAGACAAAGCCAAGCACAACCGCGACATACGCAATCAATGTGGCGAGATCGATCATTGGTGGGCGTCTCCGCAACTCTTACCGCGAATGAAAGCCACGTCTCGGAACGGAAGGCAATGACCGCTCTCCCCCGACTTCACGCGGCTGGTTCGGCCTTGCCTGTTACCTTGAGCGCGAAGGCATAGGTGAACGCGATTTCCTCCAGCCTGGAAAACCGGCCGGAGGCGCCGGCGTGGCCTGAATCCATGTTGATCTTGAACAGAACCGGATTCCCCCCTGTCTTGCGGTCGCGCAACCGCGCCACCCATTTGGCCGGCTCCCAATAGGTGACGCGCGGGTCGGTCAGGCCGGCCAGCGCCAGGATCGGTGGATAGTCGAGTGCGGCGACATTGTCGTAGGGCGAGTAGGCGGCGATGGTCCGGTAATCCTCCGCCGAAGCGATCGGGTTGCCCCATTCCGGCCATTCCGGCGGCGTCAGCGGCAAGCTTGCGTCGAGCATGGTGGTGAGCACGTCGACGAAGGGAACCTCGGCGACGATGCCGCCGAAGCATTGCGGCGCCATGTTGGCGACCGCGCCCATCAGCATGCCGCCGGCCGAGCCGCCTTGCGCGACGATGCGGTCATGCTGCGTGTAGCGTTCGGCGACGAGGTGGTGGGCGGCAGCGACAAAATCGGTGAACGTATTCATCTTGTTCGCCCGCTTGCCGTCGTCGTACCAGCCATAGCCCTTGTCCTTGCCGCCGCGGACATGGGCAATCGCGTAGACAAAGCCGCGGTCGACCAGCGAAAACAAATTGGTGTTGAACGCGGCCGGCACCGCTATGCCGTAAGAGCCATAGCCGTAAAGCAGGCAAGGCGCCGATCCGTCGAGCGGCGTGTCGCGGTGGTGGAGGAGCGAGATCGGCACCAGTTCGCCGTCGGCGGCAGGCGCCATCAGCCGGCGCGTGACATAGTGCTCCGGGTCGTGGCCGGACGGCACTTCCTGGGTCTTGAGCAGCACGCGCTCGCGGGTGCGCATGCTGTAATCGAAGACCTGCGCCGGCGTCGTCATCGACGAATAGGAAAAGCGCATGATTTCGGTGTCGTATTCGTAGGAGCCGGACAGGCCGAGCGAGAAGGCTTCCTCGTCGAAGGAGATCAGGTGCTCCTCGCCGCTCGTGCGATCGCGCACGACGATGCGTGGCAGGCCTTCCTTGCGCTCGAGCCGGACCATGTGGTCCTTGAAGCCGATTACCGAAAGGATCAGCCGGCCCGCTTCGTGCGGCACCAGTTCCTGCCAGTTGGCGCGCACCGGATCATCGGCCGGCGCCGTCATGATCTTGAAGTCCTTGGCGCCGTCGGCATTGGTGAGGATGAAGAAGACGTCGCCGCCTTCCTCTAGGTCGTACTGCAAGCCGGTTTCGCGCGCTGCAACCAGCTTCGGCTCTACGAACGGGTCGTTGGCGATCATGATGCGGTATTCCGACGTCTCATGGTCGTTGATTCCGATCATGATCCACTCGTTGGAGCGTGTGCCGCCGACATCCATGAAGAAGCCCGGATCGGTTTCCTCATAGATCAGCCGGTCGTTTTCAGGACCATCGCCAAGCGCATGGAACAGCACTTTGGAGGGACGGTGGTTGGGGTCGAGGCGGGTGTAGAAAAAACCGTCATTACCGGCATCCCACACACCGCCGCCGCCGGTGTCCGGGACCCTGTCCGCCAGATCGTTGCCGCCGGCGAGATCGCGGACGCGCAGCGTGTAGAATTCGGAACCCTTGTCGTCGAAGGCCCAGAGCAGTTTGCGGTGGTCGTCCGAATGATCGACGCCGCCCAGGCGGAAATAGGGCTTGCCCTCGGCCTCGGCATCGCCGTCGAGCAAGATCTGCTTGTCGCCGCCGTCGCGCGAGGTACGGAAATAACGCGGCTGCTGGCCGCCAAGCTTGAAGGAGGAGCCGTAGGCGTAGGGCCCGTCCTTCATCGGCACGGAAGAATCGTCTTCCTTGATACGTCCCTTCATTTCCGCGAAAAGCTGCTTCTGCAGCCGGGCTGTATCGGCCATCAGCGCCGCCTGATAAGCGTTCTCGGCTTCCAGGTGGGCGCGGATCTCGCCGTCGAGCAGGGACGGATCCCTGAACATCTCTTGCCAATTCACGGTCCTCAGCCAGGCATAGTCGTCCGTCCGCGTCATGCCGTGATGCGTGTCGAAGATCGGCCGCTTCTCCGGCTGTGGCGGGGTGGCGGTCGGAAACACTGGAGTTCTGGTCATTGCGTCTCGCTGTGGAAGCTACTTGAATGGCGAATGAACACGCCGATCAGCGCGGGTTCAAGGGCTACGATCTATTGTCGTGGTGGCTCAAGAGGACGGGCTGGAGGAGAGGACAATGAATATTTTTTCTCGGACTGCCGCGGCCCTCGCCGTCGCTGCGATGACCCTGGCCAATGCCGGTCAATCTCATGCAACTGCCTTTGCGGCTTGGCAAGTGGCCAATGTGCCGTTCGGCGACACGCTCAATGTGCGCAAATATCCTTCAGGAACTTCGCAGAAGCAGGCCGCCTATCCCAACGGGACGGTTCTGCAGATGACCGGCAAATGCACCGGTGGGATAAACCTGCTCGACATGACCAGCCAAACCTACTGGCAGCAGAAACAGAAGATCCGCCATCGCTGGTGCGAAGTCTGGCACGATCCGGCACAGAGCGGCCAGTTCGTCACCGGCTGGGTCTACGGAAAATACATCACCCCGTTTCAGTGACGCAGCACGCCGCTCCGGCCGACGGCTCACGAGCAACAGTAACCCTTCGCAACCTATGATTTTACTGAATCCGCCGATCGGCCAGGCTGTAATGCTGCCGGCAGGATCAAGCATTGAGCTCTATTTACCTGCTGCCGTCTGTGTAATGGCTGCTTGCCGCGGCGTCAGTCGATGCTGGTCTGACCAGAAAAAACGGCAAAGTTACACTCTGCACGAAAGAGTGAAGCTGAATATGAAAGATTTGACTTGTATCGCTGAATAGAGCGCAAGAAGCGAATTGACTTACTTGACGCTCAGGCCCATTAAGATGCCGCGACGCGAATCGCGGAGGCTTTTTCCTGCACAAGTTCGCGCGATGCCCAACTATCGAAACGGGCGCAAACAGAAACAATTCTCGTTGGGGCCTGAACGCCATGGATATTACCGAAACACCTTCCAGAAACAGTGACGCGCTGATCGAGCTCACCGCCGATGTGGTGGCCGCCTATGTCAGCAACAATCCCGTGCCGGTCGGCGAATTGCCGAACCTCATCGCCGATGTCCATGCCGCTCTCGGGCGCGTCGGCGGGGCCGCCGAGCAGCCGCCTGCCGACAAGCAGAAGCCGGCGGTAAATCCGAAGCGTTCGGTGCATGACGACTACATCATCTGTCTCGAAGACGGCAAGAAGTTCAAGTCGCTCAAGCGTCACTTGATGACCCACTATGATCTGACGCCCGACCAGTATCGCGAAAAGTGGAACCTGGACCCGAGCTATCCGATGGTTGCGCCCAATTATGCGGCCGCCCGTTCGCAGCTCGCCAAGAAGATGGGTCTCGGTCGCAAGCGCAAGGGACGCTGACAAGCGGCTCTTCCGGTTTGACACTCAAGCGGCGCCTTCGGGCGCCGTTTTGTATTGTGGGGAGACCAAGCTCGGGCCGCCAGTTCTTCATACTGCCGGTAATTGCCGTCCGGTCAGGCGGTCTGCTTCAGCGCCGCCTCGGCGTCACGCTTGATACGCTTGACCATCGAGCGAAGACCATTGGCGCGCTGCGGCGACAGGTGCTCGTCAAGTCCGAGTGCCTTTAGCGTTGCCTCTGCGTCGGTCCTCTGGATTTCGCTGGCGGGCCGTCCCGAAAACAGCGCCAGCATGATGGCAACCAGGCCGCGCACGATATGGGCGTCGGAATCGCCCTTGAAGGTGATAACGGGATTGGCACCCTCGCCTTGCTCGGTGGTCAGCCAGACCTGGCTGACGCAGCCGGGCACCTTGTTGGCTTGTATGCGTTGCTCGTCGGGAAATGGCGGCAGCGCTTCACCCAGTTCAATCACATACCGATAGCGGTCTTCCCACTCGTCGAGCAGGGAAAAGTCGTCGCGGATGGTCTGGATCGTCGTGGTCATTTCCCCGGATATAGTCATCCGGCGCGGCCGCGTCACGGAAAAAGAGGAGAAACGCCGCAGGCGCCGAGAGCGGGGCGCCCTGCGGTTTAGCGATGGATTCGGCCGAAACAGTCTCAGTTCTTTGCCGGCAAGTGCACTTTCGCCGGCAAATCGACTTTCGCCGGCAAGACGATTTCCTCGGGCACGCTGCCGGTGGTCGTCACCGTATCGGGTTCAGCGGCCTTGTCGTCCAGCATGGCGGCCGCGATCTTGGCGGTCTCCTTTGCCCGGGCGGTGATGGTGTGCATTGCCGATTTGCCGGTCTCGCAGACGTCCGGCTTGCGCTCGCAGATGCCGGCGATGTCGCCGACGGCTTCGCGCGCGGCAAACAGCGCCTGGAGCGGCCCGACGCTTTCGCGGCCCGCATCATCGGAGCCGACACCCAGCGGCAGCGCCAGAAGCACCAGCGAAAACCAGAAAGCAGCTCTTATCAGAAAGCCCATCTGTCTGTCCTTTATGACGGTCATGCATCCGAACCGCACGACCCCTGTACGGCGATATTGGCACGGACGCGCAAAGGACGGCTTGTCCCGAAAGCAACAGTTTTCCTCAAATTTTAGGCAGATTCGAAACGAAGCGTTTTGAAATTCATTTGCCTCGAACGACTTAGATTTTATTCAGCAAAGGGTAACCATCCAACCTGTTGTTTTTCCTGCTCGTTTTTTGACCCGGCGACAGTTTGATGCCCTCGGCCCAAGTCCAGGCGCGGGCGGTCCGGATAACGCTCCGTTTACTATGGCGGCAATTGCCCCGGTTTTTCGCCGCCGGTATCCCGATATTTGCAGCCGGCCGGGGGACGATCGGCCCAGCCTTATCCATTCCTTAAACGCTGGATGCGAGTTTCGGATCGACAAAAGCCACCTGCAAAGCAGGGCCGTTCACGACCGGGTGCGTTGAGTTGAGTGCGATCAAGGCCAGATACGCCGAGTTGCCGGGCGCGATAGCCGCCGGTTGCGAACGGATGGTTCATCCGTCCGTCCTCGGCCAGGACGACCGCCGCCGCCACAGCCGGTTCATTGGCGTCATGCTGGCGGCTCCGTTCTTCAGCGCAGGTGCAGCGGTGACGCTGGTCACGTCGGGCATGGGCGCGGCCGTGACTGTGGCTGCGATCTTTGCCGCGTTCGGCCTTTGCTGGTTCGCCGCCCTGCTGGTGGCTGCATCGGGTAAGATCACCCTGGCCGGCCAACTAGCCTTGGTCGTGAGCAGTGTTGCCCTGGGTGCCCTTGTCGCTGCCGCCGGCGGTGTGGCCTCGCCGGTTGCCGTGCTTGCGGTGGCGCTGCCGTTTGAAGCCTGGTGGATCGGCCAGTCGCGCCGTGCCGTGATCTGGGGCGCCATATCGGCCCTTGTCGCAGTCTTGCTGCAGCCTTTCGCCGGTTCCGTCTTGCCGCTCGGCCAGACCGAAATCGCCGCATGGCACTGGCTGGTACCACTGGCCTGGGCGCTCACGCTCTTTCCGCGTGTCGCTCCACTTCGTGGCGCCGCCAACGCACAGCTCGATCCTGCCGGCAGCGACCGGCTCGAAGACCTGATCGACGCTGTCGTGCTGCGAATAGCGGCGCATGGCGAGGTTCTGGACGCCTCGACCAAGGCGCGCACCATGCTGAGGCTGCCGCCGGAGTTGCTTTTCGGCGCCGGGCTTTTCGATCGCATCCATCTGTCCGACCGCGTCCCGTATCTCAGCGCGCTGGCCGATATGCGCGATGGCGCTCTGTCGCGCCGGCTCGACCTTCGCGTCCGGCTGCCGCAGAACAGCGGCGTGACGGCCGACAATTACCGGCCGTTCTCGCTCGAGATGATGCGCGCGCCGGGGCAGGAGACTGTCTTCACGCTCGTTCTGCGCGAGAATGATGAACTGGCCGGACTGCGCCAGGAGCTTGCCGCCGCCAATGAAGCGGCTGCCTCGGCCGAGGTGGCGAAAGGACGCTTCCTTGCCGTCGTCAGCCACGAGCTGCGCACCCCGCTCAATGCCATCATCGGTTTTTCGGACATGCTGCTGCACGAGATGTTCGGCACCTTCAAGGATCCGCGCCAGAAGGAATATGTCGGCTTGGTACGGGATTCGGGCCAGCACCTGCTTGCCGTCGTCACCTCGATACTCGACGTATCGCGGATCGAATCGGGCGCCTATGCGACCGAACCGGAACCGTTCCGCTTCCGCGAAGCGGTCGAGATGTGCCAGTCGATGATGCGCCTGCAAGCCGAGGCAAAAGCCATTGATCTGCAGGCCCAGATCGCGCCGGACGCAGGTGAAATAAATGCCGACCGTCGCGCCGTGCAGCAGATCCTGATCAATCTCGTCTCCAACGCGATCAAGTTCACGCCCGAAGGCGGCAACGTCGTCATCGGCGCCAAGCGGATCGGCTCGCGGCTGCATTTCTGGGTCCGGGACACCGGCATTGGCATCGCCGAGGAAGATTTTGCCAATCTCGGCAAGCCGTTCATGCAGATACAGAACGACTATACCCGCCGGTTCGAAGGCACCGGGCTCGGGCTTTCGCTGGTGAAGGGGCTGGTGGCGCTGCACGACGGCACCATGTCGATCGAAAGCATGCCGGGCGAGGGCACCACGGTAACGATCAGCCTTCCCGTGAACGGCCCGACGGGCCACTCGGCGGAGAAGACCGGCGTGGTGCCGATGTCCGCGGCCAAAGCCAGAGCGGACGGTGGCAAAGGGGAGAGCAATGGGTCGCTCCGCAAAACAGCCTAAGGCGGTCAAACGCCGCGGCAATGCCTTCGAGCACGGAGCGATGGCTCTGGGCAGCCTGATCTCGCGCAATCCAGTTGTGGTCGGCGGCTCCACCGCATTCCTGGTGACGCTGTTCTACGTCTCGGCGAACGCTCTTTGGTACCAGCCCTTTCCGCACGCCGGCGCGTTTTTCGTCACCAGGAGCATCGAGCGCTTTCCCCGGGCGGACAGCGACGAGCCCGAAACCACCATCAACATCGTGCGTCCGGCGGCTGCGCCGATCAAGAGCGACCCGGTCGTCGAGCAGGTCCAGGGCATATTGAAGGATCTCGATTTCTATTCCGGCACCGTCGACGGCATTCCCGGACCGAATACGCGCAAGGCCATCCAGGCCTATCAGCAGAAGGTCGGATTGAATGCCTCCGGCGAGATCGACAGCATTCTGCTGGATCAACTGGGTGCCACGCCGACGACCGCGGCCGTGGTGCCGCATCCCGTGCCGCGGCCGGTCGAAACGGCCGCTGTTCCAGCCGCCATTCCAGCGTCCGCACCGGCAAATGCGGCGGCACCTGATCCCCGCATCGTCAAGATCCAGGCCGGACTGAAAGCTTTCGGCAATGACGACATGCAATTGGACGGCGTCGTCGGCGCACGCACCAAGGCCGCGATCAAGGAATTCCAGGCGCTTTTCGGCCTGCCCGAGACCGGCGAGCCCGACGAGATCGTCTACGTCAAGATGCGCGAGATCGGCCTGACCAAATGAGGGTCGTGACGGCCGCACGCCGGTCGCTCGGCAAAGACCGGTTACAGTCTTCCGGCCAATGCTGTAAGGACCGCCGCATGGCCAGGAATTCTCCATGCGGGTAACCACCGACCTGTGGGTATCGGCGCTGTTGCGTCGGGTTTTCAGCGCCGGCGGCTTTGCCGCCGTGGTCAAGCGCGGCGCGACGGAAGCCGGCGCGGTTTTCGTGCTGGCGCGGGGCAGGCTGGGGGAGATGGCGCTGTTCGGGCCGGCGCCGCAGACGAGCTACGATTCGGCCAGGCCGGACGACCGTTTCTTCAGCCTTCTCGGCGAGGGCGACGATGCCGCCATCTTCGACGCGCGGCTGGAGCGCGAGAAGAAATTCGATCCCGATATCTGGGTGGTCGAGGTCGAGGCGGGCGCCATTCCCGTTGAGGAGCTTATCTCGGTCAAGTTGCCGTAACTTTTCAGACGCGACGCGCCTTTGGGACAGCGGCAACATCGGCGCTGTTCGGCTTGCGCAGGTCGGCGTTTGCGGCGACGCGCCCGGGCTTGCGAACGATTTTCGACACGGTGTCGGCCTTCCAGCCGCGGAGCCTGTCCAACGCCGCGTCGCGGTGCAGCAGGCGGTAGCGGTCGAGGAAGATGCGGATCGCCTGCGGGTGCGGAAACTCGGTCGGATAGATGGTGGCCGTGATCAGGAACGCCTTGTCTTCGCTGAGGTCGAGCGCGCGCAAGGCGGCCAGCAGCGGTGTGTAATTTTGGCTCGTGGTGAGCGTCCGCGCCGTTGAAAAATCGACTTCGAGCGCATCGGCGAGCGCTGTCTGGAAGAATGCCGCATTGCCGGTCAGCGCGGTCTCGCGCAGCTTGACATAGGTTTGCGGCTCGACGAACGGACCGATAGCGGTGCCGCTCTCGGCGCGCATCATGGATCGCAACCGGCGGCGTACTGTTTCGGCGGCATCGGAAGCCTCTTGCCTGTTGGCATCGCTCGCAACCACTTCGGCGTTTTCGGACGCGGCTTTGGCGGTTGTTTCCGGCTGCTGTTGCGACCGCACCAGCGTCGGCCTTTCGAGCACTTTGATGAGATCCGCGATCGTTTGATTGAGGTCCTTGCGGCGGGCAATGGCACGGGCATGCGGCAGCCCGTGGCGCCCGATCAGCGCGATGAGGTCGACGTCGCTGAGGGCACGCGAGCGGATGAGCAGCGGAGCGGCGATATCGACCCGCTCCTGGCAAAGCCGCCGCACCAGCGCGGCGGGTGCATATTCGCATTCGGAAAGGGCTGCCGCGACGTAGCGGCGCGATTCGACCGAGACATTGTCGAAAAGCGGCAGCGTCAGGTCTTCGAGCTGCGCGATCTCGCGGCGTGAAGGTCGGGTGAGCGAACAGAACGCCGACACCGCGGCGCGGAACAGCCTCTCGGCCTTTCCCGATTCAGCTCCTGCTGCGATTTGCCTGAAATCCGAAGCTGACACGAAGGATACGCCCGACACTCGACACGATCTGGACTGCGCTCTGCCGGGCTGTACCGGTTTCGCGTTTCCCAAGAACAAAGATCAATTTAGCGGCGATCCGTTAGCGCTCCGTTAACCTACTGCCTCCTTAATCGACTATGGAGGCGTTGCGTTGTGCTCCGGGGCAACCGAGAGGAATACGCGAACCATGGGCATGGTACTGTCTTTCGTGCCGCGAACGGCGGCAACCAATCGAGCACAACAAACCGCGGGAACGCCGGCGGCGGTGATCATCTTTCCCGGGGTCCGCTACGAGCAGCGGCCGCTGACCGGCGAGACGCGGCCGGTCGGCCCCGATAAGCCGGGACCTTCGGGGACATTGCCGGTACCGCATCACTGAGCATCGGAAGTGGGTTAAAAATCCTGCAGTTCGCAGGAACTCTGTTCGAGAAACCGCGAGACGATCGGCTTCCAGCTGTCGTCGGGCACGAACGAGCGGATGACGAACATGCCTTCCGCTATCGGCGCTTCGACGAAGATCGCCCCTTGCAGTTCCGCGGGAAGATTCTTGCGGACCTCGATCATCTGCGCCGGCGTCAGCACCACGGTGTCGAGCACGCCTGCGGTCGCGCTGCGGTCGTTGAACGAGTAGATGTTGTGGCCGCCGCGGTCATAGACCGATATCGACCAGAACGGCACCTTTCCCGGCGCCTTGACCCGCACCATCCCCTCGGCAAGGTCGAAGCGGCAAGCCGCCGCATAAAACAGCGGATCGACCGATTTCACCACCGGCGCGCCGCCGGCTTCCGCGTCGAGCCTGGTCATCTTGTAGAGATCCGAAGCCATGGCCAATCGCGACCAGGCGTCGCGTTCGGAAAACTCGGGGACGAGCAGCAGCACGATGATGTGCACGATGCCGCCGCCAAGCAGGCCGAGCAGCACGGCATGCAGCAGGCTACGCATTGCAGCCGACCTTCTGGATCTGCGGCAGCGTGACGTCCGAGAGGCCGGTGCTGCTGGCGATCGGCGTGTCATAGAACGTGAGCACGAAGTACATCCCGCCGGCGCCGCTGGTCAGCAGCCAGTTGTCGGGCGCCGGGCGGCTGCCGACGGAAATGATCACCGAATTGTCGGCCTCGCGCAGCACTTGATAGGACTGCAGCGCAGCCAGCCTCGGCTTGCCGGTCTCGATCACGCCAAGCGACCGATCTGCGGCATAGAGGGTCCAGAACCGGGCGGTGGGAAAGCCGCCCGCAATCTTGTAGGCACATTGCCGCTTGAGTTGCTCGCCGCCGGAATCGCGCTCGGCGATGAAGGACAGTCCTTCCGCCTGTCCGAGCGCCAGCACGCCTTCGCGCGCCACGCGGGCCTTCGAATAAGGATCCGCCGTCGGCGTGCCGATATCGGGGAAGGCGGTCCATTGGCCGATCCTGATGGCGCCGACGCCGTCCTGCAGCTTCAGTGCATACCAGACGCTGCCGCCACCGCCGACGACGGCGATGGCAAGCGAAAGCAGTGTCAGGAAGGCATTCTTGAGCATGAGGAGCCGGGGAACCGAAGGCCGGGGACTGAAAGACTGTCGCTCGGGATATCGCGGTGCGGGGGCTTGTGGCAAGCGGCCCTGTGGAATTGACCGCTCAGAGCGCCGAGAGGGTCTCCGGTGCAGCGGGCGCGTCGAGCACGGGTGCCGCCTGGAACAGCTTGGTGAGTTCCTTCAGGGTCTGGGTGGTCCGGCTGGACAGCACCGGCGGACGCTCGGCGGCGGCATCGGCTGCTGCCTGTTCGGCGCTCTTCTTTTCCGCTTCCTCGGCCTTGGCAGCGATTTCGGCATCGACGAAGGGGTGATCGAGGCCAGGGATCGGTCTGAGGTCGATATTCTGGTGCGCATAGAGCATCAGGCGCTGCCACACCATGGCCGGCAGGGTGCCGCCGGTCATCTTGTTGGTCGCGGTGAAGTCGTCATTGCCAAGCCAGACGGCGGCCGTGTAGTTGCCGGTAAAGCCGACAAACCAGGCATCGCGGTAGGACTGGGTCGTGCCGGTCTTGCCGGCGACGACGATGTTTGGAAGGGCCGCGCGCCGGGCCGTACCGATCACCGGAACGGCGGCCAGCATGGTGTTCATGTATTTGAGCGCCTGCTCCGACAGCACCCGGTGCGGCGGCGGCGCATCCTTGGCGAAGTCGTAGACCACCTCGCCGGTGCGGGTGAAGAGTTGGCTGACGCCGTGCCGGGTTCCGGCAAAGCCGTTCTGGGCGAACACGCTGTAGCCCGTCGCCTGGTCCATCACGGTCATGCCCGACGTGCCGAGCACCATGGTCTTGTGTGATTCCAGCGGCGACTCGACGCCCATCGCCTCGGCCATCGCCTTGATCGGCTTGATTCCGAGATAATCCTTGGCCAGCCGCACCGGCACGGTGTTGATCGATTTGGCCATCGCCGTGATCAGCGTCACCTTGCCGGCCGACCCGCCATTGTAATTGTGGGGCGACCAACTGCCCCAGGAGATGGGTCCGCCGGAAACCACCGAATCCGGCGTGAAGCCATGCTCCATCGCCGTCGCATAGACATAGGGCTTGAACGAGGAGCCGGTCTGGCGAAGTGCCTTGGTGGCGCGGTTGAACTGGCTGGCGCCGTAGTCGCGGCCGCCGACGATCGCCCGGACCGCGCCGTTGGTCTCGATGACGACGATGGCGCCCTCGGTGACGTTGTATTCCTTGCCGAACTGGCGGAGGTGGAACTCCATCGATTCTTCGGCCGCCTTCTGGATGTTGGCGTCGAAGGTGGTGTGGGCGACAAGCGAGTGCGGGCCGCCTTTGGCGGCGATCTTCTTGACCTCTTCGAAGGCCCAATCGAGATAGTAGTCGGGGCTTTTCTGCTCGCCGCGATCAACGATTTCGGCCGGGTGTAATCTTGCCTGCAGCACCTGGCCTTCGGTCATGAAGCCGGAATCGACCAGGTTGGACAGCACGACATTGGCGCGCGCCCGGGCGGCGGGCAGGTTTATGTGCGGCGCATATTTGGTCGGTGCCTTGAACAGGCCGGCCAGCATCGCCGCCTCGGCAAGGTTCAGGTCCTTGACGCTCTTGCCGAAATAGAAATCTGCCGCCGCCTCGATGCCGAAGGTGCCGCCGCCCATATAGGCGCGGTCGAGGTAAAGCTGCAGGATTTCCTTCTTCGACAGATTGGCTTCGAGCCATAGCGACAGGAAGGCTTCCTTGATCTTGCGCTCGAATGTCCGCTCATTGGTCAGGAACAGGTTCTTGGCCAGCTGCTGGGTGATGCTCGAGCCGCCCTGGACGACAGAATTCGCCCGTACGTTCTCGAATATCGCCCGCGACAGGCCGAGCACGTCGATGCCGTAATGGTCGAAGAAGCGCCGGTCCTCGGTGGCCAGCACCGCCTTGATGACATGGTCGGGCATCTCGTCGACCGGCACCGAATCGCGCTGGATAATGCCGCGCTGGCCGATCTCGTTGCCGTAGCGGTCGAGGAAGGTGACGGCGAAGTCGCCCTGCGTGCGCCAGTCGCCGGCGGTTATCTGAAAGGCCGGCAAGGCCAGCGCCAAAAGCACAACGATGCCGCCCGCACCGAGCGTAAATCCTTCACTCAACAGTTCAATCATGCCGCGGCGCCAGCCGCCGACGCGGAAACGCCGCGAGAAGATGGTCGCCGCTTCCCAGAACTGACGCGCCCTGAAGCCGATTTCGTAGACCGAGGAATCGATCCACGCATCCACCGCCAGCAGCCTTGCGGCGATCGGACCTCTTCTCTTGCGTGGTTCCAAAGGACTAGCCATTCCAGGATCCGGCTGCGGCGATGCCGCCAACTGAGAAACCGCATGCCGGCAATTTCACGGCGGCGCACCTTGCAAGACTATTCGTCCATTTTGGTGCTGCCGACAAGGGCGATGAAGGTAAGGACGATGAAGATATAGCGGGCGGTTCGTCGAGGGGAAGACGGCTCCTGCGAGGCGTCAGCGCAGGATGTTGGCTACCCTGCGCGAGTAGGTGGTGCCGTCGAGTTGGGCGAGCATGAAGGCCGCCACGTCGGCACGCGCCAGCGTCGGCAGCAGCGACGCCGACCGGATGCCGTTGCCGTGGCGGAATTCGCCCGTTGCCGCTCCATTGCTCAACCTGGGCGGCTCCACGATGGTCCAGTCGAGCCTGGATTGAACGATCAGGCTTTCCTTCACCTCGTGGTCCGCCACCTCATGGCGCAGAACCAACGGTACGATGACGCCGCCAAGTAGCGGCCCCAGTTGCCGCCGCTCGGAGATAAGCTTGACCGCACCATGCAGGCACTGACGGCGCTTGTGCGTTCGGGCAAGAATCGCATTCAGCTGGCGCTGATCAGCGACGAGACGCGATAAGGGTCTGGTGCCGCGCTTGCGCGGGGTGCCGAGGATTGGCAATCGTCACATGGGACGCTTGTCCGCGATCTTTTTCGGGTCGCGGCCTATCGTGCCGGCGTCGGCTTTCCTGTGCTTGTCGGCAAGCCTGCGAATGCGATCGAAGCGGCTTTCCTCTGCCACTTTGGTCTTCGTGGCTGCATTTGGCTTCGGGACGAATGCGATCATGGATCGATCTCCTTGCCGATGGCGCGCGCCGGGGAATATCCCCCGGCGGCTGTCTTTCAGGCTTGTTTCCGGCAGCGGCTGGTCAATAGCCCATGCCGCCGGGCGAAGCAGCGGCTTCCTTGGCTGAAACGTCTGTGATCATGGCCTCAGCAGTGATCAGTAGCGCCGCAATCGAGCCCGCGTCCTGCAGCGCCGTCCGCACCACCTTCGCGGGGTCGACGATGCCGGCCTTGATCATGTCGACATAGACCTCGTTCTGGGCATCGAAGCCCTGATTGTGGTCCTTGCTGTCGGCGAGTTTGCCGACGACAATCGAACCTTCGACGCCGGAATTCTCGGCGATCTGCCGGATCGGCGCTTCGAGCGCTCTCGACACGATCGAAATGCCCGCCGTTACATCGGCATTGGCTCCGGTCAGCCCGTTCAGCACAGCCTTGGCGCGCAGCAACGCGACGCCGCCGCCGGGAACGATGCCTTCCTCGACGGCCGCGCGGGTGGCGTTCAGCGCATCGTCGATGCGGTCCTTCTTTTCCTTGACCTCGGATTCGGTGGCGCCGCCGACGCGGATGACGGCAACGCCGCCCGCCAGCTTGGCGAGACGTTCCTGCAGCTTCTCCTTGTCGTAGTCGGAAGTGGTTTCCTCGATCTGCCCCTTGATCTGCTGGACGCGCGCCTGGATGGTGGCCTTCTCGCCGGCGCCGTCGATGATCGTGGTGGTGTCCTTCTCGATCAGCACGCGCTTGGCGCGGCCGAGCATCTCTATGGTGATGTTCTCCAGCTTGATGCCGAGATCCTCGGAAATCATCTGTCCGGCGGTGAGCACGGCGATGTCTTCCAGCATCGCCTTGCGGCGGTCACCGAAGCCAGGCGCCTTGACGGCCGCGACCTTGAGGCCGCCGCGCAGCTTGTTGACGACCAGCGTCGCCAGCGCTTCGCCCTCGACGTCCTCGGAGATGATCAACAGCGGCCTGCCGCTTTGCACCACGGCTTCGAGGATGGGCAGCAGCGCCTGCAGATTGCCGAGCTTCTTTTCGTGGATGAGCACGTAAGGCTCCTCCAGCTCGGCGCGCATCTTCTCGGCATTGGTGACGAAATAGGGCGAGAGATAGCCGCGATCGAACTGCATGCCTTCGACGACGTCGAGTTCGGTTTCGGCGGTCTTGGCCTCCTCAACGGTGATGACGCCGTCATTGCCGACCTTGTCCATCGCCTTGGCGATCATGGCACCGACGCTGGTGTCGCCATTGGCGGCAATGGTGCCGACCTGCGCGATCTCGCCTGAGGACTTGACCTTCTTGGCTCGAGCCTGGATTTCCTTGACGACGGCGGTGACGGCAAGGTCGATGCCGCGCTTGAGGTCCATCGGGTTCATGCCGGCGGCAACGAATTTGGCGCCCTCGCGCAGGATGGAAGCGGCAAGCACCGTGGCGGTGGTGGTGCCGTCGCCGGCGAGGTCGTTGGTCTTCGAGGCCACTTCGCGCACCATCTGTGCGCCCATGTTCTCGAACTTGTCGGAAAGTTCGATTTCCTTGGCCACCGTCACCCCGTCCTTGGTGATGCGCGGCGCGCCATAGGCCTTGTCGATGATGACGTTGCGGCCCTTAGGGCCGAGCGTCACCTTGACGGCGTTGTTGAGGATTTCGACACCGCGCAGCATGCGGTCACGCGCGTCGGTGGAAAATTTGATTTCCTTGGCAGACATGATTTTTTCCAGTTCGGTTGGTTGTGGCAAGACGCTTGCAGCGCGCCTGAATCAAAGCTTGGAGCATCCTTTGCGCGCCCGGCAGGGCGCGCGGCATTCCAATCAGGCGGCCTTCTTGGTAGCCACGCTCTTGTCGATGATACCCATCTCGCTCTTGTCGATGATGCCCATGATGTCGGCCTCCTTCATGATCACAAGGTCCTCGCCGTCTATCTTGACCTCGGTGCCGGACCATTTGCCGAACAGGATGAGGTCGCCGGCCTTGACGTCGAGCGCCATCAGCACGCCGCTTTCGTCCCGCGCGCCCGGCCCGACGGCGATCACTTCGCCTTCCTGCGGTTTTTCCTTGGCATTGTCGGGGATGATGATGCCGCCCTTGGATTTGGTGTCGCTTTCGGCGCGCCGAATGACGACGCGATCGTGGAGTGGCCGGAATTTCATGGGGACTCTTTCTGGGGCCGGCTTAGGCGGCCGCCCCTCTCTATAGGCGCCTTGGCACTCGATTGATAGGAGTGCCAAAAAATATTCATGGGGTATGTCAAATATTGAATGAATTATTTTGCCTGGCTATCCCTTGGTGTTCGGGCATTGCCGAATATTAATGAAATTGAATTTCTGTCTTTGAACACCTATTTTATGGTGAAGTTCACACTCACGACTTTCGCTGCAAGGGAGATTTTACCGATGGCCGAAGGCAATCAGAACATCATGGAAAAAGCTCAGGCTCGCTTCATGGAAAATCAAAAGAAAACGGCGGAGCGGAACAAGGCAACTGCCGAATATCTCTCGGAGGCCAAGGCCAGGGCGATCAAAACGGCAAGACTGAGGGAATTGCGACTGGCCAAGGAAGAGGCGGATCGCGCGGCGGCAGCTCTGAATCCGGTCGCCCCAAAGAAGAAGCGGGCGGCGCGGACAGTCAAGCAGGCCGTATCCGCATCGACGGAGGCCAAATCATGAGCCTGACATTTCCCAATCCCAGCCGCAGCTACGACGAGGCAAGCAAACGCATCCGCTTCGTCGGCCATGACGGCATGTTCCAGATTTCCTTCTCTGTCGCAACCGATGCCATCTCCAAAGTGCAGCCGGGAACGGCGGCCTCGGAAGCTACCTATCTGGCGGCCTTCGACACGGCTTCCAGCTCGATCCACGATGTCGCCAGGAATGCCTATGCCCGCACCCGCAGGAGCATATATGTGCTGACTGCGGCCGATTTTCGCTAGATCCGTCGCGATCCGTCCACAAGACGCTTTCTCGGGGCTTCCGGTCCGCCTGCATCCGCCGCGATGTCACGACTGTTCAGCCGATCGACCATCGCGTGCGCATCGCACGTGTTCATGCCGACCATGGATTGCTGCTTGAGCTCGACAGGCTGGCCGGTGAAGACGTAGAAGACGGTCCAGCTGTGAGGACGTTCCATACGCAGCGCGTAGCGGTTTGCCATCTTGGCATCCTTTAGTTTCCGCCCGATCGATGAATGTCGCTGGGCGACGAAGAATATTGCCGCCAGGACAAGCACCGTCCACAAAACGACGAACAGCTTCAGGGCCAGGCTACCGTGCGCCGAGAGCAGCTCCCGAGTGCGGTTGACCAAATTCTTGATGGTCATCGACATGGTCGGCGCCGCAATCGCGACCGGCCGCGCCCTGACCCCAAGCTTTCCGAAAACAGGCAGCAGCGATGGCTCGCGCACGAAAACGACCTCGAATGTTTGGAAACCAGAATCTTCATAGCATCGTTCTTCGAACGCCCTGCACGCCAAATGAATTCGCGTCACCCTCAAGGGCGTCCGTGACGCGAAAGGCCGCGGCGTCGCGGGTTCCAGTAGCAGGGCTTATTCCCGAGATCATGAAGGTTCATAATCCGTATGAGACGCGCTGATTCGCGCTTTGCCGGGATGCCGCCATGCAACGCAGCTACGCAGCAGGGAGGTCGACGCGACGGGCGAGGGGAAAGACAATGACCGCGCCACCCGTCGAATTGCAGAAGGCCATATTCGAGGCAGTGAATGGCGATCCCGATTTATCGGCGGCACTGGGCGACGCAAGATTGTTCGACCGTGCGCCGGAAAATGTTGCGTTTCCCCACATGACCTTCGGCCGCACCAGCGTTTACGACTGGGCTACGGGCACGGAGAACAACGCCGAGCAGTTGCTGACGCTGCATGTCTGGTCGAAGTCCGAGGCCAGCAAGGAAACGCTCGACATCATGGACCTGGTCAGCGCCCGCTTGCGAGATGCGGCACTCTCGCTTGGCGAACATCGCCGCGCCTATCTCAAGCTCGAATTCGCCGAAGCCCGCTACGACGAGGACCTTTCGGCCCATCACGGGCTGCTGCGTTTCCGCGCCATGATCGAGGATGAGGGCTGACCGCCGGGCACTTTCCGTAAGAATCGGGCAATTTTGTTCTTGCTTTGTGCCGGCAGCTATGCTACTAATTTCACTATGGTGCTGATTGGCGCCAACGACCCGCCGCCGAGCGGGTTTTTTTGTTTCAGGTCGGTTCGCCTGAACCTGCCTTCGGTTGCCGGATCGATTGTCCCGGATCGATTGTCGAAGTCGGCGCACACCTGAAGCGATTGCCTTCTCCGCCAAATGATGCCGGTTGTCGGCGAAGGATCGGAGGGCTAGGTTAAACTTTGGCGATTTCGCGAGACGGGCGGCGAGATGGCAATCCGGTAATCTCGCGCTTCAGGGGTGTGGCGGGCATGCATTCGAGCGTTCACCGTTCATATCACGTTCAGCACCAGCGCGTTAGAACGCTGACCATGAACATCCTTTGCTCCCACTTCCGGACCGCGGCACTGGCGCTCTCAGCCGCCGGTCTGCTTGCGTCGCAGGCGATGGCGATCCCCGTTGTCGTGCCCGAGCAGCCCCAACCGGTCGTCCTCGCCGCCTCGGACTGCTATGCGATCGGCCAGCAGGTGGCCGAGCAGAATGGCGGCACCCTGGCCAAGGCCTCGCAGTCGACACGCGGCGGCCAGCCGGTCTGCGTCATCGTCGTGCTGGTTCCGGGCAAAGAAGGGCAGCGTCCGCGTCGCTCGGAGATCGTCGTTCCGCTGAACTGAACCGTGCCGTTTCCCAGTCTGCCGGAATCGGCCTATATCTGAACAGCTTCAACAGGCCTCCCGCATGCGCGTACTCGTCGTCGAAGATGACAAGGATCTCAACCGGCAGATCGGCGACGCGCTGGTCGATGCCGGCTATGTCGTCGATCGCGCTTTCGACGGCGAGGAAGGGCACTTTCTCGGCGACACCGAGCCCTACGATGCCGTCGTGCTCGACATCGGCCTGCCGCAGATGGACGGCATCAGCGTGGTCGAGCGCTGGCGGCGTGGCGGCCGCAAGATGCCGGTGCTGATCCTGACGGCACGCGACCGCTGGAGCGACAAGGTTGCCGGTATCGACGCAGGCGCCGACGACTACGTCACCAAACCTTTCCACATCGAGGAAATCCTGGCCAGGGTGCGGGCCTTGATCCGGCGTGCCGCCGGGCATGCCTCGTCGGAGCTGACCTGCGGACCGCTGCGCCTCGACACCAAGGCCTCCAAGGCCGACGTCGATGGTGTACCGCTGAAGCTGACATCGCATGAATTCCGCCTGCTTGCCTATTTGATGCACCATATGGGCGAGGTCGTGTCCCGGACCGAACTGGTCGAGCATCTCTACGATCAGGATTTCGACCGCGATTCCAATACGATCGAGGTCTTCGTCGGACGGCTTCGCAAGAAGATGGGCATCGACATGATCGAAACCGTTCGCGGCATGGGCTACCGCATGCGTAAGCCGGAGGCGTAACGCGGAACCGCTGCCTACAAAACCCGCCGTCTCGAACACGCCGTCGCTGCGGTCATGGCCGCGTTCGCTGGCGTTTCGCGTCATCGCCTTTTCCACGGTCTGGGCGATCCTCACTCTGGTCGTCATCTTCATCTTGATCACCACGCTCTATCGCCAGGCCAGCGAGCGCGGTTTCGACAGCCTGCTCTCGGCGCATCTGTTCAACCTGATCGGCTCGGTCGGCGTTTCCGAAAGCGGCCAATTGACCGGCGCTCCCGACCTTGGCGATTTGAGGTTCTCGGAGCCGAATTCCGGCTGGTACTGGTCGGTCGAGCCCGCCTCGGAAGGCGTGCACGGCGATCTCCATTCGTCGTCGATGACCAAGGCGATCCCGTCGCCAAGCGTTGCCGAGGTGCCATTCAATGCCAGCTTCCAGCGCAGTTATTCGGCGGACGGCATCGAAGGCGAGCAACTGGAGGTGTTCGAGAGCGAGTTCGTCCTCGATGCGAAAAACCGCGCCGCGCGCTTCCGTGTCATGGGCAACCAGACCGAGCTCGAGCAGGAAATCGCCACCTTCCAGCGGCGCCTTTTGACCTATCTGTCGCTGTTCGGCGTCGGCATGATCGCCATCAATGCAATCGCCATCCTGCTCGGCCTGCAGCCGCTGCGCCGGGTCAGGAATGCCCTTGCCATGGTGCGCGAAGGAACTGCGCAACGGCTCGACGGCCGCTTCCCGGCCGAGATCGAGCCGCTCGCCAACGAGACGAATGCGCTGATCGAGAACAACAGGCGTATCGTCGAGCGGTCGCGCACGCAGGTCGGCAACCTCGCGCACTCGCTGAAGACGCCGCTGGCCGTGCTGCTCAACGAGGGGCGGGCGCTGGGTGGCGCCAAGGGCCAGCTCATCGCCGAGCAGGCCGCTTCCATGCAGAAGCAGGTCGACCACTATCTGCAACGTGCCCGCGTTGCCGCGCAGCGCGACAGCGTCGTTTACCGCACGCCGGTGGCGCCGCTGGTCCAGCGCATGGTGCGCGTGCTGCAGAAGCTCAACCCGCGGACCGCGCTCTCGCTCTCGCTGCCGGCCACCGACATCGTCTTTGCCGGCGAACGTGAGGACCTTGAGGAGCTGCTCGGCAATCTGCTCGACAATGCGATGAAATGGGCAAGGAGCGCGGTCGCCGTTTCCGTCAAGCCCATCGCCGGCAGGGAAGGGGCGGCCAATCTGTTCGAGATAGCCATCGAGGATGACGGCCCCGGCATTCCCGAAGACAAGGCGCGCGAGGCATTGCAGCGCGGACGGCGTCTCGACGAGACAAAACCCGGCAGCGGGCTCGGACTTGCCATTGTCGCCGACCTTATCAACGAGTATGGAGGCGTTCTGGCGCTGGAACGATCCGTCATGGGTGGATTGAAGGCGGTGGTTCGATTGCGGAGCCTTCAGTAATGCTTTTCCGGGCGGCTGGCTGCGGCCAAATTTCCGATAAACATCGACATTATGGCGGCGCCAGCCTGCTGACAGCGCGGCGGTCCAGCTCAAGAAAGCCGGTATTGGCATGAAGATTCGCGTCGCGCTCGTTTCCGCCCTGCTCGCCGTCTCCGGCTGTACGACGCTCGGCAAGGGCCCAGCCGTTACGGTGACACCGGCCGCCACGCCTCCCAGTGGCGCCAAGGTCGCGACGACGATCATCGCCGCCATGGGCGGCGGCCTCGTCGGTGGCTCGATCGGCACCGGCTTGAGCGAGACCGAGAAGCGCAGCGCGCTCGAGGCGGAATACAAGGCGCTTGAATATACGGCGAGCGGCCAGAAGGTGGCGTGGAAGAGCGACAGTTCGGCCCATCGCGGCGAAGTTGTCGCCGCCCAGCCCTATCGCGTCGGCTCGCAGGACTGCCGGCAATACACCCATACGGTGTTTACCGGCGCTGCCGGCGCCACCGCGCGCGGAACCGCCTGTCGCAATGCCGACGGCAGCTGGACCCCGCTGACGTAGCTCGCCGGCCATTGATACACCGATCCCGGTCCGGCACTATCGATCGGAGCGGTCCCGTCAAAGCGTCGCAGCACGCTTGTGTTGGCAGGGCAAGGGTCTCGTTCTATTGGAAGAGCCATGCTGTTCTGGGTCATAGCCGCAATCCTGACGCTGGGCGCAAGCCTGGCGGTGCTGCTGCCGTTGGCGGGCGAAACAAAGAACACGTCCGCTGCCGGCGATCACGACCTTGAAGTCTATCGCGACCAATTGGCCGAGCTTGACCGCGACGTGGCGCGTGGCCTGATCCGGCCAATGGAGGCCGAAGAGGCGCGCGCCGAGATCGCCCGCCGCATCCTTCGCCTGAGCAATGCCGGCCCGGCCGGCACGACGGCGACACAGCGGTCGACAAGGCTGGTGGCGACCGCTGCCGTGCTGGTGGTTCCGCTGGTTAGCTGGGGCCTTTACGGCCAGCTCGGCTCACCCGACCTGCCGTCGCAGCCGCTCAGCGAACGCCTGGCCAAGAACCCCGCCGACAGCTCGGTGGACGAGCTGGTGGCACGCGCCGAAGCGCACCTTGCGGCCAACCCGTCCGATGGCCGCGGCTGGGACGTGCTGGCGCCGGTCTATCTGCGCATGCAGCGATACGCCGATGCGGTAACCGCCTACCGCAATGCCATTCGCCTTGACGGCGACAGTGCCGCCCGTCAAGCCGGCCTCGGCGAGGCGATCGCCAATGCGGCCGGCGGCATCGTTTCAGCCGACGCCCAGGCTGCTTTCGAGGCGGCGCTGAAGCTCGATCCGGCAAACCCGAAGGCCTCGTTCTATCTCGCCATGGGCTTGGCGCAGGAAGGCCGCACAGCTGAAGCGACGGCGGCTTGGCAAAAGATGCTTGCCGCCTTGCCGCAGGGCTCGCCGTGGCGCGGTGCCGTCGAGCAGGCGCTCGCTGAATCCGCCGCCCGCAACGTCGCTTCGGAGGCGCCCGCGAAAGGGCCGAGCGCCGACGATATCGATGCTGCCTCCTCGATGTCGCCGCAGGACCGGCAAGCCATGATCAGCACCATGGTTGCCGGCCTCGACGAAAAGCTTCGGCAAAATCCGCGCGACGAGGAAGGGTGGATGCAGCTCGTTCGTTCCTATGCCGTGCTGGGCAAGACAGATCAGGCGCGTGACGCACTCAATCGCGGTATCGCCGTCTTTGGCGCGGACAGCGACCAGGCCAGGAAATTCACCGCCTTTGCCGCCTCGCTCGGCGTGACGGCGACGGAGTAGACGATGACGCGCAAGCAGAAACGACTGTCGGTGATCGCTGCGGGGCTGGCCTTCCTCGGGGTTGCCACCGGGCTGACCTTCTATGCGCTCGGCCAGAAGGCCTCCTACTTCTACATGCCGGCCGATCTGGCCACCGCCAGCCTTCAGCCGGGCCAGCGTATCAGGCTCGGCGGCCTCGTCGAAAAAGGCACAGTAGAGCGTAGCCAGGGCGCCACCGTCGCCTTTTCGGTGACCGACAACCAGAAGGACGTCAAGGTTACCTATACCGGCATTCTTCCCGACCTTTT
Organism: Mesorhizobium sp. M0563; assembly: GCF_040321065.1. Taxonomy (NCBI): domain Bacteria; kingdom Pseudomonadati; phylum Pseudomonadota; class Alphaproteobacteria; order Hyphomicrobiales; family Phyllobacteriaceae; genus Mesorhizobium; species Mesorhizobium sp. M0563. The sequence goes on from NZ_JAMYQV010000011.1 coordinate 140,273, forward strand.
CCGGGAAGGGCAGGGCGTGATCACCGAAGGCTCGTTCGGCCCTGACGGAATCTTTGTCGCCGACAGCGTGCTCGCCAAGCATGATGAGACCTATATGCCCAAGGAAGTGGCCGACGGCCTCAAGGCCAAGGGCGTCTGGCAGGAGAGCAAGAGTGACTAGAGAGGTTCCGCAAAAGTGTTCCACGGTTTTGCGGCAAGAACCTGCGGCAAAACCTGGCGAGCGGGGCGACAATGGTTGAAACCGGACATTTCGCCCTGGTCCTGGCGTTTGCGCTGGCCCTGGTGCAGACGGTGGTGCCGCTGTTCGGTGCGCGCACCGGCAACCACAAGATGATGGCCGTCGGCGCACCCGCCGCGCTGACCGGCTTTGCCTTGACAGCGCTGTCCTTCGTGGCGCTGGCGACCGCGTATGCAGGCTCCGACTTTTCGGTGGAGAGCGTCTGGGAGAACTCGCATTCGCTGCAGCCGCTGATCTACAAGATCACCGGCACTTGGGGCAATCACGAAGGTTCGATGCTGCTCTGGGTGCTGATCCTGACCTTCTTCGGCGCGCTTGTCGCCGTCTTCGGCGGCAATCTTCCGGCGACGCTCCGGGCCAATGTGCTTGCGGTGCAGGGAGCGATCGGCGCTACTTTCTTGCTGTTCATCCTGACGACGTCGAACCCGTTCGTCAGGCTCAATCCGGCGCCCATCGAGGGCCGCGATCTCAATCCGATCCTGCAGGATCTCGGCCTCGCCATCCATCCGCCGCTGCTCTATCTCGGCTATGTCGGCTTTTCGATATGCTTTTCCTTCTCGGTCGCCGCCCTCATCGAGGGCCGCATCGACGCATCGTGGGCGCGCTGGGTGCGGCCGTGGACGCTGGTCGCCTGGATGTTCCTCACCGGCGGCATCGCCATGGGCTCCTACTGGGCCTACTACGAGCTCGGCTGGGGCGGCTTCTGGTTCTGGGATCCGGTCGAGAACGCGTCCTTCATGCCGTGGCTGGCGGGCACGGCGCTGCTGCATTCGGCGATTGTCATGGAAAAGCGCTCGGCGCTGAAGATCTGGACGCTGCTGCTGGCGATCCTGACCTTCTCGCTGTCGCTGCTCGGCACCTTCCTGGTGCGCTCCGGCGTGCTGACCTCAGTCCACGCCTTCGCCACCGATCCGACGCGCGGCGTTTTCATCCTCTGCATCCTGACGCTGTTCATTGGCGGCTCGCTGGCGCTGTTTGCCTTGCGCGCCTCCCGGCTGACGGCCGGCGGCCTGTTTCACCCGATCTCGCGCGAAGGCGCGCTGGTCCTCAACAATCTGTTCCTGACCACCGCCACCGCCACCGTGCTGGTCGGCACGCTCTACCCGCTCGTAGTCGAAGCGCTTTCGGCCGACAAGATTTCTGTCGGCGCGCCGTTCTTCAACCTGACATTCGGCCCGCTGATGGTGCCGCTGCTGGTCGTCGTGCCGTTCGGGCCACTGCTCGCCTGGAAGCGCGGCGACATTTTCGCGGTCGCCCAACGCCTGATGGCGGCTTTCGCGGCGGCGCTGCTCGCCGTGCTGGTGACCGCCCTGTTCATCGATGGCGCTTCGGTGTTGGCGGCACTCGGTGTCGGCCTTGCCTTCTGGCTGATCTGCGGCGCGTTCACCGATCTCGCCGTCAAATCCGGCTTCGGCACCGTCGCGCCCGCCACCGTGCTCAGGCGCTTCGCCGGCCTGCCGCGCTCGGTCTTCGGCACAGCGCTTGCGCATCTCGGCCTCGGCCTGACGACGCTCGGCATTGTCGGCACGCTTTGCTTCGGCACCGAAAAAATCCTGTCGATGCATGCCGGCGATACAGTCGAACTGTCCGGCCACACCCTGCGCTTCGAGGGGCTCTACCCGGCCCAGGGGCCTAACTACAGCGAGGATCGCGGCCGCTTCGCCCTGCTTGGCGCTGACGGCAGCATCGCTGGCGAGATCACCTCAGCCAAGCGCTCATACCCGGTGCGCCAGATGACAACGACCGAATCCGGCATCAGCACGATCGGCTTCAGCCAGCTCTATCTCTCGCTTGGCGACGAGGCCAGCGACGGCTCTGTAGTCGTTCGTCTGTGGTGGAAGCCGCTGGTGACGCTGATCTGGGGTGGCGGCCTGGTGATGATGGCGGGTGCGGCGATGTCGCTGCTCGACCGCCGCCTGCGTGTCGGCGCGCCGTCGTCCCGCAAGCCGGCGGGCGCCGTGCCATCGGCGAGCCCGCCATGAGCCAAAGGGTCACGCTGGCCTCGCTGGTCCTCTTGCTGGCGCTGTTGTTCGCCGGCGCCGCGCAGGCGGTCAAGCCCGACGAGGTGCTCGCCGACCCGGCGCTCGAGGCGAGGGCGCGCGCTTTGTCGGAAGGCTTGCGCTGCATGGTCTGCCAGAATCAGTCGATCGACGAGTCCGATGCCGACCTTGCCCGTGACCTGCGCATCCTTGTGCGCCAGCGCCTGGTCGCCGGCGATACCGATCAGCAGGTGATGGACTATGTCGTTTCGCGCTACGGCGAATTTGTGCTGCTGAAGCCGCGCTTCAATCTGCGCAATGCCTTGCTCTGGGGCACGCCAGTTCTTCTGCTGCTCGTTGGCGGGACGTTCATCCTGCTGGCCGCTCGCTCGCGCCGCTCGACAGCGACCGCTGCCCTGACCTCGGACGAGAAGGCGGCGTTGGACGCGATACTCCGCCGCGATTGATCCTAACATTACGAAAGTTTCATGTACCGGAAATGGCGCCGTAATGTGCGGCTCTCTATTTCCTTTGTCGAGGATGCCAATCAAGGGGCGTCCCTTGAAAAGAGGATACGAGAACCATGAATGTTGCCCCCAATTCATATCTTCGCACCCGCAAACGCCTGCTGGCCGCAGCCGCATCCCTAGCCATTGCCGGCGCGATCGGCTTTGGTGCTGTTGCCACCGGGACAGCCCCGGTTCTGGCCGATGCCGTGCGTGTCGAGGCACCGCAGGTCCCGAGCTTCGCCGATGTGGTCGAGCGCGTTTCGCCGGCGGTCGTCAGCGTGCGCGTCAAGGCCAAGATCCAGTCGACGGCCGATGACGGTTCCGGCCAGATGGACGACGAGGACGGCCTAGGCAATCTTCCCGACAATCCGCAGCTGCGCCGGTTCTTCCGCGAATTCCGCGGCTTTGGCGATCAAGGCGGCGACCAGGGTCCGAACGGAATGCGCCGTTTTGGACACCGTGACCGCAACAACGACCAGCCGCGGCCGGTGGCGCAAGGGTCGGGCTTCTTCATCTCCGATGACGGCTATCTCGTCACCAACAACCATGTCGTCGAGGAAGGCACCGCCTTCACCGTGGTGACCAATGACGGCAAGGAGCTTGACGCCAAGCTGATCGGCACCGATCCGCGCACCGACCTTGCCGTGCTCAAGGTCGATGACGGCAACAAGTTCACCTATGTCGACTTCGCCGATGATTCCAAGGTTCGCGTCGGCGACTGGGTGGTGGCTGTCGGCAATCCGTTCGGCCTCGGCGGCACGGTTACCGCAGGCATCGTTTCGGCCCGCGGCCGCGATATCGGCGCCGGCCCCTATGACGACTTCATCCAGATCGACGCCTCGGTGAACCGCGGCAATTCGGGCGGCCCGACCTTCAACCTCAACGGCCAGGTCGTCGGCATCAACACCGCGATCTTCTCGCCGTCGGGCGGTAGCGTCGGCATTGCCTTCGACATTCCCGCTTCGACCGCCAAGCAGGTCGTGCAGGATCTGATGAAAAACGGCACAGTCCAGCGCGGCTGGCTCGGCGTCGAAATCCAGCCGGTCACGCCCGAAATCGCCGAGTCGCTTGGCCTTGGGTCCGGCAAGGGCGCGCTCGTTGCCAGCGCGCAGGACAACAGTCCCGGCAAGAAGGCCGGCATCACCGCAGGTGACGTGATCACTCAGGTGGACGGCAAGGACGTTGCTTCGCCGAAGGAACTCGCCCGTCTGATCGGCGCTTACCCGCCCGGCAAATCGGTCGATGTCACGGTGTGGCGCAACGGCAAGAGCGAGGCGGTCAAGGTCGATCTCGGCAAGCTGCCGTCGAGCGACAAGCAGGCCTCGGCCGACCAGCAGCCTGCACCCGCGCCGAAGACCGATACGCTGGCCGATCTCGGCCTGACCGTCACCAAGTCCGACAACGGCAAGGGTCTTGTGGTGACCGATGTCGACCCCGACAGCGATGCCGCCGATCGCGGCATCCAGCCCGGTGACGTCATCACCTCCGTCAATTCGACGGAAGTGACCGGCACCGGCGACATCGACAAGGCGATGGCCGACGCGGTGAAGTCCGGACGCAAGGCGGTGCTGATGCAGATCACCCGCGACGACAGCAACCGCTTCGTCGCGCTGCCTGTCGCCAAGGGCTGACGACCGGTTCGACTTTTCCGGTGCGGCGGTTTTCACACCCCCGAGCCGCCGCACGGGAAAGCACGGGGCCTGAATACGTTAGTCAGTCATCGTGTTCCGCCCCAGCGGCAGCGGGCTTCCGATCGCCCGCTGCCGCTCGAACGTGTCGGTCAAAGCGTGAAGCGGTTTTAGGCTACGACATGCTAAAACAAAGACTTACCGCGTATTCCTGAATCACTTTGTTCGCGATACGCCATGGAGACGGCCACGATGCATATGCCGGCCACTCAATCTTCCAGCGAAATCGCGTATAACGGTTCTATGAAGATTCTCGTCATAGAAGACGATCGCGAGGCGGCCGACTACCTGCAGAAGGCGTTCGCCGAGGCCGGCCATACCGCCCATGTCGCCGGAGACGGCGAAACCGGCTTCGCACTCGCTGATTCCGGCGACTATGACGTCATGGTCGTCGACCGCATGATGCCGCGCCGCGACGGCCTGTCCGTCATTGCCGGGCTCAGGTCCAGAGGCAATACGACGCCCGTGCTGATCCTGTCGGCGCTCGGCGAAGTCGACGACCGGGTCACCGGTCTGCGTGCCGGCGGCGACGACTATCTGACCAAGCCCTACGCGTTTTCCGAACTGCTCGCCCGCGTCGAGGTGCTGAACCGCCGCGCCAGCGCCAGGGAGGCAGAAACCGTCTACCGGGTCGGTGATCTCGAACTCGACCGGCTGTCGCATTCGGTGCGGCGCGCCGGGCGCGAGATGACGCTGCAGCCACGCGAGTTCCGCCTGCTCGAATATTTGATGCGACACGCCGGCCAGGTAGTGACGCGCACCATGCTGCTCGAGAACGTCTGGGACTACCATTTCGATCCGCAGACCAACGTCATCGACGTTCATATCTCGCGGCTGCGCGGCAAGATTGAGAAGGGCTTCGACAAGCCGATCCTGCACACGGTTCGCGGCGCCGGCTATATGCTGAAAAGCGGCTAGAACCCCATGGCCCTTTCCGTGCCGGCCATCATGAGGACGACGGCAGCGCGGCTTTCAGCGCTTTATCTTCTGCTTTTTGCGCTGTGCGCTGTGCTGCTGGTCTGGTACATGACCTCGCTCTCGGCGCGCATGCTGACTGCCCAGACGCAGGAGACGATCAACGACGAGGTACTCGGCCTTGCCCGCGCCTATCAGCGCGGCGGCCTACCGGTGCTGGTCCGCGTCGTCGAGCAGCGCTCCCGCCAGCCCGGCGCCAATCTCTATCTGATCGCCGATGCCAACGGCCAGATCCTGACCGGCAACGTGCAGAGCCTGGAGCCGGGCGTGATTGAGGCCGAGGGCTGGACCACCGAACCGTTCTCCTACCGCCGCTTCGGCGAGGGCGAGCTCGAGCGGCAGCGCAACCCGGTCTCCGACCCGAACGAGCCCGCGCAGAACGAGGTCCAGGCCGAAGGCGAGAAAGGCCACAACGCCATCGCCCTGGTGCTGCGCCTGCCCAACCAGATGATCATGCTGGTTGGCCGCGACCTCGGCGAGCCGGAGCGCTTCCGCGCCGTCATTCGCCGCGCCTTGATGCTGGCGCTCGGCATGATGGGCGTCGGCGGGCTGCTGATCTGGTTCTTCGTCGGGCGCGCTGCGCTGAAGCGCATCGACAGTGTGTCGGAGGCGAGCCGCCGCATCATGGGCGGCGATCTTTCCGGCCGGCTGCCGGTCACCGGCGCCGGCGACGAGTTCGACCGGCTGTCGGAAAACCTCAATTCCATGCTGGCCAGGATCGCCACGCTGAACGAGGGACTGAAGCAGGTCTCCGACAACATCGCCCACGACCTGAAAACGCCGCTGACCAGGCTGCGCAATCGCGCCGAAGCGACGCTTTCCGGCAAGCACAACACCAGCGACTACCGACAGGCGCTGGAAGGAACGATCGCCGAATCCGATCAGCTGATAAAGACCTTCAACGCCATCCTGATGATCTCACGGCTGGAGGCCGGCTATTCCTCCGAAAGCACCACCAGGGTCGACCTGGCCGCTGCCGTGCACGACGTCGTCGAACTCTACGAGCCTGTGGCGGAAGAGGCGGGTGTGACGCTCGAAACCTCGGTACAGGGTGCCTTCGCCGTCAACGGCAATCGCGAGCTGATCGGCCAGGCGCTGTCCAATATCGTCGACAACGCGATCAAATATTCGACCGACTCGACCTCCAGGCCTACGGTTCGCGTGACGCTGGAGCGTATCGATGGCGAGATCAGGCTTGCTGTTTCCGACAACGGCCAGGGCATTCCCGACGATGTCGACCGCGCCAGGGTGACCGAGCGTTTCGTGCGGCTGGAAAAGAGCCGCTCGCAGCCGGGTTCCGGCCTTGGCTTGAGCCTCGCCAAGGCGATCATGACGTTCCACAATGGACGGCTTGCGCTTCTGCCCGGCAATCCCGGATTGTCCGTCGTCATGAGTTTTCCCGGGCGGGAGGATCGCTGATGGTGGCGAGGATGGCAGCGCGACGCCGCGAGACGGACTGGCTTTTGAAGCCGGCGGTAAAGCTCGTTCCGCTGGATGCAAGCCGCGCCAGGCAGGAATTGGCGGAGATCGCCGACGCCGCGCGGCAGGAAGAACTGCCGCGACTGGCGAAATTTCTCGCCGGCAAGGAGGTCGTCCAGGATTTCCTCGCCGCCGTTTTCGACCTGTCGCCGTTCCTGCGCGATACCGCGCGCCGCCGGCCGCGAATCCTCGATGCGCTTTTTGACGAGATCATCGAGGCGCGGCTGTCATCGATCGGCGCCGCGGTCGACAAGGCAGCGCGCGCAGAGGCCGTCTCCGAAGGCAGCCTGATGATGGAGCTGCGCCGATGCAAGGCGGAGGCGCATTTCCTGATCGCCTTGGCCGATCTCGCCGGCGAGGCCGAGACTTCGCTGACGGTGCGGCGACTGAGCGACCTTGCCGACGCCTGCACGCGTGCAGCCGTCGATTTCCTGCTCCGCGACGCGCATGAGCAAGGCAAGCTCAGTTTGCCGGATCCGAAAAATCCGGCGCAACGCTCGGGCTGGATCCTGCTCGGCATGGGCAAGCTCGGTGCGCATGAGCTGAACTTCTCCTCCGACATCGACCTCGTCGTCTTCTTCGACCCCGATGCGCCTGCCGTCGTCGATCCGCTCGATGCCACCGAGCTGTTTTCGCGCCTGACCCGCCGGCTGGTCCGCATTCTCCAGGACCGCACCGAGCACGGTTACGTCTTCCGCACCGATCTCAGGCTTCGTCCCGACCCCGGCTCGACGCCGCTGGCGATCCCGGTCGAGGCGGCGCTGCGCTACTATGAGGCGCGCGGCCAGAACTGGGAGCGCGCCGCCATGATCAAGGCGCGCCCGGTGGCTGGCGATCTTGCCGCCGGCGCCGCGTTCCTGAAGGAACTGCAGCCCTATATCTGGCGCAAATACATGGACTATGCGGCGATCGCCGACGTCCATTCGATCAAGCGCCAGATCCACGCCCACAAGGGCCATGGCGAGGTCGCGGTCAAGGGCCACAACGTCAAGCTCGGCCGCGGCGGCATCCGCGAGATCGAGTTCTTCGTCCAGACCCAGCAGCTCATCGCCGGCGGTCGCTTTCCCGAACTGCGCGGCCGCGAGACCGTGCCGATGCTTGGCGAACTCTCCGCGCGTGGCTGGATCACTGCCGATGCGCGCGATGCGCTCACCAGGCAATACTGGTTCCTGCGCCGCGTCGAGCACGCCATCCAGATGGTTGCCGACCAGCAGACGCACATCCTGCCGGAGGACGAAGAGGGGCTGGAGCGCGTCGCCCGCATGCTGGGCTTTGCCGATGCGGCAGGCTTTGCCGAAGCGTTTCGCGCGGCCCTGCACCAGGTCGAGCGCCACTATGCAGCGCTGTTCGAAACCGCGCCGGAGCTTTCGGCAGGCATCGGCAATCTGGTCTTTACCGGCGACGTCGACGATCCCGACACCTTGCAGACCCTGAAGCGGCTCGGCTTCCAGCGGCCGAGCGACATCTGCCGGGTTATCCGCGGCTGGCACTTCGGCCGGTATCGCGTCACCCGGTCGGCGGAAGCGCGCGAGCGGCTGACCGAACTGACGCCGGCGCTGCTGCAAGCCTTCGGCCAGACGCGGCGGGCGGACGAGGCAGTGATCCGCTTCGACGAATTCCTTGCCGGCCTGCCTGCCGGCATCCAGCTGTTTTCCCTGCTGCAGTCGAACCCGGCTTTGCTGAAGCTGATGGCGACGATCATGGGCGCGGCACCGCGGCTGGCCGCCATCATCACGCGCCGGCCACATGTCTTCGACGGCCTGCTCGATCCGGCGCTGCTCAGTGAACTGCCCAACCGTGCCTATCTGTCGGCGCGTCTTGCCGCCTTCCTCGAAGGCGACAGGGCCTATGAGGACGTGCTCGACCGACTGCGCATCTTTGCTTCGGAGCAAAAGTTCCTGATCGGCGTCAGGCTGCTTGCCGGGTCGATCGATCCGCCGCGCGCCGGCCGCGCTTTTTCCGATCTCGCCGATCTGACTATCGAAGCGGCATTGCAGGCGGTGATGGCCGAATTCGCGCTGCGTCATGGCTATATTGCCGGCGGCAGGGTCGCACTGCTCGGCATGGGCAAGCTCGGCAGCCGCGAACTGACGGCAGGTTCCGACGTCGACCTCATCCTGCTCTACGATCACGACGCCGATGCCGAGGAGTCCGACGGCGACAAGCCGCTTGCCCCGTCGCATTACTACAGCCGGCTGACGCAGCGGCTGATCGCCGCCGTTTCCGCGCCGACCGCCGAGGGCGTGCTCTACGAGCTCGACCTTCGCCTTCGGCCGTCCGGCAACAAGGGGCCGGTGGCCACGCATGTCGACGCCTTCAAGAAGTATCAGCGCCAGGACGCCTGGACATGGGAGCACATGGCGCTGGCGCGAGCCCGCGCGATCGGCGGCGATGCCGAGCTCTGCCGCGAGGTCGAAGGGGAAGTTGCCGCAGTGCTCGCTCTGCCGCGCGATCCAGTCAAGGTGATGGCCGAGGCATCCGAGATGCGCGCCATGGTCGACAAGGAGAAGCCGCCGCGCGATACCTGGGACATCAAGCTGATCCCGGGCGGCCTCATCGATCTCGAATTCATCGCCCAGGTTGCGGTGATTACCGGAAAGATCGAGGCAGGCCGCAGGGCCACCGGCACGGCTGACATCCTGTCGCGCCTGGCGCCGGATTTCGCCAGCGCCCAGGTCAGGCAGGAACTGGTGGATGCCTATTCGCTCTATCTGGCGCTGACCCAGATAATACGGCTTTGCCTTACCGGCGCGTTCGAACGCGACGACGTTCCGCCAGGGCTTTCGGATCTGCTTCTGGCGGTCACCGACCTGCCGGATTTCGGTGTGCTTGAAGCGCACCTCAAGGAGACGTCGCAGAAGGTCAGAAAGGATTTTGACCTTTTGCTTCGTGCGAAACAACCGTGACGGCAATCGGCCGAACGGGCGAGAGCATCGGAGCCAAAAGTGGCGGCCTGCTTTGGGAGCTTCCGATGCTCAAACAAGGAGATAGAGCGGGGATTGAAGATCTGCCGCTCTAGCATCGGGGGTGACGATGCAACAGGAGAAGACCATGAGAAAGACGACCAGACTTGCACTCGTTTTCGCAGCCCTGGCCGGCGCCGTCGGCACCGCTGCCTATGCAGACGAGCACTCCGGCGCCGGGCCGCGCGAGGGCATGATGATGCGCCTCGGTAAGGTCATGAAGGACAATGACGGCACCATCACCTTCGACCAGTTCTCCGACGCCATGAACGCGCGGCTGAAGAAGATGGTCGCCGACAATGGCGGCAAGCTGACCGTGGCACAGCTCGCCGACGCGCTGGAGAAGGCACGCTTCGAGCAGATGGCCAGGCGCATCATCGCCCGCTACGACACCAAGGGCGACGGCACGCTGACCGCCGACGACATCACCAGCCGCCAGAAGAAGGTGTTCGCCATGCTCGACCGCGACAATGACGGCAAGATCGAGAAGAACGAACTGCCGAAGGGTCCCGGCCGTCACCACCAATGGGGCGGCGACGGCAATGACGGCATGCAGTGAGAATTAATAACCTCTCCGGCGGCGCGAGCCGCCGGAGACTTATTTTGTCGTTTCAGGCAGCGGCCTTGACCGCCTGCGTGGCTTTCTTGATCGGGATGCGTACCGAGACGATCGTGCCGACGCTTTCGGTCGAGCGGATCTTCAACGCGCCACCCTGAAGCTCGGCCAGCGAGCGCGAGATGGCGAGGCCGAGGCCGGAGCCGGCATGGCTCTTGGAGAACTGGTTTTGCACCTGTTCGAACGGCCGCCCGAGCTTGCTCAGCGCCGCCTTCGGGATGCCGCAGCCATTGTCCTCGATCGTCAGGATCAGCGCGCTGGAAATGCTGCGGGCCCTGACCGAGATGTGGCCGCCTTGCCCGGTGAACTTCACGGCATTCGATAACAAATTGATGAGGATCTGCTTGATCGCCCTGCGGTCGGCGAACAGCGTCAGCGAATCGGCGATGCGGGTTTCGACGGTGATCGATTTTTCGGCCGCCTGCAGCGAAACGACGCGAACCGTTTCCCTGATCAGCGGGCAGAGATCGATTTGTTCCTGATCCAGCGCGAACTGGCCGGCCTCGATCTTCGACATGTCGAGGATATCGTTGATGACGCCGAGAAGATATTTGCCGCTGCCGTTGATGTCGGTGGCATACTCTTCGTAGCGCGGCGAACCCAGCGGCCCGAACAGGCCCCGTTCCATCAGTTCCGAAAAGCCGATGATCGCGTTGAGCGGCGTGCGCAACTCGTGCGACATATTGGCCAGGAATTCAGATTTGGCCCGGTTCGCCGCTTCCGCCCGCTCGGTTTCCTTCATGTATTTGCGATTGAGCTCGACGAGTTCGCGGGCCCGTTCTTCTTCCGCCCGACGGGCAAGGCTGAGGTCGTGGATCGTTGCCATCAAACGGCGCTCGCTGTCGACCAGCTTCTCCTGGTGCAGCTTGATCTGGGTGATGTCGGAGCCGACCGAGACGGTGCCGCCGTCCCTTGTCCGCAATTCGTTCACCTGAAGCCAGCGGCCGTCGGCAAGCTGGCGCTCGAAGGTCACGCCCCCCTGCGGTCCGTTGGTATTCGCAAGCCGCCGCTCCGAGGCGAACGCCAACATGCGTTCATCCAGCACGGCGCGCGGGGCGCCCGGCATCACGTCGCGATCCGACAGGCCGTTATCCTGCTGGTATTTGGAATTGCACATGATCAGGCGCTCGGACGAATCCCACAGCACGAAGGATTCGTTGATGTTTTCGATGGCTGTCCTCAGGCGCAGGTCCGCGGCTTCGGAGCGCAGCGCCAGGTGCCGCTGCTCGGTGACGTCGACGGCGATGCCGATCAGCTGGATCTCCGGGGCTTCCGGGTCGATAACCTGTGCTCTTGCCCGCATCCAGACCCATTGCCCGTCGGCATGACGCATCCGGAACACCTGGTCGATGTGGTCGATCTCGCGCCCGACGATCCTGTTGGCGAGTTCAAACAAATCGCCGTCCTCGGGATGGATGATTTCGTCGACTTCGCCGAACGACAGCATCGTGTCGCAAGGCTCGTAGCCCAGCATGTCGTACATCGAGCGCGACCAGTACATCTTGCCGCGCACCATGTCCCAGTCCCACAGGCCGCAGCGGCCGCGCACCAGCGCCATGTCGATGCGCTGGTGGGCTTCGAGATAGATGCGGTCGGCGGCCTGGGCGCGCGCCGCCTGGCCGAAATAGGCGTAGAGGATGATGATCAGCACGCCGGCCGTCAGCACAAACAGCGTGACGTTGAGCGAGACCGTCTTGCGCCAGGTGTCAAAAACTGCCTCCTGCGGCACAAAGGCTGCCGCGGCACCCCTTCGGCCATTCGCCAGGCTCACCGCCGCGTACCAGTCCTGTCCGCCGATGCTGACCTCCATCACCCCGGCGCGGTCGCCGAACATGAACAGCGGCTGCCCGCCCTGCACGACGCCATCGAGCGATCGCCCCTCCCAGTGCGTCGACTGCGGCGATACGGCAATGATCTTGAAGGCGCTGTCGGTGATCGCCAGTACGTGGCTTCGGCCCATCGCGCCCTGACGGCCGGTTCCCTCCAGCAGGTCCTGGATCGCGCCGGGCGTCGAAACCATGGTCGCGTCGGCAGCGATCGAACTGGCCAGTTGGCCCGCGGCCAGCGCAAGGATCGCCTTGGCGTCGCGCTCGATCTCGTCGCGCTCGTTCATCAGCGACAGAAAGCGCAATACTGCAATGATCAACAGAAAGATGATGATGAGGGCCGGTATCGATCGCCGCAACAGCGGCTCGGCTGCCAGCAGCCGTCGGTAGGCAGGTTCGGCGATGAGCCGCGTATTGCCGGCGAGACCGTCGCTTCGCGCCTCGCGTCGCTCAAAAGCCGTCCCACCGGGCGCGCCCCACGCGTCCGCCTTCGCCATAAATGGCACTCCCCGATTTTCAATCTGCTTGACGATCCGGCAACGCCGCACTTCCGAATCGTCTGTAAAGAATCAAAGGTGATTCGCCTTGTCCAGAGGCGCGGCGAAAAAAGATTAAAAATCGACTAAAATAATGCGGTTTTCGGGCGAGACGCCATTGTGGTGGTGAGCCGGCGCGTTGTCAGGCCAGCGTGCGCTCGACGATGTCTCGCAAATCGGCCGACAGCTTCTCTGCATTGGCGATCGAAAGCAGCGCCTCCCTTGCCTTGGCCTGCCGCACCGGTTCGAGCGACCGCCAAGACCTGAGCGCCGTCGCCAGCCTGGCGGCCACCTGCGGGTTGCGCTTTTCCACCTGCAGCACCGTTTCGACGAAAAGCCGGTAGCCCTCGCCGTCGGCGCTATGGAAGCCGGTCTGGTTGGCGCTGGAAAACGTACCGATGAGTGAGCGCACCCGGTTCGGGTTGGCCATCGAGAACGTCGGGTGGCCGGTCAAAGCGCGCACCGCATCGACGGTTTGCGGGCCGGGCACACTGGCCTGGATCTGGAACCATTTGTCCATGACCAGCGCATCGGTTGCATATCTCGCCTCGAAATCGGCCAGCGCCTTGGTCGCCTCCGGTGAGCCGTGGTGACGGTGCGCAAGCACGGTCAACGCCGCGGCCCGGTCGGTCATGTTGGTCGCCGACTGGAAGTGCCGGGCAGCGAGTTCCGCGCCTCCCGGCAGCAAGCAGAGATAATCCAGCAGGACATTGCGCAGTGCACGCCGCCCGGCACTGGTCGCATCCGGGCTGAACGGACCATTGTCGGCGAGCCGATCGTAAAGTTTGGAGAATATCTCGCTGTTGGTCTCGGCGATCGCAACCACTAGCGCCTCGCGCGCCGCGAAAATGGCGTCGGGGTCGATGTTCTTGCCAATGTCGCGGGCGATATCGGCCTCGCCGGGCAGCGCCAGCGCCAATGCCCGATAGGCGGGTTCGAGTGCTTCGTCGCCGGCTATCTTGCCCGCAAGCTCGGTCAGCCGGGCGCTGAACTCGGGTTGCCTGTGGTCCAGGATCTGACGGAAGGCTGCAATCAGGGCATCGGTCAAAAGCGTGTTGAACGCCTGCCAGCGCGAGAAGGCGTCGCTGTCATGGCCAGCCAGAAAAAACTGGTCGTCGGGCCGTTGCTCGACCGAAAGCGTCACCGGCGCCGAAAAGCCACGGTTGAGCGACATGGCCGGACGCTCGGCAATCCCGGAAAACCTGACGACATGGCGACGTTTGCGGATATGGATGACACTGTCCTCGACGTTCGCCCCTTCGACGCCGCTATGCGCTATCGCCTCGCCACCGGCGCCAACCAGGCCGAAGGCAAGCGGAATGTGCATCAGCCGCTTGCGGCTTTCCGCCGGTGTTGGCGGCACCGACTGCTCGATTTCGAGCGTGAATTCTCGCGCCGCCGGATTATATGCTGAACTGACGGTCAGGTTCGGCGTACCGGCCTGATGGTACCACAGCGAAAACTGCGACAGGTCGCGACCGGAGACGTCTTCGAACACCTTGATGAAGTCTTCCATCGTCGCCGCCTGGCCGTCGTGACGTTCGAAGTACAGGTCCATGCCGGCGCGGAACGTCTCGGCGCCGAGGATGGTATGGATCATGCGCACGACTTCCGAGCCCTTTTCGTAGACCGTCGCCGTGTAGAAATTGTTGATCTCGCGGTAGCGGCGCGGCCGCACGGGATGCGCCAGCGGCCCCTGGTCCTCGGGAAACTGATGGGCGCGCAGCGTACGCACCTCGGCGATGCGCTTGACGGCGCGCGAGCGCTGATCGGCGGAGAATTCGTGGTCGCGGAAAACGGTCAGGCCTTCCTTCAGGCAAAGCTGGAACCAGTCGCGGCAAGTGATTCTGTTACCTGTCCAATTGTGGAAATACTCATGGGCAATGATGGCTTCGATATTGGCGAAATCGGCGTCCGTCGCGGTTTCCTGGTCGGCCAGCACATACTTGTCGTTGAAGATGTTGAGACCCTTGTTCTCCATCGCGCCCATATTGAAGTCGGATACGGCGACGATGTTGAAGACATCGAGGTCGTATTCGCGGCCGAACGCCTCCTCGTCCCATTTCATCGAGCGTTTCAAGGCATCCATGGCGTAGCCGGCGAGCCTCTCCTTGCCCGGTTCGACATAGATTCCGAGCTCGACGTTGCGGCCAGACAGGGTAACGAAACTGTCCGAGATCTTGCCGAGGTCGCCCGCCACCAGCGCAAACAAATAGGACGGCTTGGGGAACGGGTCGTGCCAGACCGCATAGTGCCTGCCGCCGGCAAGTTCGCCGCTGCCGGCCGGGTTGCCGTTGGACAAAAGCAGCGGCGCCTCACGGCGCTGAGCTTCGATGCGCACCGTATAGACCGACAGGATGTCGGGGCGGTCGAGGAAATAAGTGATGCGGCGAAAGCCTTCGGCCTCGCACTGCGTGCAATAGACGTCGCTGGAGCGATAGAGGCCCATAAGCGCTTCGTTCCGCGCCGGCGCCAGCACGGTTTCGATTCTCAGTTGGAAGCGCCTTGCCGCAGGGGGGCTGACGATTGTCAGTTGATCGGGCGTGGCGAGAAAATCCGCAGGGCTCGTTTCCTGGCCGTCGATGGCGATGCTGCTGAGCGTCAGCCCGTCGCCATCGAGCACCAGCGGCACTGATGCCGCAATCCCGTCGCGGCGTTCGACCGCCAGCACGGCGGTGACATGCGTTGCTTCAGGTGAAAGGCGGAAAGTCAGGCTGGTTTCCGGAATGAGATAATCGCTGGGGCGATAGTCTTCGAGCTTGAAGACCTGGCCGGTATCGGTGCGCATTCCTTGATTTTTCCTGTCGATCCGGGAGTGGCGGGCGGGTCCGCTGGTCCAAATAAATTGAAGTCTGCGCTCTTTACACGAAACACTCCCTCGACAAAACTGCAGCGACGTCTATTTCAGGCGATCATTTCCCAAGCATCATCGCGAGGCTTCCATGACCGTCGTCACGCCGAAATTCGGGATGGGCGCCTCGGTGCTGCGTCGCGAGGCCTTCAAGGGCGCCGGGGAGGCGAGTACGATCGGGTCGACGCGTGCCGCGCTCAATGAGGTGACCGACGCTCTCTATAGCGCCTACGGCATCAGACATATCGACATGCCCGCAACGCCGGCGCGCATTTTGGCGGCGATCCAGGAAGCAAAAGGGGCGTGACAGCCGAACGGGACTTGCCAGTGCTTGCTGCCGGCGACCACAGCACGCTAACCGGGATCGTGCTCAAGATCGTATCGGTGGCGGTCTTCGTCGGCATGTCGTCCTGCATCAAGGCGGCAGGCACGGTGCCGGCGGGCCAGATCGTCTTTTTCCGCTCCTTCTTTGCCATCTTTCCGATCATCGCCTTCCTCGCCTTCCAGGGGAAACTCGGCACCGCCTTTTCGACAAAGCGCCCGCTCAACCACATTGCGCGCGGTGTTGTCGGGGTTTGCGCCATGGGGCTCGGCTTCTTCGCGCTGACGCGGCTGCCGCTGCCCGAGGCGATTACGCTGAACTACGCGCAGCCGCTGCTGGTCGCGGTGTTCAGTTCGATCTTCCTCGGCGAAGCCATCCGCATCTATCGCTGGAGCGCGGTTGCCGTCGGCCTGGTCGGGGTGCTGATCATCTCGTGGCCGGAACTGACGCTGCTGGGCTCGGGCGCTGCCCTTGGCGACCAGGAGGTGCTCGGCGTCATCGCCGCCCTCATGGCCGCGGCGATCTCGGCCATCGCCATGCTCCTGGTGCGCAACCTCGTCCAGAGCGAGCGGACGGCGACCATCGTGCTGTGGTTCTCTGTGACGGCGAGCGTCATGGCGCTGCTTTCGCTGCCATTCGGCTGGCAGGCGCTGACGCCAGTGCAGGCGGGGCTTCTGATTGCCGCGGGTTTTTGCGGCGGGCTCGGCCAGATCCTGATGACCTCGGCCTATCGCCATGCCGAAGCTTCGGTCGTGGCACCGTTCGAATACACCTCGATGATCCTCGGCGTCGTGGTCGGCTATCTGGTCTTTGGCGACGTCGCCACGATCAACATGCTGGTCGGCGGCATTATCGTCGTCGCAGCGGGCATTTTCATTATCTGGCGTGAGCGCCAGCTCGGCCTCGAACGCACCCGCACGCGCAAGGCGATCGCGCCACAGGGGTGATCAGCCTTTCGCCGCGTCGGCCCGCCCTTTCGCCAGCCGCACCAGCACCGCCCGCGTCTGCTCGTCGGCCGGGAAAAAGGATTCGATCGCCAGCTCCGACAACGTCACGTCGAGCGGCGTGCCGAATACGGTGATGGTGCTGATGAACGACAGCATCGCGTCGCCATGGGCAAGCTTGAGCGGATGGACAATCGCATTCGGTTCGACCGGCGCCGGCCGGCTGCCTTTGAGGCCGGACGGATAGGCCCGAAGCTCGCGCTCGAGCTCGACCAGCACCGGATCGGCGGTAGCATCGTTCTGCTGCTTCAGCCGCTCCAGAAGATGCGTCCGCCATTCCGCAAGGTTGACGATGCGCGGCGCGATGCCGCCGGGATGCAGGCTGAGGCGCAGCACGTTGACCGGCGGCGTCAGCAATGAGGCATCGGCGACATTGCGGAGGAACGGGCCTATGGCGGCGTTCGCCGACACCAGGTTCCAGTGCCGGTCGACGGCAAGCGCCGGGAACGGCTCGTGCGCCTTGAGCACGGTCTCGACCGCCGCCATCGCCGGCGCCATCGAGGCATCGTCAAGCGGCCGCTCACTGAAGCTCGGGGCAAAGCCGGCGGCCAGCAGCAGCTGGTTGCGCTGCCTGAGCGGGATCGAAAGCTGCTCGGCCAGATGCAGCACCATATCGCGCGAGGGTGCGGCGCGGCCGCTTTCGACGAAGCTCAGATGCCGCTGCGAGATCTCGGCCTCCATGGCGAGGTCGAGCTGGCTCATGCGCCGGCGTGTACGCCATTCGCGAATGAGACTGCCGGCGGAAATCTGGACTGCTGTCATGACGAGATGACTAGGCCGGTGGGAGAGGGATTTCAATTACCTGGGAAGTCATCGGCACTGTCTTTCCCTTCTCCACCACAGAGAGAAGGAAGAGGCGCGCGAACCTCAACTCAGCGCCCGCAACTTCGCCTTCACTTCGAGGAAATCCCGCCACGCCAGCTTCTTGTGCGCCGGCGTCCTCAGGAGATAGGCCGGATGCAGGGTCGGCATGGCGGGAATTGCGACGCCGGATGGGGTCGTGTGGACGCGCCAGTTGCCGCGCAGCCGCAATATGCCTTCGGAGGTGTTGAGCAGGGTCTTTGCCGACGGGCCGCCGAGATTGACCAGCACTTTCGGAGCAACCAACTCGATCTGCCGTTCGATGAACGGCCGGCATATCTCGGTCTCGTGCGGCGTCGGCGTGCGATTGCCCGGTGGCCGCCAGGGAATGACATTGGCGATGTAGACTGAATTTCGATCAAGACCGATCGCGGCCAGGATGTGGTCGAGCAGCCGGCCAGAGCGGCCGACGAACGGCAGGCCCTCTATGTCCTCGTCGCGGCCCGGCGCTTCGCCGACCAGCATCACCTCGGCAGTCGGATTGCCGTCGGCGAACACCAGGTTCTTGGCCGTGAATTTGAGATTGCAGCCGTCGAATGCCGCCATGTGCTGGCGAAGCTCGTCGAGGTTTGCCGCCGACCTCGCCAGTTGCCGCGCCAACGCCGCCTGCGCCTCGTCGGGCACCGTTGCGGTGGCCGGAGGCGTTCGCACTACCGGTGCCGTGTTCGGTCTCTCGCCCATTTCGGCGCGCGACACGCTCGTCGAGCGTTGCGGCGCCGCATTTTCACCGGCCGGCAGAGCGGCCGCCGCGGGTACCCGCTCCGGCGGCCTGGCTTCTGCAAACCTGTTTACCGGCTGTTCTTCAAGTGCCTCATCGACGCCAGCGCTGGCGTAGAAGGCCAGCAGCTCGGCGAGATCGGCTCGGTTATTGTGGGGGGCGGCAGTCATGGTTTCACATTCGGCCGCGGAGCTTGAATTTGCAAGTTCAGCTCGACGGTATGCGCGGATCCTGCACCAGATAGAACGTCCAGCGCGGCGTGTAGTCGGTGATCAGGAAATAGAAGCTGGCGGTCTTCAGCGGGTCGATCTTGCCGTTCTTGAACAGCAGGCGGTCATACGGTTCGAAATTGCGGTCGAAATCGGCGTAGCTGCTCGACCAGATATTTTCGGGCGTTTTGTTGCGCTGGTCGAACGACAGGCCGTCGCCGAACACGCTCGGCTGGTCGAGGATCTCCTGGAGTTCGAACTGGAACTCGACCCAGGCCTGGCCGCTATTGTTGAGCACGTCGATGCGCATGTACATCAGCCCATTGGCGAAGTCTCCAGCCTTGCCGAACGGCTGGATCGGCTTGGTCGTGCGAATGGCTAGCGTTACCGGCGTCGCTGAATTCAGCTCTTCGGTGATGACGAGCGGATCCTCCTTCGTGCCGACGCCCGAAGCCCCGGTGATGCGGAAGCCGCCGCGCTCGTCGGAAAAGGAGTAGGCGCCGGTCGCCCAGACCAGTCGTGGGTCGGCGCGGGCATCAACGGCCGCCAGCGGCAGAAGCGCCAAGAACGCCGCACGGCAAATCCGGCCGGGCGTGAAAAAAAAGCGCGTCGATGAAAAGCCAGCCGGCCCGAATATGCGCATGGCGGGAAGTATGGCCGATAAGCAAGCCGTCGAACAATTAAAAACATCAGTGCGACATATCTCTACAAACGGAATAGGATTGAAGATTGGTGCTCGCCACCGCGAATCTGTGCGGCAGGACGCGACTTTTTGACGAAATCGGTATTGTCACGTCCGCGCCGGTTTCCCGTCGCTATTTGATGCGCTATGCAGCGCGTGAGCCAGCAAGATGCCGGGAATAGCGAGCCAGTGAGGGGTCGATGAGCGATATCGAACGCGAAAGCATGGAATTCGACGTGGTCATCGTCGGCGCCGGCCCGGCCGGCCTCGCCGCCGCGATCCGTCTCAAGCAGGTCAATCCCGAGCTTTCCGTTGTCGTGCTGGAAAAGGGCGGCGAAGTCGGCGCGCACATCCTGTCCGGCGCCGTCGTCGATCCGATCGGCATCGACCGGCTGTTGCCGGGTTGGCGCGAAGAGGAGGGTCATCCCTTCAGGACACCGGTCACCGACGACCATTTCTTGGTTCTCGGCCCCGCCGGTTCGTTCCGTCTGCCCAATATCCTGATGCCGCCGCTGATGAACAATCACGGCAACTATGTCGTCTCGCTCGGCAATGTCTGCCGCTGGCTGGCGACAAAGGCCGAGGCGCTGGGCGTCGAGATCTATCCGGGCTTTGCCGCGGTCGGCCTGCTCTACAACGAGGCCGGTGCGGTCACCGGCGTCGTCACCGGCGACATGGGCGTCGAGAAGGACGGCACGCACGGCCCGGGCTTTGCGCCGGGCATGGCGCTGATGGGCAAATATGTCTTGATCGGCGAGGGCGCGCGCGGCTCGCTGGCCAAGCAACTGATCGCCAAATATCACCTTTCCGACGGTCGTGAGCCCGGAAAATACGGCATCGGCCTCAAGGAACTCTGGCAGGTCAAACCGGAAAACCACCGGCCGGGCCTTGTCCAGCATTCCTTCGGCTGGCCGCTCGATATGAAGACCGGCGGCGGCTCCTTTCTCTACCATCTCGAGGACAATCAGGTGGCAGTCGGCTTCGTCGTTCACCTGAACTACAAGAACCCCTATCTGTCGCCCTTTGACGAGTTCCAACGCTTCAAGACCCATCCGGCGATCCGCGGCACCTTCGAGGGCGCCAAGCGGCTGGGCTATGGTGCCCGCGCCATCACCGAAGGTGGCTGGCAGTCGGTGCCGAAACTGTCCTTCCCCGGCGGTGCGCTGATCGGCTGCGCGGCCGGCTTCGTCAACGTGCCGCGCATCAAGGGCTCGCACAATGCCGTGCTCTCCGGAATGCTGGCCGCCGAGCATGTCTGTGATGCGATAGCCGCCGGCCGCGCCAATGACGAGCTGGCCTCCTACGAGGCCGCCTGGCGCGCCACCGACATCGGCAAGGATCTGAAGAAAGTGCGCAACGTCAAGCCGCTATGGACGCGCTTCGGCACCATTGTCGGCGTCGGCCTTGGCGGGCTCGACATGTGGCTGAACACGCTGTTCGGCTTCTCGCCCTTCGGCACGATGAAGCACGGCAAGGCCGACTACGCGACGCTGGAACCGGCCGCCGCGCACCAGAAGATCGCCTATCCGAAGCCGGACGGGGTGCTGACCTTCGACCGGCTGTCGTCGGTGTTCCTGTCCAACACCAACCACGAGGAAAACGAGCCGGTGCATCTGCTCGTCGCCGACATGGACCTGCAGAAGCGCTCCGAACATGACGTCTATGCCGGGCCCTCGACGCGTTACTGCCCGGCTAGCGTCTACGAATGGGTCGACAAGGACGGCAATGCCGCCGCCGATCCTGCGGCCAAGGATGTGCGCTTCGTCATCAACGCGCAGAACTGTGTGCACTGCAAGACTTGCGATATCAAGGACCCGAACCAGAACATAAATTGGGTGCCGCCACAGGGCGGCGAGGGCCCGGTCTACCAGAACATGTAAGTCACAAGGTTTGCTCCGGACCAAACAAGATGAGGAGCAGCGCAACCATAGGATTGTTGAATAGACCGCCTGCCTGTGTTTCCTTTCTGTGACGACAGGGAGGAAGGAAAATGCGTCTGGCAGTTCTGACGAGCGCTGTGGCGATCGGGGCGTTGTGCACCCCTTTAGCCTTGGCCGACACTAAAGTATTGGTCAAGACACGAACTTATAACATTGCCGGAACCACCGGCGCGGCCCTGATCGAGGCCATGGATCGCAGTGGGCCGAAGCACGGCTTCATGACCCACGCCATCGCGCAGACCGGCTACAGCGTCGATGATTGGACCTTCGACGCCTATACGGAAAACGGCGTCTGCCGCCTGCGCCAGGCCAACGGGACGCTCAATCTCTTCTATACCTATCCCAAACTAGCCTCAGCCACGTCGCCGGCACTGCAGAAGCGGTGGAAGCGGTTCTTCGCTGGCGTCCGCGCCCATGAAGAGACCCATGGCCGCATCGCCAGACAGATGATGCGGGCCACCGAAAAGTCGGTTCGAGGGTTGACAGTCGGTGATGACCCGCACTGTTTCGAGGCACGTCGCGAGGCAAAGCGCCGGATCAATGCCATCTATGCCGAATATGAAGCAAAGCAGAAGGCCTTCGATGCGCGCGAGCATCGCGACGGCGGCCCCGTCGAGCACCTCATCCGCGCTTTTGTGGGCCAATAATAAGCCAGGGTAGAGATTGGACTGCGGATTTTCAGCTTCGGGCCCCGCCAGGCAGCGCCGCAAATGCGGTCGCCGTCTGGTGCTCGTCGAGCGGCTCTTGTCCACCCGAGCGCAGCGAAAATTCCACCAGCACCGGCAGATGGTCTGAGCCGGTGTCCCCAAGGGTCGACGCCGAACGGATGGCGATAGCGCCCTTGCTGAAAACCTGGTCGATCGGCAGTCCGGCGAAGCGCAGGAAATCCGGCAGCTTTCTGTAGAGCCAGGTCGGCCCGACCGATGGCATTACAGTCAGCTTGCCAAGCGATGCGACGCGCCGGACAGCGGCGCTCCATGGCGCTGCGTTGCAGTCGCCCGCCAGGATCGACGTCTCGCCAAGCGAGACGATTTCGTTCGACAGTCCGTCAATCTGCCGTGATTGGTTGTGCGGCCATGGCCAGGTGAGGTGGATGGCGGCGACATCGACGTCGGTTCCGCCGAAATCGACCGTAGCGATTGCCATCGCGCCGCGGCTGTCGCAGTGCGGCTCTGTGCCCGCGGCAAACGGTCGTCTGGACAGCAGCGCAACGCCGAACACGCCATTGGGATACGGGCAGAGGATCCGGTAGGGATAAGCGCCGGACAGCAGCCCAAGCTTTGCCTTCCACATTTCGGACACCTCATCGAGGGTGATCACATCAGGCTGGGTCCGGCCGATCAGCGACAGCACCTTCTCAGGCGTTGGATTGTTGAACCTGAGGTTTATCTGCAGCAGGCGGTAGACCGCCTCGCCGCCGGGCCTGGCGTCGTAGGCGGCCTGCACCTGCCATAGCCGCGAAAGCGGCAAGGCATTCGACGTGGTGGCAAAGGCGGCCACCGCAAACAGCAATCCGGCGGCGGCCTGCAGGCGAAACGAGGTGGCGAGCAGCGGCAGCGCGCAAAGCGCCATCAAGAAGGCAAAATGAACGCGGAAATGAGCAAAAGAATCGAAGGCCGGATGCAGCGATCCGAAGAACCCGGCCACCAGCGCGACCGAGAGTGCAAGCATTGCGACGAACGCCAGTGCAACCGTCATGTCTCGAACACGTGCCATCGCTTTGTCTATCGGCAGAAATGCGGCTCAATCAAGATGACGAAACGTCCTGCCGTGGACCGACACATGCGATCGGCAGCTACTGGAAGGCAGTTTCCGAAAAGCTCCTGAGCTTGCGCGAATGCAGCCGCTCCATCGGCATTTCGGCCAGCTTCTCCATCGCCCTGATGCCGATGGTCAAATGCTGCGCCACTTGCCGCTTGTAGAATTCGGTCGCCATGCCAGGCAGCTTCAATTCGCCATGCAGGGGCTTGTCGGAGACGCAAAGCAGCGTGCCATAGGGCACCCGGAAGCGAAAGCCGTTGGCGGCGATCGTCGCCGATTCCATATCGAGCGCGATCGCCCGCGACTGCGACAGCCGCTGCACCGGCCCGCGCTGGTCGCGCAGCTCCCAATTGCGGTTGTCGATGGTGGCGACGGTGCCGGTGCGCATGATGCGCTTGAGGTCGTAGCCGGAAAGCCCGGTGACCTCGGCGACCGCTTCCTGCAGCGCCACCTGGATTTCAGCCAACGGCGGAATCGGCACCCAGACCGGAAGGTCGTCGTCGAGGACATGGTCTTCCCGTACATACGCATGCGCCAGCACATAATCCCCCAGCGCCTGCGTGTTGCGCAGACCGGCGCAATGGCCGAGCATCACCCAGGCATGCGGCCGGAGCACCGCGATATGGTCGGTGATCGTCTTGGCGTTGGAAGGGCCAACGCCAATATTGACCATGGTGATGCCGCCATGGTTCGGCTTCTTCAGATGATAGGCCGGCATCTGCGGCAGGCGAGGCGGCGCGGCACCCTCACCGGGCGCGCTGTCCCCGACTTTGGTCACAATATTGCCCGGCTCGACGAACTCGACGTATCCGTCACCGCCATTGGCCATCAAATCGCGTGCACGGGCGACGAATTCGTCGATATAGAACTGGTAATTGGTGAACAGCACGAAGTTCTGGAAATGCTGGGGACTGGTCGCGGTGTAATGCGACATCCGATGCAGCGAATAGTCGATCCGTTGCGCGGTGAACGGTGCCAGCGGCCGTGCCTCGCCCAATGCCACTTCGAACGTGCCGTTGGCGATCTGGTCGTCGGTGCCGTCGAGATCCGGCACGTCGAACAGGTCACGGATCGGCCGTTTAATGCGCTCGGCAGCAGTGCCGTCGACATGCGTGCCTTCGAGAAAGGCGAAATGCAGCGGGATGGGAGTGGTCGATTCCGAAACCGTGACCGGAACGCCGTGGTTGCGCATGATCAGCCGAAGCTGTTCGGTGAGATAGCTTTCGAAAAGGGCAGGCTGGGTGACGGTGGTCGAGAAATGCCCCGGCGTCGGCATGTGGCCATAGGCCTGCCGCGAGTCGATCTGGGTGAACGAACTCGTGGTGACGCCGATCTCCGGATAGAAGGCCCGGTAGCGTTTGTTGTTGTCGCCGCCCGCGGCGAGCGCGGCAAATGAATCGCGCAGGAACTTGGTATTGCGGTCGTAAAGCACCTGCAGGGCGGCGACCGCCTTCCTGGCGTCGTTGAAGCTCTGTCGGCCAAACGGCTCCGGCGTGACGACCGATTCAATGGCTTGGGGATAGATTCGCTTTTCCATGACCCAATATAGAGAGTTGGGCGCGCAGTTGGGAGGGGGTAAGGCGATCTCAGAACGCCTGTTGGCGTTTTCTTTCCAGCGATTTAACCGCGCCGCAGGCTGACCAGCAGCACAAAGCCGACGCCGGACTTCCTCAGCGCAGGCGCCTCGATGGTCGAACCGGCATCGGCGCGCATCGTCGGCACGGCCAGGACCGGGGCCGCCAGAAGCATCAGGATGAGCGCCGTCCGCGGCAGAAGCCGAAGGGTCTTGAGGAAGTTGGCGGTGAGGTGGGTCATGGCGTGGTTTTCTAGATTCTCGCTGTCGGGTTCAGTGGCGAAGCTGGTTCGGGCAACCGAGCCGGCAGGAGATGGCGACATCCCAGGCGCGGGCCGGACGGCCGGCTTCGGCGACAAGGACAGCGAACAACATGCCGAACAGGCTCATCAGCAGGCAGACGATGGTGAAGCGGCGGGCAAGCATTGCGCGGTGTCTCCTTCAACACGCATGACAATGCCTTGCCCCGGCTGAACCGGCTCTGATGCCGGCGTTCATCTGGGGTTCAAAATGGTTGATGATCTCTGGGCGGGCTGCCTTGAAAAGCAGCGACCGATGGCGACGCCGTGGCTGCGAGACCGATAAAATGAAAACGGGGCCGACTGGTCCCGCTCACCACGGCAGGAAGGGCACGATCAGAGCTTGTGCCAGGTCTGGCTCTTGCAGATCAGCCCGCCGAGCACGCAGCCGCTCATCTTGAGCGAACTGCCGGAAAGCGACGCCTTGCCCGAATAGGTCTTGTCGGTTTCCGGGTCGGTTATCGTGCCGGCATATTTGTTGTCGCCGGCCACCTTCAGTGAACCGATGTTCTTGCCGGCAAATTTGCCGGATTTGAGCGTAATCGAAAATGCCCCGCCGCCACCCGAAATGGCGGCAGTCGATCCGGCTTGCGTTTTCCAATTGCCTTCGATCGGATCGGCCCATGCCGCGCCGGTCATCGTTATTGCGGCCGCGAGGGCCAGGCTCACTTGTCGAAACATGTCTCTCCTCCCTCAGGCAAGTCAATCGGGCTCCGCCCCGGCCGTCTGCCCCTTACGCAAACGTAAGCTAGTCCAGCTCTCGGAAAAACAAAAGCGGTGCCGCGACGGAAGGGTTGCGGGTTTTTGCCCGCTCCCGAACGGCCGCGCCGGCGAAAAATGAAACGGGCCGCACACGTCTTTGTGTTCCGTGGTTAGCGGAGTCTTGATCCGCGCCTCGCAAGTTTTCTTCAAATTTTGTGCAAACCGGCGCGATTGCTGGCTTTGTATCCTTAACGAATTTTCGCGTTTACCTCTTGTTTTAGCTTTGTTTTCCTCAAATTAAGCACGCCATTTAACGACGGATTCAAGCCTCCGCGGCATTCTCGAAAGCATCGAAAGAGAGCCGCCCCGAAGGTAGTCAAGGACACCGAGGGACAGACGGAGACACCTCTCGGGAGCCAGAACAGGGGATTTGAAATGGCACGTTTTGAAATGCTTGAAGCCGGCTTCGGCGCCATGGGGGCAACTGCCCAGGCCGATATTCTTTTCGAGTTGGGCATGATGTATGCGACCGGCCGCGATTGCGAGACCGATGTCGTCGCCGCCCACAAATGGTTCAATATCGCCGCGATCAAGGGTTCGGCCCGCGCCGCGGAACTGCGCTCTGAATTGTCGGCCGCCATGTCGAAGGTCGAGATCGCCAAGGCGCTCCGCGAAGCCCGCGAATGGATGACGATGCACTGAATTCGTCAACGTCGACTTCACGGGGTACTGAGTTCACGACAGGGACGCTTCGGGTCAAAGCCGCGCAGACGGTTAGGCCCGAAAAATCAAGGCCGCGCAAGACGGCTGGGCTAACAAGATCAAGAACACGGCAGCGAGCTGTGCAATAGACAGGGAAGGCGAGCGGTTCCTGGCGCCGATGCGTTGGGAAGCTCGATGGCAAAAGCCGCGACCGGCCGGAACAAGGCTGGCGCGGCTTTGTCTTTGGGACCGCGTGTTGCAGGCCCAATCGAGTGCCGACGATGCGCCTAGACAGCTCCGGTGAAGGATGAAATTCTCCCGCCACTCTGGAAGAGGCGCGGCCGGGACGGTCGCGCGAGAGTGGAGGAGTTGTGTCACCATGAAGAAATTCAGTATTTTGAGCGCCGCCATATTTGGCCTGATGATGACCGCGCCGGTCGCCTTCGCCGACGACATCACCTTTTCGGTGGTCGGACCGATGACCGGTCAGCTTGCCACCATCGGCGACCAGTTCAAGCAGGGCGCGCAAGCCGCCACCGACGCGATCAACGCGGCGGGCGGCGTCGACGGCCGCCAGATCAAGCTCGACATCGAGGATGACCAGTGCGATCCGAAGCAGGCAGTTTCGGTCGCGAACCGCATCATCGCCAATGGTGTCAAGTTCATCGATGGCCATGCCTGCTCGGGCTCCAGCATCCCGGCCTCCGCTGTCTACGCCGAAGCCGGTGCGCTGATGATGAGTCCGGCTTCCTCGAACCCGGTGCTGACCGACGCAGCGGCGAAGGCCGGCTGGCCGACGATCATGCGCCTCTATACGCGCGACGATGCGCAGGGCGCTTTCATCGGTCCATGGATCGCCAAGAAATATGCCGGCAAGAACGTCGTCATCATGCACGACAAGAGCGCCTATGGGCAGGGTGTGGCCGATGCCGTCAAGGCAACGATGAACCAGAACGGTCTCAAGGAGATCCTCTACGAGGGCATCAACGCCGGCGAGAAGGACTACTCCGCGCTTGTTACCAAGCTCAAGGAGCTGAAAGCTGATGTCGTCTATTTCGGCGGCTATCATCCCGAAGCGGGCCTCATCCTGCGCCAGTCGGCGGAGCAGAACCTCAAGTTCCAGCTGATCATGCCGGACTCGATCGCTTCGCCGGAATTCTGGCAGGTTGCCGGTCCGGCCGGTGAAGGCACCATGTTCGTCTTCCCATCGGATCCGCAGGCGAAGCCCGAAGCCAGGGAAGCCATCGCCAAGATCAAGGCCGGCGGCTTCGTGCCGGAGGGCTTCACGCTGTTTTCCTATGCGGTGATCCAGGCCTTCGCCGAAGGCATCAAGCGCGCCGGCAGCGACGACCCGGCCAAGGTCGCTGAAGCGTTGAAGAACGGCCAGCCGATCAGCACGGTTGTCGGTCCGGTCACCTTCGACGAGAAAGGCGACCTCAAGAACGCCAGCTACGACATCAACCAGTGGCACGACGGCAAATACGCCCCGATCCAGCCGTAATGGCCGCGGCGCCGCAAGCTGCGCTGGTGTAATCGAACATGGCCGGGGTCAAACCCGGCCATGTTGTTCTTGGCGATGCCTTTGTGACGCGTTCGAGATCACTTCGTGGATAGGGAAACAGCAGTCAGCTGTGGTTCCTCGGCAAAGCGAACCAGCACGGTTCCGTCGGTGACCTGCGCGCCTTCGGCAGCGATTTCGGCGATTACCCCGTCATGGGGGGCGGCAATGGTGTGCTCCATCTTCATCGCCTCCAGGATCAGCAGCGGCTGCCCCTTGATCACGGCCTCGCCTTTGCCAGCACGAACCAATTTGACCAGTCCCGGCATTGGCGCGCGCAGGCTGCCGGAAGCGGCTGCGGCTTCGTCGGCCCGCGCCAGCGGATCCGGCACGGCAAAACCGTAGCCGATGGCGCCTTCGAAGACCGTGACGTGGCCCGGCCAGCGGGCGAGGCGAGGCGCGGCGCGGAGATCATGCGAATTGGCGCTGTCATAGGGGGCATCCAGCGCCACCTCGAACCGCCCGTCCGGCCGCACCGATACGCGCGCGACGATCCCCTGCTCGCCAAATCTCAGCAGCGTGCGCCGCGCCACCGCGTGGAAATGCGCATAGCCGGCCAGTGACGACCAGGGATCGTCGGAGGACGGCAAGTCGCCCGCACCAGACGCGGCAAGTGCCGCAGCGGCAATCGTCTCACCGCTCGGCGGCGGAACCGCCGTCAGCGCCTGCTGATGCCTGGCGATCAGGTCGGTATCGACATCGCCCGCCGCAAAATCCGCATCAGCGGCCAGCGCGGCAAGAAAGGCGGTGTTGACCGTCGAGCCGGCGATTTCGGTCTGCGACAGCGCCGCGCCGAGTGCCGTGAGCGCCGTCCGCCTGTCCTTGCCATGGATGACCAGCTTGGCGATCATCGGATCGTAAAACGGCGAGATCGCATCGCCGGCGCGCACACCGGTTTCGATGCGCATGCTCGCACCTTCGGGCGCCGGTTGCGGAAATTTTAAATGGTGCAAGGTGCCGGTCGCCGGCAAAAACCCTCTTGCTGCGTCCTCGGCATAGATGCGCGCCTCGAAGGCGTGGCCGGAGAGCGCGACCTCGCTCTGCGTCTTCGGCAGTTTTTCGCCGGAGGCCACCCGCAACTGCCACTCGACCAGGTCGATGCCGGTGACCATTTCGGTGACCGGGTGCTCGACCTGCAGGCGGGTGTTCATTTCCATGAACCAGAAACGGTCGGCCTTCAGACCTTGCGAGGCATCGACGATGAACTCGATGGTGCCGGCGCCGGAATAGTGGATTGCCTTGGCGGCCTTCACCGCCGCCTCGGTCATCGCCTTGCGCAACGCCGGCGTCATGCCGGGGGCAGGCGCCTCCTCGATCACCTTCTGGTGGCGGCGTTGCGCCGAGCAGTCGCGCTCGTAGAGGTGCACGACATTGCCGAAACTGTCGCCGAATATCTGCACTTCGATGTGGCGCGGCTTGTCGACATATTTTTCCACCAAAACGCGGTCGTCACCGAAGGCGGCCTTCGCCTCGCGCCGCGCGCCAGACAGTGCTTCCGAAAAATCATCGGGATGCTCGACGCGCCGCATGCCCTTGCCGCCGCCACCGGCGCGCGCCTTGATCAATACGGGGTAGCCGATCTCGCGCGCCTTGGAGGCGAGCAACACGATCTCCTGCGCCTCGCCATGATAGCCCGGCACCACCGGCACGCCGGCCTTTTCCATCAGCCGCTTAGCCGCGTCCTTCAATCCCATGGCGCGGATCGAGGCCGCCGACGGCCCGATGAAGATCAGCCCCGCCGCGACCACCTGGTCGACGAAGTCGGGATTTTCCGAGAGAAAGCCGTAGCCCGGATGAATGGCCTCGGCACCCGTGGCCAAGGCCGCCGCGATGATCTTGTTACCCCGCAGATAGCTTTCGCCGGCAGGCGAGGGACCGATATGCACCGCCTCGTCCGCCGTCTCGACATGCAAGGCGCGAGCGTCGGCGTCAGAATAGACGGCGACGCTGCGCACACCCATCCTGCGTGCCGTGCGGACCACCCGGCAGGCGATCTCGCCACGGTTGGCGATCAGGATCTTGGCGAACATCGGGCCTCCACAGGCAGAGCTCGCCGCCAACGGCGCGAATTCTCTTCACGCGAGCTGCGGCAATACCCCGCTTTGTAATCTGGCCGTCAAAGGATAGGCAAGCGAGGCCTGCCTACTTGGAGGCCGCGATTTCGCAAGCTCCACCGGTCGTGACCTTGTAATGGCTGCGGGTGGCCTGGCAGGATTTCATAGCCATATCCTCGGCAGCCTTTTGCGAGGGCGCATTCAAGCGCGAGCCGCACATGATGTACAACGAACGCACTCTGGAATACGGAGTGGTCGCATAGGCTGAATGGCCGCTGGCCGCCACATACGCCTTATATGCCTTGGTACACGGCCGATCCGCGGTTGCCGGCAAATACGGGTAGAAACGGACGTCGCCCTTGCTTCCAGCTAGCGATTCGGCGGCGCCAATATTCGGTGCAGAGGCCACGAACAGTGCAAGTACCAATATGGTTGCTCGCCTGATGGATAAAGATTTCATTGCCCAACCCATTTGAAAAACCCAAGACTGGCAGATATTCAGCTATTTGGAGGCGGCTATTTCGCAGCCTCCGCCTGTCGTAACCTTATAACTGTTGCGGGTGGCCTGACAGGATTTTAACGCCAACTCTTCGGCAGCTTGCTGTGATGGTGCATTCAAGCGCGAGCCGCATATGATGTACAGCGAACGCACCCGGGAATACGGAGTGCTTGCATAGGCCGAATGGCCACCGGCCGCTACATAGGCCTTGTAAGCCATGGTGCATGGATCCTTCGGATTCTTCGGCAAATAGGGGTAGAAACGGGTCTCGCCCTTGCTTCCCGCCAGCGATTCCGCCGTTCCTATGCCAGGTGCCGTGAATACAAGAAAGCCGGCAAGTATCGAAGCGATTGTACTTTTGACGTGTCTCGGTGTCATTTTTCCCCCTGGAAGAGCGAACGCCAACAGCATCTCCTACTTGGAGGCAGCGATGCTGCAAGCTCCCGCGGTTGTGACCTTGTAGCTCCTCTTGGCTGACTGGCAGGATTTCAGCGCCTGCGCCTCTGCAGCCTTTTGCGACGTTGCATTTGCACGCGCGCAAATCATGAACTCGGTCGCCCAATTGAATGGAGTCGACGCATAAGCGGAATGGCTGCCGGTCGCCACATAGGCCCTGTATGCCTTCTGACAGCCTCCCGTCGAGCCAGGTGCGAAATAGACGGGATAGCGGCTGTCGCCCTTGCTTCCCGCCAGCGACTCCGCTGCTCCGATACCGGGCGCCCCCAACACGAGCAACCCTGCAAATATGGATACAGTTGTTTTCTGAAAAAGCTGAAGTCTCATCTTCGCCCTATCCCCCATTGCTATCTGGCCCTTTGATGCCGAAAGCTACTTGGAAGCGACTACGCCGCAGCCGCCGACCATGTCCACTTTGAACTTCTTGCGACCGGATTCGCATGACTTAAGCGCGAGCGCTTCGGCAGCCTTCTGGGACGGTGCGTTAATGTGCACGCCGCAGACGAAATACAGGACCCTTGCTCCGGTGATGGTCGATGCGTAGGCGGAATGACCGGCCGCAGCCACATAGGCGTTGTAGGCCTGCCTGCAATTGCCTTCCGAGCCTTGCTGAGGGAGATACACGAAGGAACGCTTGTCGCCGACTTTCCCAGCCAGCGACGCCGCTGCACTGACGCCAGGCGTCGCTAATATAAGCAACCCCGCAAGTATAGACGCAGTTGTTTCCTTGAAAAGCCGCCGTTTCATCTTCGCCCAATCCCCATTGGTATTTGCGATGACCAATAGCCGTAATTCTTTCGGCTGGCCAGATGAAGAAGCAAAAAAATGGTCTGGAGGTGTGGACGGGTTCGTCGCCCGCGCAGGGTCACACCCTGCCGAGTGCAGCAACGACCCGCTGATACAGTTCGGCCGTCGGCTCGTCGAAGCAGCAGAAAATGACGGTTTCCGGAACGATGTTCTGGCCGATGAAGGCACTCACGGCACCGACAGCAATTTGCGTCGCCTGATCCTTAGGATAGCGGTAGACACCGGTCGAGATCGCTGGAAACGCCACCGTCCGGCAGTCCTTTGCGGCGGCGATTTCGAGTGACCGGCGATAGCAGGAGGCGAGCAGCTCGGCCTCTCCTTTGCTGCCGCCTTGCCAGACCGGTCCGACCGTGTGGATGATGTAGTGTGCCGGCAGCCTGTAGCCCTTGGTGAGTTTTGCCTCGCCAACCTTGCAGCCATTCAGCATCCGGCATTCGAACTCAAGCTCGGGGCCGGCCGCCCGGTGGATGGCGCCGTCCACGCCGCCGCCGCCGAGAAGCGAGGTGTTGGCGGCGTTGACGATTGCATCGACCGCCAGCTTCGTGATGTCGCCGGTGTGAACGCGAATCCTCTGGTCGATTTCGCTCATCTCACATCCTGAACACGCCGAACCGGGTCTCCTCGATCCCGGCGTTCAGCGCGGCCGACAGGCTTAGCGCCAGCACCTCGCGGGTCTTCGCCGGATCGATGATGCCGTCGTCCCAGAGCCTTGCCGACGAATAGAGCGGGTGACCTTCATGCTCGTACTTCATCAGGATCGGCTTCTTGAATTTTGCTTCCTCTTCGGCGCTCCACTCGCCACCCTTGCGCTCGATGCCTTCGCGCTTGACCACGGCCAGCACCGTTGCTGCCTGTTCGCCGCCCATCACCGAGATGCGGGCATTCGGCCACATCCACAGGAAGCGTGGCGAATAGGCGCGTCCGCACATACCGTAATTGCCGGCGCCGAACGAGCCGCCGATGATCACGGTCACCTTCGGCACCTTGGCCGTTGCGACCGCCATGACCAGCTTGGCGCCATCCTTGGCGATGCCGCCGGCCTCGTATTTTCGCCCGACCATGAAACCGGTGATGTTTTGCAGGAAGACCAGCGGGATCTTGCGCTGGCAGCACAGTTCGATGAAGTGCGCGCCCTTCAGCGCGCTTTCCGAAAACAGCACGCCATTGTTGGCGACGATGCCGACCGGCATGCCGTTGAGATGGGCAAAACCGGTGACCAGCGTGGTGCCGTAATTCTGCTTGAACTCATCGAACTCGGAGCCGTCGACGATGCGGGCGATCACCTCGCGCACGTCGTAAGGCTGGCGCAGATCCGTCGGTACGATGCCGTAGAGTTCATGTGGATCGTGAAGCGGTGGGATCGATTTCTTCAGGGCCAGGCTTACAGTCTTGTTCCGATTCAGGTTTTTGACGATACGCCGGCATATTGCCAGCGCATGCTCGTCGTCGAGCGCATAGTGATCGGCAACGCCGGAAAGCCTTGTGTGCACGTCGGCACCACCGAGGTCCTCGGCGGTGACGTCCTCGCCGGTGGCCGCTTTCACCAGCGGCGGCCCGCCGAGAAAGATGGTCGCCTGGTTGCGCACCATGATTGTCTCGTCCGACATCGCAGGCACATAGGCGCCGCCGGCCGTGCATGAACCCATGACGCAGGCGATCTGCGGAATGCCGGCGGCCGACATGTTGGCCTGGTTGTAGAAGATGCGGCCGAAATGATCGCGGTCGGGAAACACCTCGTCCTGATTGGGCAGATTGGCGCCGCCGCTGTCGACCAGATAGACGCAAGGCAGATTGTTCTGCAATGCGATCTCCTGTGCACGCAGATGCTTCTTCACCGTCAGTGGATAATAGGTGCCGCCCTTCACCGTGGCGTCATTGACGACGACCATGACTTCGGTGCCTTCGACGCGGCCGACGCCGGCGATGAGGCCGGCCGAGGAGATGTCCTCGCCATACATCGACCACGCCGCGAACTGGCCGATCTCGAGGAAGGGCGAGCCGGTATCGAGCAATTGGGCAAGACGTTGCCGCGGCAGGAGCTTGCCGCGCGAAACATGCCGCTCACGCGCTTCCTCCGAGCCGCCGTGTTCGACCGTAGCAGCCTTTTCCGCAATATCGGCGACCAGCGCCCGCATGCGCTCGGCATTGGCGCGGAAAATATCGGAGACGGGCGAGATCTGCGAGGTGAGGGGGGCCATGGCGCTACCGGATCAGCTCGATCTTGCAGCCGACATCCAGGTCGCCCCAGTCGCGATCGGCGGTGACGGCAATGGCGTTCTCGCGAATCGCCAGCGCCAGGCAGGCCCGATCGCCCAGCGACAAGCCGCGATGCCGCGTCAGTTGGCGAAGCTGGCCGGCGGCGATGCCCATCGCTTGGTCGAAAACGGCGATCGGCATGCCGAGACTTCCGAGGTCGTCGGCAGCCTGTTCCAAGCTGCGTCCCTTGTCGATCAGCTTGGCAATGATCTCGGCCGCATTGACTGAACTGCATTGTGCATCCGGCGCGAACCCCAAAGCATTCTCGGTGCCTTGCTCGTTGAGCAGGATTGCGAGCGCCGCCGAACTGTCCATGACGTAGGGCTTCATTTCACCCGCTTTCCTGTCGTCCCTTCGGCGTGAAGCCGGTCGAGACGCTTGTCGCTTCGACGCTGCTCTTCCCGCCGCTCCTTCAGAAATTCGTCGACGACGCTTTCACCGGGCTGTTTCAGCGCCGACAATTCGGCCTGAACGCGTCGCAGATTCTGCAGCCACGATCTTACCCGCAACTCGCCGTTTTCGACATGAAGGATCATGTCCTCGCCAGGCTTCACGCCCATCTCCTCGCGCATCGCAGCAGGGATGACGAAGCGCCCGCCCTCGCCAAGCTTGACGCGCTCGCGTTTCGCCGGAACCCGAAGCCGCGTTTTGCGAGCGCCAGCATCGAACTGTGCTTGCGGATCTTCATCAAATCCGGACTTTCCCGTTCTGCCCGCCATGGTCCGTCTCGCTTGTATTTATGGCATATGTCCAGAAGTATGCCATATCGTGCGGCTTCTGGCAAATCTCAAAAGAATGCCATTAGGCGCCCTCCGCCATGATTTCCCGCCCGATCAGCCAGCGACGGATTTCGCTGGTGCCGGCGCCGATCTCGTAGAGCTTGGCGTCGCGCAGCAGCCGGCCGGTAGGGTAATCGTTGATGTAGCCGTTGCCGCCCAAAAGCTGGATGGCGTCGAGCGCCATCAGCGTCGCCTTTTCGGCGGCGAACAGCACGCACCCGGCGGCGTCCTTGCGCGTCGTCTCACCGCGATCGCAGGCGGCGGCTACGGCATAGACGTAAGCACGCGCCGCATTCATCGTCGCATACATGTCGGCGAGCTTGCCTTGCACCAGCTGGAATTCGCCGATCGGCTGGCCGAACTGCTTGCGTTCGTGCACGTAAGGTATCGCCACGTCGAGGCACGCAGCCATCAGCCCGATCGGGCCGCCGGCCAGCACGGCGCGTTCGTAGTCGAGGCCCGACATCAGCACCTCGACGCCGCGCCCTTCCTCGTGCAGCACATTGTCGAACGGCACTTCGACATCCTCGAACACCAGCTCGCCGGTGTTCGAGCCGCGCATGCCGAGCTTGTCGAGCTTTTGCGCAACGGAAAAACCGGCAAAAGCCTTTTCGACGATGAAAGCGGTGATGCCGCGCGAATGGAGTTCCGGATCGGTCTTGGCGTAGACGACCAGCGTCTCGGCATCCGGCCCGTTGGTGATCCACATTTTGGTGCCGTTGAGCACGTAGCGATCATTGCGCTTTTCGGCGCGCAGGCGCAGCGACACGACATCTGAGCCGGCACCCGATTCCGACATCGCCAGTGCCCCGACCTTTTCGCCGCTGCAGAGCGAAGGCAGATATTTTTCTTTCTGCGCCTGCGTCGCCCAGCGGTTGATCTGATTGACGCAGAGGTTGGAATGGGCGCCGTAAGAGAGGCCGACCGAGGCCGAGGCGCGCGAAATCTCCTCCATCGCCACGACATGGGCGAGGTAGCCCATGCCGCTGCCGCCGAAATCGGGATCGGCGGTGATGCCGAGCAGGCCGAGCCCGCCGAGCTCCGCCCACAGATGTGCCGGGAATTCGTTCGAGCGGTCGATCTCGGCGGCTATCGGCGCGATTTTCTCCTGGGCGAAGCGCCGCACCAGATCGCGCAGCGCCTCGATGTCTTCGTCAAGCCCGAAGTTGAGCGTCTGCGTGTACATGCCGTTCCTCCCGGCGCACGACCCCGAAATCGGGATCATGCGCGAAATCAAAGTGCTACAGCGTCCTTTGCGCGCTCGAATGGACGCACGGTGCCGTGGCTCGTCCTCGCGCCATCGCTCTTTGCTCCAGCAAGGCGCATTGTCATTGCTAGATATGTAGCGGTGACTTCGGCGATCGACAGCCGTTCGCCCGGCCGGAACCACACGATGACGCCGGTCATCATCTGGATCAGCGCCATGGCGGTGAGCCCGGTGTCCTCGACGCTGAACAAGCCCGCTTCGACGCCGTCGCGCAGAATGGCGCGCAGCTCCTTCTCGTAAGCGGTGCGCATGCGCAGGATCTGCGTGAGTCTTTCGTGCGACAGGCTGCGCAGCTCCATGTTCGAGACATGGGTGGAATGGCGGCGTTCGACGTGGAAAGCGATGTGGTTTTCGACATAGGCGGCGAGCCGCGCTGCCGGATCGGCGCCGACAGGGCGTGTTGTGCGCCACGCCTCGATCAGGCCTTCCATATGCTCGCGCATCAGCGTGAACAGAAGGTCCTGCTTAGTCGGGAAATAGCGGTAAAGCGCCGCTGCCTGGACGCCGACCTCGGCCGCCAGCTGGCGCATCGACATCGCCTCGTAGCCGAGACGCGCAATCAGGCTGACCGCCGCCTCGCGGACCGCAGCTTCGGTCTTCTCTCCGTCGGAACCGGTCGTACGCGCCATGACAAGCCGCCTTTTCAGAACAATAAAACAAACGTTCAATTAATTCAAGGAGTGTGTTCGGGTAAGGCAATGGCTTCAGGTTTGCTCTATCTGCACCCTGGAGATTTTGTGCGATGGAAGCGAATGAGCAGGATCATGCCTTTCTAGGCAACAATCCTGAAACCCGCGGACATGTCGCGTGCCTCGATCTCCTCGACGTCAACTTTCGAAACCGCTGCCCCTGGCGGCCCTTGCCGAAGCCGTTCGATCATTGTCGAGACCGCCGCATCGGCCCCTGCAATCAAGGCTGTCACCGAGCCGTCAATTTCGTTGCGCACCCAACCGGCAAGGCCAAGTCCAGACGCCTCGCGCCGCGCCCAGACCCGATAGCTGACGCCTTGCACCTTGCCATATATGCGTACCTGCACCGTCCGGTCGTTCATCGCGCTCTCCATCCTTTGAGTCGAGTCTGGCGCATCGCCATGCAAATTCAACCGCGCAGCGTGGATCGAAGGTCTCTCCCGGTCGCGGTTCGCCAGCTTCGCATTGCGAGACAGGCGGCGTGCTCCATCAAATGATTGAGTAAGTCAAATAATAGGCGATCATAGTTCGACGGGAGCGGTCTTCCCCCGAAGGAGGTCGACATGCCGGCCGATCGGAATGCCCTTGTCGCGGAGATACGTTGCTTCAATCGCTTCTACACGCGCCTGATCGGGCTGCTCGACCTGACCTTGACGCACAGCGCCTATACGCTGGGCGAGGCGCGGCTGCTGTTCGAATTGGGCGACCGATTCCGCGCTGCCGCCAATAGCGGCGGTGAGGCTGGGTTTCTGGCACGGGCGTTCCACCTCGGTCTCGGACCGGCAGCCTCCGAAATCGCCGCCGAACTCCGGCTCGATCCGGCCTATGTCACACGCATACTGAGGAGATTCGCCGCCGCTGGCCTGACCGAGATACGCACTGACCCAGCCGATCGGCGCAGACGCATCCTGTCGCTAACCGCTCGCGGAAGTGCGGAACTCGCCAGGCTTCAGGCTGCGACGGATCGCGATCTCGCCCGGCTGACGGCCAGCCTCGCCGATGACGCGGCTGCCGAATTATCGGACGCCTTGAAACGGGTCACGCGCCTGCTTGGTGGTGGGGAGAAGTAGCGGCGGTACTGGAGGTCGTGGTGCTCCGTCGCCCCTTTTGGCGCCTCAATTCCCCCGCGCTGCGGCCAGTGCGCCCGGCAGTTCCTCGGCAAAAATGTCGAGCTCGTGATCGAGGCCGACGCTGACCCGGATGCAGCGATCGAGCACTGGCACCATCGGCTTGCGGATGAACACGTCGCGCGACAACAGCGCCTGCAGCACCTTCAGCGCGAAAGCGCCGTCGCGGCCGCACTCGATGGTGACGAAATTGGTCGCCGAAGCCAGCGGCTTCAGCCCGTTCGCCTCGGCTATTCCGGCGATGCGCCGGCGGCCGGCGGCGACCCGCGCCACCACGCTCTCCAGCCATGCCTGATCGGCAAGCGCCTCGACGCCGGCGATCTGCGCCATGCGGCTGACGCCGTAATGGTTGCGTATCTTCTCAAAGTCGCGAATCACCTGGGCTTCGGCCACCGCGTAGCCGCAGCGTATGCCGGCTAGCCCATAGGCCTTGGAGAAGGTGCGCATGCGGATGACGTTCGGCCGCGCCACATCGATCGGCGGCATCGCTGAGGCTGGCCCTAATTCGCCATACGCCTCGTCGAGCACCAGCATTGTGGTCTCCGGCAAGGCCTCGAGGAAGCGGCTGAGCTCGGCCGCTTCCCACCAACTGCCCATCGGATTGTCCGGGTTGGACAGATAGACCAGCGGCGCCTTGTCCCTGGCCACTGCCGCCAGCAGGCCGTCGAGGTTTTCTCGGTCGTTCTCGTAGGGCACTGCGACCAGCCGGCCGCCGACGCCGGCGACGTGAAAGTTGAAGGTCGGGTAGGCGCCGAGCGAGGTCACCACCGCGTCGCCGGGCGCCACATACATGCGCGCCACCAGGCTGAGCAGCCCGTCTATGCCTTCGCCGACGACGACGTTTTCGGCGCCGACACCGAGATGTCGGGCCACGGCTACCTTCAAATCGTGATTGTCGGGGTCGCAATACATCCACATGTCGCCGGCAATCTCGGCCATGCGGGCAACGACCCGCGGCGAGGGGCCAAAGCTGCTCTCATTGGCGCCGATGCGGGCGCGAAAGCCGCGGCCGCGATCACGCTCCTGCGCCTCAGGGCCGACAAACGGCACCGTAGAGGGAAGCGCGTCGATGAGCGGCGTAAGGGGAGGGCGCATGGCAAAGGCTCGTTCAAAAAGGGCCTTCTTTGCTAGCCTGCCGGCTGGGCCTGCGCAAGTTCCACGAACGGCGGCGACGGTCAGGCTGGATTCTCGCGGATCATTTTGCTAGCGAGACATGATGAGGAACCGACTGCCGCCCGCCTGGTCCAAGCATATAAAGTCCCACCCGGCGCCGAAAGTGGAACCGCCGAAGGCGAAACCATTGACGCGCGTGCAGGCCGACGATGCGCTGCTGAAACAGGCGTATGGCTTGCAGCAGGCCAAGCGGTTGGCCGAGGCTCGGGAACTGTGCCGTCGCGTGCTGGAGCGCACGCCCAACCATCCCTTGGCTTTGTATATCATGGGCACGCTATTCATCGGGCTCGACGATGAAATGGCCCTGCGATATTTGGCGCGAGCCGTCGGCGTGGAGCCCCGAAACCCCTATTA
This sequence comes from Mesorhizobium sp. M0563, assembly GCF_040321065.1. Classification (NCBI taxonomy): domain Bacteria; kingdom Pseudomonadati; phylum Pseudomonadota; class Alphaproteobacteria; order Hyphomicrobiales; family Phyllobacteriaceae; genus Mesorhizobium; species Mesorhizobium sp. M0563. Next base: position 179,725 of record NZ_JAMYQV010000011.1, read on the forward strand.
TCACCTTAGTCTGGGTGAAGCTTATCTGAGGGTAAGCGAATATTCGCCCGCAATCACGCACATCCAGCACGCTCTGGAGTTGAAGCCCGATTTGGTGGAGGCGCTTTGCGCATTGGGGCGCGCCTACGTCGAATTCGACAAGGCTGACATGGCTGTGCCGGTTTACGAGAGAGCGCTCAAGATCAACCGCGATCATCCCCGCGTTCGGACGGGGCTTGCCAGCGCACTCACCGGTCTTGGTCGCATGGATGAAGCCAAAATCTATCTGAAGGAGGCGATCGAACGTCGCATCGCTATGCCCGCCGCCTATAATGAGCTTGTGCGTACGCGCAAGTTCACCGAGGAGCCGGCCGAACTTAGGTCCATCCTGCGCGAGCTTGGTGAGCCAAAGCTTGACCCGGACAGTGTGACGACACTTCATCACGCTGCCGGCAAAGTGCTGAACGACCTTGGGCGCTACGAAGACGCGATAGATCATTTCAAGAAAGGCAAGCGGGCCGCCGGCTATAAGTTCGATCTGGAGACCTATCGCCGCTGGATCGACTCCACGATTGAGTTCTTCAACCCGGACATGTTGGCCGCCAAGGCGGGTTATGGAAGCCCGTCGGAAGTGCCCGTGTTTGTATTGGGCATGCCCCGATCGGGCACCACCCTGACCGAGCAGATTTGCGCGAGCCACCCGAATGTTCATGGCGCCGGAGAGCTGAAAAAGATAAGGCGAGCCGCAAATGCTATCGGCCTCACGAAGGTTTCGGCACGGACCTTGGACCAATCGATCGTTCCGATCACCCCCGACCTATCCAAAATGCTGGCCGAGGAGCACCTGTCCTATCTTCGTGAGCGTGCGCCGACCGCGCTTCGCATCGTCGACAAGATGCCCCGGAATTTCGAACTGATCGGTCTCATAGGGCTTCTCTTCCCCAATGTGCGGATTATTCACTGTCGTCGCGATGCCATCGACAATTGCCTCTCGTGTTTTTTCCAGAATTTCTCCAAGGGACACAGCTACATCGCCGACCTGCAGACACTCGGGCTGTACTACCGTGAATATGATCGCCTGATGCGACATTGGGACAAGGTTTTTCCCGGACGCATCTTCGAAAGTCGCTACGAGACGCTGGTTGCGGATCAGGAGGCACAATCGCGCCGTCTGATCGATCATCTTGGATTGCCCTGGGACGATACCTGCCTGCGCTTCTTCGACAAGGAGGGATCGGTCAACACGGCCAGTCGCTGGCAGGTTCGGCAACCGATCTACAGTTCATCTGTCAAGCGCTGGAAAAACTATGAGAGCGCAATCCAGCCGCTGATCCAGTCGCTCGGTGATCTCGCCGAGATTTGACTCGGGAATTGCAGTCGGCAATTTGCATTTGTGTGGGCCACGAGATCTGAATCGCCAGGTTTGTGGGCTGGGGCTGCAATTGCGGCGGGGCACCGGTTGCTAGACTAAGCTGCCGGCCTGGCTGCCAAGTTCTGCGGCGGGCGGGCACGTCAGGCTGGATTCTCCCAGATCATTTTGCTAGCGAGACATGATGAGCAACCGACTGCCGCCCGCTTGGTCCAAACACATAAAGTCCCGCCCGGCGCCGAAAGTGCAGCCGCCGAAAGCGAAACCGCCGTCGCGCGCGCAAGCTGACGACATGCTGTTGCGACAGGCGCTCGAACTCCAGCAAGCCAAGCGGCTTCCAGAGGCCGAGGAGTTATGCCATCGCGTTCTCGCCCGCACGCCAAACCACCCGCTTTCGCTGTACATCCTCGGCACGCTGGGGCTCGGTATCGACGATGAGTTGGCTCTCAAATATTTTGCACGAGCAGTAAGCCAGACGCCTCAAAATCCGTATTTCCACCTTAGCCTGGGAGAGGCCGGTCTGAAGCTTGGCGACAGCTTGCTTGCGATCAGGCACCTGCAGCGCGCCTGCGAATTGAAGCCCGATCTGGTGGAAGCGCTTTGCGGACTGGCGCGTGCCTACGTCAACTTCGACAAGGCCGAGATGGCTTTGCCCCTTTACGAGAAGGCACTGAAGATCAACGGCGACCATCCCATGGTCCGAATTGGTCTGGCTGGTGCGCTCGCCAGCCTCGGTCGCATGGACGAAGCCAGAGCCTATCTCAATCAGGCAATAGAACGTCGCGTCGATGTTGGGGCAGCCTACAACTACCTGGTCGACACGCAAAAGTTCACCGAAAAACCTGCCGAGCTCGACTCTATCCTGCGCGAACTCTCCAATCCCAGGCTCGAACCGGTTGCTGCATCCCAGCTCCATCACGCTGCAGGCAAAGTGCTGAACGATCTCGAGCGCTACGATGAGGCGATGGATCACTTCCAGAAGGCAAAAAAGGCCGCTGGTCACGATTTCGACCTGGAGTACTACCGCCGAAGTGTCGATTCCATGATCGAGATATTCAGCCCGTCACTATTGGAAGCCAAGGCTGGCCACGGCAGTCCATCCGAAGTGCCTGTGTTTGTGCTGGGCATGCCCCGGTCGGGGACGACGCTGACCGAGCAGATCTGCGCGAGCCATCCGGACGTCCATGGCGCCGGGGAGCTTACGAAGCTGCGCCGAATCGCGAACTCGATGGGCTTTAGAACACAATCGGATGAGGACCTGCGCAGTTCGATCATGTCGATGACGAGGGATCAGTCGAGGGCGCTGGCCGAAGAATACCTGTCTTATCTGCGCCAGCACGCGCCTGCCGCGCTCCGCATAGTCGACAAGATGCCGCACAACTTCGAGTTTATCGGAGTGATTGGAATTCTTTTTCCCCACGCGCGCATCATTCATTGCCGGCGCGATGCCATCGACAATTGCGTGTCCTGCTTCGTCTTGCATTTCACCAAGGACCACGGCTACAACGCCGACCTTGAGACACTCGGCCTATACTACCGTGAATATGATCGCTTGATGCGGCATTGGAATAAGGTCTTTCCCGGACGTATTTTCGAAAGCCGCTACGAGACGCTGATTGCGGATCAGGAGGCGCAGTCGCGCCGTCTCATCGATCATCTCGGCTTGCCTTGGGACGATTCCTGCCTGCGCTTTTTCGAGAAGGACAGGTCGGTCAATACCCCCAGCCGCTGGCAGGTGCGGCAGCCGATCTATACATCATCGGTCAAGCGCTGGAAAAAATATGAGAGCACAATTCAGCCGCTGATTCACGCCTTGGGAGATCTAGCCGAACTTTGAACGAGTGGGTGGCGTTCGGCAGGCCGAGGTCGACGGTGACTTGCTGTCGAGATCCGTTGATCCTGTAGGCCAGCCCTTCAGATCGTGCCAAGATCTTCATTTTTTGCACGTTCGGACAAGCGGGCGCGGCGAGCATTACAATTGACCAGCTCAGCCCTGCGATAGGTATTCAGTGGCAGCCTGTATTCATGCACCGAGAGTTGTTAGCTGCGTCGCCCGATACGAAAAACCCGGCGGTTGGCCCGCCGGGTTCGATCTCAATCAGGTTCGGATTGTTAGAATGAGCGCTGGAAGCGCAGCATCCCGCCGACGCTGTCCTTGTCGTCGGCATTGGTCCAGTTGCGATCGTAGGCTTTATCAAACTGACCGTCGCGAGCCCAATCGACTTCGGCAGTGATCGTGAAGCCGGGAACGATATCGTAGGCGATGTTCGCGGCGACGCCGTAGTTCTTGTCGTCGTCAACCGATGCTTGGAGGTTGAACGAGGTCTTCTCGTTGATGGTGTAGGTGCCACCACCCCAAACTGCCCAGTTGCCGCCCCACTGCTTATAGAAGTTGCGGTCGATGTTGTCGTCCGAACCGTAACCGGCCATGACGAACAGTGTCAGGTTCTGTATCGGCGTAACGTCGACGCGAACCTTGCCGGCCCACTCTTCCCAAGTGCTGTCATAGGCGGCAACACCGGTGATCGAGCCCCAACCCTGCGTGTATTTAATACCGCCGACCACATACGGAACATAGCTGTCGATCGAATCATTGCCGCTGTTGCTGTCTTGGAAAATGCCAGGATCCGCATCGGCACTGCCCGAACCGGTTTCCAACGAAGCCACGGCCGAGAAGCCGTTGCCGGCGTCGAAGTAGTACTGGACGACATTGGTGTCGAAGCCGCCATAGGGGACTAGCGTATCCTGGATGACGTTGCCGGCGTAGCCGATGAACGTGTCGAAGGCCGATTCGTCTTTGCCGACGCGCAAACCACCGAGTTGGACCCAGGCAAAGTTCAGCGAAACACTCGTACCGCCGTTAAAGTTGTCATCAAGATAATCGTTGTGGTTACCCCAGTTGAAACGGGTCTCGGTGTAGGTCTTCAAGGTGCCGAGCTCGGTTTCCTGGCCGGTCCAGGTCTTCAACGTGAATCGGGCGTGCTTGTAGTAGGTATCCTGCGAGCCGCCGTCCATCTGGTCCGTGGTCTTCGCACCGTCGAAGGAGCCGACGTCGCCGATGCCGATGTCATAGCGGACATAGCCACCGATGCGCAGGCAGGTTTCGGTGCCTGGGATGTAGAAGTAGCCAGCGCCGTAGACGTCGCAAATCTTGACGTATTCAGCGGGTTCCGGCTCGGCGACGACGACGGCGTCGGCGGCGCGCGCACCGGAAACTGCGATCAGTGCCGCAGCGGAGCCGAGAAGAAGGCTCTTGATGTTCATTTTCTGACCTCCAGTCA
>NZ_JAMYQV010000012.1:0-178221 GCF_040321065.1 Mesorhizobium sp. M0563
AGTTCCCATCAGCCATCGCATCAAGAAATGCGCCTGGAACGACGACTATCTCATCAATGCCATCACTCATATGCGATAGCCCTGCCCCTCGAGGGGGGAGATCGCAGCTTCCGCGTTTTCCGTAACAACCGAGCGCAAATCGTGTTCCTTCCGCACGGTTGACATTCTTCCCTCAGCCGCCATGCTGCATTGCAACATGGCTATCGAGAAGTTCGGCATGACGGAAACATCGCGCATCGAGTGCCTGGACGGGCTTCGGGCGCTCGCCGCGATCTGGGTGCTTATCGGGCACTGCCTGCTGTTGACCGGCTGGCAGGTTCCTATCCTCGGCGAACCGGACCTCGGCGTCGATCTGTTCATCATGCTGTCCGGCTTCCTGATGGTGTTCCATTACCAGCTGCGCCAGGACAAGGAGCCCTGGCAAAGGCCGGAAACCTGGCTGAAATTCTGGACCCGCCGCTACTTCAGGATAGCGCCGCTGTTCTACATCATGCTGTTCGCTGCCCTGGCGCTTGGCCCCTATCTCTACCAGTCGAGGATGGTCATCGACGAGTTCCTGCTGAGGTCGCCGCAGGCGCCCGAGCGTTATCTCGACAGCGGCCTGAAGAATATTGGCGCCCATCTGCTGTTCCTGTTCGGCCTGGTGCCGAATTTCGCCTATCGCACGCCGCTGCCGGACTGGAGCCTCGGGCTGGAGATGCAGTTCTATGCGGTGTTTCCGGCGATCATGCTGCTGGTGCGCAGGCTTGACTGGGTATGGAGCGCCATTCTGGTCGCGGCCACCGGCAGCGCGATCGTGTTGTTGATGGGGCAATTGTCGGTGCATTTTCCGATGCCGTCGTTCCTGCCGCTGAAGATGCAGATTTTCCTGTGCGGGATGCTGCTGGCGGGCGTCGTCCATCAAAGGCAAAAGCGGCCCTTCGCATATCTGGCGTTGGCCATGGCTCTGGCCGCGCTGCCCTTCGGCGGCGGCTATGGGCTTGGCAAGCTTTTGATGCGGGAAGCGCTCGTATTGGGTTTCTTTGCCCTGGTTCTCTACCGGATGCTGCCGGGAATGATGGGCATCGTGGCCAGAAAGATCGCCATGACGCTCGCCAACAGGTTCTTTCATCTGATGGGTGAGCTTTCCTTCAGCATCTATTTGATCCATCTGCTGGTTCTCCAGCCGGTCGCGGCCCTGGTCATCACCCAGTTCGGCCACGAATTGTCGGCGCCGCTGCGCTTTGCGGTCGTCACTGTCGTCGTTCTGCCGGTGGTGTGCCTGCTGTCCTGGATCACCTACACGCTGATCGAAGTGCCCGGCCAGAAGATGGGACGTTTCGTGGTGCAGCGTTTTGGGCGGAGCCCGGCGCTCGAGGGCAGCGCATGATCAGCTGAAACTGCCGATCTCCCCCCTCGTGGGGGAGATGCCCGGCAGGGCAGAGGGGGGGCGCGAAGGATCGCCGCCCTTTGAGAATGCCTGGATGAGAATTACCTGCCGGCGGTAAGCCCGGACGCGCTGTTGCATTGAGAAGTCGGCGGGACAGCGCCCCCCTCTGTCCTGCCCTCTTTGCGACCACTTGGCATCTCCCCCACAAGGGGGGAGATCGGCAGCTTCGGCGTCCCGCCGCTTCTTTTCAATCAATTCCATCAAGCGAGGCTGACCATGAGCGATTCCCGTGCTCGCGATATTCTGTCGCGACAGGCAGAACTGGAGAGCGAACGCAGCCAGTACGAGCATGTCTGGGAGGCGGTGTCCGAATTCTGCGACCCCGATGCGCCCGATATGTGGAGCGGCCGCCGCCAGGCCGGCACGGATTCGCAGGCCGAACGGCAGGAGCGGCGCGGTGCGCGCGTCTACGCCAACACCATCAACTCGGCCGCCAACCGGCTGGCCGCCGGGCTGGAAAGCCTGATCATCCCGCAGTCAGAGAAATGGCATGGGCTGTCGACCGCGGCAATCAACGACGAGGAAACCGACGAGGAAAAGGAATGGGCGGAAGCGCTGCGCGATTTCCTGTTTTCGCTGCGCTACTCCGCCAATTCGAACTTCGTGCCGGCAACACAGGCATGCCTGCGCAATGTCGTGCGCTACGGCCCAGCCTATCTCTACGCCGAGGAGGGTTTTGGCGGCACGCTGATCCGCTATGCCTCGATCCCCGTGGTCGAGGGCTATCTCTCGCGCAACCGCTGGGGCCAGGTCGATATTTTCCACCGCCGCTACGAGCGCACGGCGCGGCAGGCGGCGCAACTGCTCGGCTATGAAAAGCTGCCGGTGCGGATCAAGGTTCTGGTCGACGACCCCTCGAAATGCGAGACGAAGATCTCGCTGATCCAGTGCATCCAGCCGCGCGACGAGCGCAAGATGTACAGTCTGAGCGGCACCTATCAGTATCTCGATACGGCGTTCGCTTCCTATCACGTCATCGAGGACGAGGAGGTGATCGTCAGGGAAAGCGGTTTTCGCTCGTTCCCGGTATCGTGCTGGCGCCGCTACGAGGGCGATCCCTACGGCATCTCGCCGACCATCGAGGCGCTGACGACGGTGCGCGAGGAGAACGCCGTGCGGCGCTCCGGCCTGCGCGCCCTGCAGCAGATCACCGATCCGGCGACCGCGTCCAAGGCGCGGCTCGACTATGTGCCGGTGCTCAATCCCGGCGAGAATTATCCGGGCCTGATCGACGATGCCGGCCGGCCGCTGATCGCGCCCATCGCCACCGGCCAGAACCCGACCTATGCGTTCAATTATGCCGACAGCCGGGCCGAGGAGATCCGCGACATGATGTTCGTCAACCTGTTCCAGACGCTGGTGCAGAACCCGCAGATGACGGCGACCGAGGCCTTGATCCGGCAGGAGGAGAAGGGCGCGCTGCTCGGGCCGAGCGGCTCGATCATCCAGGCCGGCTTTGCCAGCAATCTCGACCGCGAGCTGGGTATTCTGGAAGACAAGGGACTTTACGAGGAAGACAGCCGCTTCCTGCCGCCGGCGAGCCTCGCCGGCAAGGCGCTGCGGCCGACCTTCACCGGCCCGCTCGACGTGCTGCGCCGCTCGGCCGAAGCCCGCGACACCATCCAGGTGGTGACGACGGCCATGCAGATGGCGCAATTCGATCCCGGCATCATGGACAACATCGACGGCGATGAAGCACTGAAGATCGTGCAGGGCGCGGGCCGCAGCCCGCAGCGCATCTTTCGCCGCCAGGACGAGGTGGCCGGTATCCGCGATGCCAGAGCCAAAGCGCAGCAGGAACAGGCCGGCATGGCGGCGGTCGCCGCCGCCGGCAAGGTCGCCAGGGATGCGGTGCCGGCGGCCGTACAGGCGCGCGATAGCGGCCTGCTGGATGGACTCGGCGAGCTGATGCCGCAGGGTGTGCAAGATGCTTCGGGCGGGCAGGGCGTATGAGTGGCAAACGCTTCGCCCATTCCAGCCAGGCCGGCGGCCCGGCCAAGGCGCAAGATGCGCTGGCCAAGGCCTATCTCAGGGTGTTCTCAGGCCAGGACGGCGAGATGGTGCTGGCCGACCTCACGGCTGCGACCGGCTATTACCGCCGCCCGTCCTATGGCGAGTGGCTGGCCAAGACAAAAACGCCGAACGGCTTCGAGCTGCACAGTGCGCTGAGCAATGCGCGGGCCGAAGTGGTGCAGCACATTATGGGGTTTTTGACGCTGGACGAAGCGCAGCTGGCGGCGCTGGCAAAGGCGGCGAGGCTGGAGGGGAGGTAGGGTGGTGGAGGACCTGTGGCTAAGTCTTGCTCAAATCTACGGTGAGTCGCAACGGGCTGGTTTTGACGCCTGGCGGCCAACACCTCTGGACCGATTTCGAAAGTTGTCGGGCCGCTTCCGCCGCTGCTTCCGAATGAGGTTCGTAGGATACAACCGTAACCGACTTGATCTTGCCGGCCTTGTCCAGTGTCACCTCGAAAGTGGCTTTGACACGATTGTCGACAGCGGCCACCGGCAAGACCAGGCATTCGTCAATCCGCTCAACACTGACAGCCTGTCTGGCGTGTGCGGAAACCGAACAAACAGCCAGCAGTGAGGTCATCAAAATCGCATCGTCGCCCCCTTTGGATAGCAGACGATAGCGCCGACGTTTAATCAGCGGAAGGACCAAATCATCGGGGAAAAAGGATGCGCCGAGGCTGAAGCTGCGCCCATCTCCCCGTTCTACGGGGAGATGATGCCGGCAGGCAGGTGAGGGGCGGAGCCGGCATGTCAGAAGTTTGCGCTGCCCCTCATCCCCCTGCCGGGACCTTCTCCCCGCAGAACGGGGAGAAGGGGGCACGCTCAATAATCGCCGTTATAATAGCGGTCGTCACAGGGGGCGGTGTAGATGCGGCCGCTGTTGCGATCCTGATAACGGCAAAGCTGTTCGCCGCGCGGCTGCGGCGTGGTGGCGTTGCCGACGACGGCGCCCAGCAAGGCGCCGGCTCCGGCACCGATGACCGTGCTCTTGGTGTTGCCGCCGATCGCCTGGCCGGCAAGCGCACCGGCGCCGGCGCCGAGCAGCGCACCGGTGCTGGTTCTCTGCTGTGCTTCGGTCTGGGCGCAGCCTGCCAATGCGGCGGTTACGAGCATGGCGGCAATGGCTCTGGAAATGGTCATCGTCTGGTACTCCCTTGAAGTCTATGAACTAATACACGGGCCGATTTTGCCAAGTGCGGTGGCATTTGCGGCGGAACATAGGCACTGAGCCTCACGAAATAAGACATGGTTGTTTTAGTCTGACAGCTCGGTTTCGGAAAGAAATGTAACCGAACAAGACCACAGAGCTTCATCTCAAATCGACCTTCGAGGGGCTACGCTGCCTCGATCTGCATCACCTTTTTTGCCGCAGCGGTCAGAAATCCGGATCGGCTGTAGCCGTGGCGCTCTGCATATCGATCGATCTGATCGAGGATATCTTCCGGAATGGTGACATTGACGCGCACGACTTTCGCCGCTTCGGCTTTCAAGGGAACCAGGATGGCGACACCGCTCAGATTGTCCTTGTCCGACATCACTTCCTCCAGGGACGACGGCTCGGGAATTGCTTCGCCATCCTCGACCAGCCCCTCGACATGAAAGGCCAGTGCTTCCTCGGCCATGGCGCGGGCATCATCCAGATTGACGCCTGCTGTCACCAGGCCCGGAAAATCGGGGAAGGAGACGCCGAAGTCGCTGTCCGCTTGCTTGTGGATCAGTCCGATGTAGTTCCGCATTTCTCTACCTCAGCTTCAAGCCGGATTGTTTTTCAATGCTCTTCAGAGTGCCGATCGGGATGTCGCGCTTGGGATGCGGAACTGTCACGCGGCCCGGCTTGGCTTTGTGCTTGAACTGGGCGTGACTTCCTTTTCGAGCCACTTCGTACCAGCCATCCGCCAGCAGCCTATGAATGACATCGGCGCTCTTCATGTTGTGTATAGATACACACAGAAGGCCTAAATGTCCATGAGATTTGCGGCAGATTACGTGCCGCGGTCCAGTTGAACCTTCCTCAAATCCCCAAAAAATGGAGATACCAGATGACCCGAGGTCTTCCCCGGACGCTTTCGCGTGCCGCCGCCAGAGAAGCCGGCCTTGCCCCGCCCAAGGCGGGGCTTACCGCCAGGACGACCGGGCAGGGCGGCGCCTACCGCACCGTCTTCTCCTTCAATGCCATGCCGGTGCCGGTCACCGATGCACTGGCCTATGCCAGTCAGAAGCTGTTCGATTTCATCGATGGCAAGATCCGTATCAAGGGCGGCACGGCAAGATTGCAGTTCGCGGTGCTGACTACCCGCGCGTCGACCATCAACGACAATGCCGCGCTAACCTGGTCGCTCGGCTCGACGGCAGCATTGAGCGCTGTGCTTGCCGGCACCATGGTCAATGTGCTGGGCGCGACCGGCCGTACGCTGGATGGCGCGGGTGCCGCGCTGTCGAGCGCATCGATTGCCGATGTTGCCGCAGCCGCTACGCTCGACGGCACCGTGACGCCGGTCGACCTCTATCTCAACCTGGCGTTTGCCACCGGCACGGATATCGACGCTGACGGCACGGTTGCCGTCACCGGCACTATCACGCTGCTCTGGGAGAACTGGGGCGACAATATCTAGGTTCCCTCCAGATATGGGTGATTGGCGAAAGCGGAAGTGACGGCCAATCTCCCCCCGCGTGGGGGAGATGCCCGGCAGGGCAGAGGGGGGGCGCTGTCCCGCCGGCTTATCCAGCTGATTCGTGCTTGCAATCTTTCCCGGGGCGTTGGTGACGAAGTGCACCGGATCCTCGCGTTCCTTCGCGCCCCCCTCTGTCCTGCCGGACATCTCCCCCACGAGGGGGAGATTGGCAGCTTCGCCGCTGGCTCTCTCTAAACCTCAACATAAGGAATCTTTTCATGACAGATATGGCAGACGCCGGGTCCGTGGTGGCGGCGCCACCGGCGGGCAACCTTGCACGGCCACCGGCCAACGGGGACAACGGGTCCGCCCCGCCTGCGGCCAAAAGCTGGTTTGACGGTCTTTCCGAAGGCAACCGCAAGCTTGCTGAAACCAAGGGCTGGACCAAGCCTGAAAGCCTCGATCGGGTTTTCACCTCTTATGCGGAGCTGGAGCGGCAGCAGGGTGAGAGCCTGCGCGTTCCGGCAGCCGATGCAGCCGCGGAAGACTGGGACAGGTTCCATGCCCGACTGCCCGAGGCGATGCGTCCGCTGACCTCGCCGGACAAGGTCGAGTACAGGCGCCCCGACGGGCTCCCCGAAAACTTCGCCTATTCGGACGAGCTCGCCAATGCGTCCAAGGCCTGGGCAGTCGAGGCAGGTGCTACCCCGAAGGTCGCGCAGGCCTATCACGACCGCTTCGTCGGCTACATGGCCGAGCAGGCCAAGGCACAGCAAATGGCCGTTGCCCGCTCGGTCGAGACGACCCACGACGACCTTGTGCGGGATTGGGGACCGACCGGCAGCGATGGCTTTCGCCAGAAGCTCGAGGTCGCCAACAGGGCGATGAAGAAGCTCGGCCTGGTCAATGCCTATAAGGCGAAGGGCATCCTTCTGCCGGATGGCGCCTTGACCGACCCGCAGATCGCCAAGGCGTTCCACGCCATCGGCGAGGCGATGTTCCGCGAAGACACGATCGACGGCGGCGCGGCCTTGAGTGGAGGCAATCCCTTCAAGCGCAATGCTGCCGGCGAGCGCAACCTGACCGGCATCTCGGCGCTGGTCAAAAGCGACCCCGCCCGTGCCCGGCGGCTGGCACGCCAGGCCGGCGAAAACCCCGATCTATGGATGCCCAACAACCCTCTCTGAAATTGGACCATGATCTTTTCCGAAAACCGGTTTCCACTTTTCTGGATCATGGTCCGCCAATCCCCACAAACCTGAAGGAAGACAAAAATGGCAGACGCCTATACCCGCATCGCGGACGCGATCGTTCCGTCCGTCTATGCGCAATACTCGTTCGAGGAGCACGTCCAGTCGCTGGAGATCTACCAAGCCGGAATCCTGTTTTCCGACCCGGCCATCGCCTCGAAGCTCAGCCTGGGCGGGCGTTCCGTCGACATGCCCGGCTGGAAGGATCTCGGCAACGATCCCTCGGAGCCGGTCAATGACGACCCGGCCGACTCGATCGAGATGAAGAAGATCGGTGCGCGCCGCGAAGTCGCGGCCCGCAATGTGCGTGCGCAGGCCTGGGGCATCCCGGACCTGACTTCGATCCTTGCCGGCGACGATCCGCAGAAGCTCATCGTGCGTCGCCAGACCGACTACTGGCAGCGCGCCAACAAGCTGACGCTGCTCGGCATCCTGAAAGGCGTGCTGGCCGACAACATCGCCAATGACGGCAGCGATCTGGTGCGCGTTACCGGTGCTTCCATCGTCGACACCGACATCATCGAGGCAGCCTATCTGATGGGCGACCGCGCCGACAAGTTCAAGACGATCTGGATGCATTCGAAACAGATGAAGGCGCTGAAGCTCGCCGACCTCATCGACTATGTGCCGTCGTCCGAGCAGGGCGGGCCGCTGATCCCCTACTACATGGGGCTCAGGGCCGTCGTCGATGACGATATTCCGGTCGCCGGCGGCGTCTACACCGCCTTCATGTTCAAGGACAAGGCGATCCTGTGGAACGAGCTGCCGGTCAACACCGAAGGCGGCCCGCTCGAGTTCGACCGCAAGCCGCGGCAGGGCCATGGCGGCGGCGTCACCGAAATGGTCGGCCGCCGGCATTTCGTGCCGCATGTGCCGGGCACCCGCTTCCTCGACGCGTCCTCGGCCGGCGAATTCGCCACCGATGCCGAGCTGGCACTGGCGGCAAACTGGGACCGCACGGCGTCGAGCGTCAAGCACATGACGTTCATCGCGCTGAAGACGATGGAGGCCTGATCCGGCCGGAAGGGGCGGGCATCAGACGTCCCGCCCCTTCTGGACACCAGGTCGGCCGGTGTGGCGAATCCCAAGTTCACCCGCTGCGCCGCGCCGGAGTGATGCGAATTTTGCGGTTCGCCACAACGTTCATGTTGCTCGTTTGGCCAATCGACGGCACCAAACAGTTACAAGAAAGGGCGATGCTGCCTTGTCTGAGCAAGGGAGGTAACTATGAACGTGAAGTACAAAACAGTTCAGGAAGTGCTCCGAAAAGCGGGCATTGTCATGAGCAAGAAGGGGGAAGTTCATCGCATAAACTTCTTCAGCGGTCTGGAGGACACCGCCTACTACACACCAAGTCTTCAAGATGCCCTGGACAAGGGCTTGGCTATGGCGGGAGGTATCGGAAGGGTGAAAGCAAGCGTCTTTGCCAAGTCAGCCGAAACAGGGATCTCGACCAGCGCACGCATCGGCTGACTCAATCCAGGCAAGACATCGCCGCATTGTGCGGCGGTGTCGTGAAACCGCAATAACCGAAGCATTGCCGTCTTCCTTGCTCGAATGGAAAAAAGACGGATCACGCAGCACGTGCCACCCATTCCCTGACGGGCGGCTGGCATCGTGACGGCTCCCTGCACGAGACGTGCAACGTTCTGCCCAAGCCACAATCACAAGAAATCCCCAGCCGCCTTGAAGCGGCTTTTTGCCGTGGAGGCACCATGCCCCGTTTTCCCCGACCAACCACACAGACAGAGGCCTGAGCCATGGCCATCACCCCGCTCGACATCGCCAACATGGCGCTCGCCGTGCTCGACGAGGCGCCGATCGACAGCCTCGACCAGGACGCCAAGGCGGCGCGTCTGCTCAATCTGCACTTCGACCTGACCCGCGAGGCCGAATTGACCAAGCACGCCTATGTCTTCGCTATCCTGGCGGCCTCGGTCGCCGGCTTCGACACCGGCAGCGGCGCTGGCACGCTGAACTTTGCCTATGAACTTCCCGCCGACTGCCTGCGGCCCTTGCCGCTGACCCATAATGGCGAGCCGGACGGCGTGCCGCTCTCATGGCGGCAGGAGGCCGGGTTGGTCTATTCCGATCAGGCCGGGCCGCGCATCATCCGCTATATCGCCAACCTGACCGACCCCAACGACTGGGACGCGCTGTTCACCGAGGTGCTGATTGCGGCGCTCACCATCAAGATCGCGCATCCCTTGACCCACAAGTCCGGCATGATCGACGTCGCTCGCAGCGCCTATGACAGGGCGCTGGATGCCGCCTACTCGGCCAATGCCATCCAGCGCGGCGGCAGATTTTCCAATATGTCCTGGGCTTTCCAACGCGGCGACAACAGGTTCGCCGGCCGATGACCACGCTCTATCCGGTCCAGGACGCATTCATCCGCGGCGAGATTTCTCCCCGCTTGCACGCTCGCGCCTCGCTCGAGCTCTACCGGGCGGCGCTGTCCAAATGCACGAACTTCGTCACGCTGCCGCATGGCGGCATCAGAAAGCGCGGCGGCACGTATTTTTGCGGGGAGGTGAAGGACTCGTCAAAGGCGACACGGCTGATCCCGTTCATCTTCTCGGCCGATCAGGCCTATGCGCTCGAATTCGGCGATCTTTACATCCGCGTCTACGCCTATGGCGCCCGCGTCGGTACGGTCGAGGTGGCGGCCCCTTATCTCGAGGCCGATCTCTTCGACCTGCAATTCGTGCAGTCGGCAGACCAGATGTGGATCACCCACAAGGATTATCCGGTCAAGGTGCTGACGCGCACCGCGCACACGACTTGGACGCTCGCCGATTTCGTCTTCCTCGACGGCCCATACGACAAGATCAACACCACCGCCATGACGTTGACGCCGGCCGCAACCGGCAACGCCATGCCGGTCATGACCTCGAATACGCTGCCAAGCGGCACGGTCAGCAACAGCAACGGCTCATCCGACGTGTGGCAGGTGTTCGACGGCGACAAGCAGGAGGGGGTGGACATAGCGGGATTTCCGAGCGGGTATCTGCGCTACCAGTTCGGCGGCGGCGAGGCCAAGACAGTCGACGCCTACTGGATTACCGCGACGAATGATCACTCAGACACTGTCTCGCCGACCCAGTGGCAATTCCAGGCCTCGCACAACGGCACCGACTGGACGACGCTCGACAGCCGGGACGGAGAGACCGGCTGGTCCAAATCGGAAACCCGCTTCTTCGACGGCTTCAACAACACGGTTGCCTACGAATTTTATCAGCTGCTGTTTTCGGGCGGCGACAGCGACGGAACCGCTATCGCCGAACTGGCCCTGCACGAATACGCGCCGTCGCAAACGCCGTTTGATCTCTCGGCCTCCTCGGCCGTCGGTATCAATGACGGCACTGGTTTCCAGACGAGCGATGTCGGCCGCGCCATTCGTCTGCTTGGCGCGGATGGCTTCTGGCGCTGGGCCAAGGTCACTGCCCGCACCAGCATGACGGTGGTCACGGTCCAGTTGTATGGACATGCTCTGCCCGATCTCAGCCCGATCATCCGCTGGCGTCTCGGCACGTTCGTGCCCGGCAAGTACGTGCAGAGCGGTTCGCTTTACGAGGAGCGCCTGGCGTTCAGCCGAAAATTCTCGGTCTATGCCTCGCAAACCGGCGATTTCGACAACTTCGCCACCGGCGAGAAAGACACCGACGCGCTGGAATTCGTGCAGGCCGGCGGCGGTCAGGCCAATGACATCACGTGGGTGGCGGAATCGGACGGTGCGCTGATCATCGGAACGCTTGGCGGGGTGAGGGCGCTGTCCGGCTCTGGCATCGACGAGGCGCTGACACCGTCCTCGTTCAAGAACCGCCGGTCGCGGACCTTCGGCTGTGCCCCGATGCGTCCTGTCGATGCGGGGCAGTCGTTCCTCTATGTCACCCGCTCCCGCAAATCGATCGCCGAGCTGACACAAAACGCCACCGGCCGCTTCACCTCCGACGACGTCGGTCAAATATCGGAGCACATTCCGAAGAAAGGCGTCGTCGAACTCGCCTTTCAGACCGACCCCGACCCGCTGCTCTGGTTCCCGCTCGGGAATGGCGAACTCGGCGGCTACACGCACCAGCCGTCGCAAGACGTGCGCGGCATGCATATCCACCAGATCGCCGGAAGCTTCGCAGGATCCAACTGGGCCGTTGTCGAAAGCGCCGTGGTGACGCCCGGCCAGGACGGCAATGACGACCTGTGGCTGATCGTCAAGCGCACGATCGGCGGCGTGACCAGGCGCTATATCGAAATAAAGACCGTGCCGTTCGAATATGCGGCAATCGAGGACGCTTTCGAGGTCGACTGCGGGCTGACCTATTCGGGTGCTGCCGTCAATGTCGTCTCCGGCCTCGATCATCTCGAAGGCCAGGCGGTCGACGTGCTGGCCGGCGGCAAGGTCTACAAAGGGCTCACGGTCGCTTCCGGCCAGGTGATGCTGCCCGGCGGCGCCACCGCCGCCAAATGGCAGGTCGGGCTCGGCTACCAGTCCGAGGCCAACACGCTGGAGCTGGACGTCGGCGGCCGCGACGGCTCGATCGTCGGCCGGCGCAAGAAGGTCGCCAAGCTCATTCTTTCGCTGCTGGAAACCGACATCGCCGGGCTTCAGGTCCAGTCGTTTATCCGCGGCCGATGGGAGCAGGTTCGCATCCCGTCCGTGGTTGCTCCGGGTGCCATGGCGAAATTGTTCACCGGCAATGTCGAGGTGCCGATCGACGACAGCTGGGAAGGGCAGGGGCGGGTGAAGATCCGCCACGTCAATCCGACGCCCTGCACGATCAGGGCGATGACACCGGTGTTCGACGCCGAGCCTTAGACGCATTGCAGGTTGGCGAAACTCTTGACGACGGCCGATCTCCCCCCTCGTGGGGGAGATGTCCGGCAGGACAGAGAGGGGCGCTGTCCCGCCGACCAATCGTAATTACGTCCTTATCCATTCTGGCCTGACCGCAGTTAGCTAAAGCCGCCGCGATCCTTCGCGCCCCCCTCTGCCCTGCCGCGCATCTCCCCCACAAGGGGGGAGATTGGCAGCTGCGATGTCCTCCCTCAAGAAGGAACCACCCGTGACCCAACTCCCCCATGCCGAAGACCTCGGCAGGGCGCGGACGGCTGCCGATTTTGCCGCCGTCATCGCCTTGCTCGACACCGACCTCAACAATGCGATCGCCCGCAAGGGCGAGCTGGAAACGGAAAAGTTTCACGCGATCTTCGGCGCCGGCAATTTGACGGCGGCGCGTGCCGCATTGGACGACTGCACCGCTGAAATTGCGCTGATCGAGAAAACTATCGAGGACGCGGACGAGCGCCGCGTTGGCGCCCCCCTGGACGAACCCCCCGCCGAACCCTGCGCTGACACGCCGCCGCACGGCGACGAGGTCAGGACAAACGCCGAGGCGCTCGGCGAGCGCTGGCGCACGGTCCACTGGCTGATCGAGCAACTGCGCCAGGAGCTGTTCGCGGCCGATGCCTTGAGCCGCGCCGTCACCGCCGCCAACGGCGTGTCCGACGGCGCCGCCGGGGTCAAAGTCAACCTGACCACCATCCGGCGCACAGCCATGGCCGGCCCGCGGGCCACAGCACCCACGCGGCTCAGCCGCCCGGCGATCCAGGCCGACCGGCTGCTTTTGTCCTTCCTCAGTCCCGGCGGCGTGCTCGACCGGCGCCCTTCGATCGGCGCGCCCGTCGACGGCATCAAAAGCAAATTCATTCCCGCCGGCGAACGAGGCTGACCATGTGCACACTAGCTCTTATCGGCACGGCGCTTTCGGTCGGCGGCGCGCTGGCGGAAGGCCAGCAGTCCAGGCAGATGGCCGACTACCAGGCCAAAGCCTATGAACAGCAGGCGCGGGCCGACGCTCAAAGCTCGGCCTTCGAGCAGGGCCAGGAGCGCCATAAGCAGGACCTGCTGCAGGCGCAGGCGCGTGCCCAGGCCGGCGCTTCGGGCGTCGCCATGGCGGGATCGCCGACCGAGGTGCTGGCCGCCAATGCCAGGCAGGGCCAGCTCGACCTCAAGGCGATCCAGTACGGCTCGCAGCTGCGCCAGAACGGTCTCGGCACGCAGGCGGCGATCGCGCGCTTTTCCGGCAGGCAGGCGGTGGGCGCCTCGATCTTCAAGGCAGGCGGCAACCTCGTATCGGGCATTGCCGGCCTCTACGACCCGGCCAAGGCGGTGACGTTCGGCAGAAGCGCCTTCCCGCCGGCGCCGGGCGGAGGCCTCTACTGATGGCCACCATCCCGCTCCAGCTTGCCCAGCGCCGGCTCGATACTGACACTGTGGCCTCCTATCCCAACGGCTCGCCGGTGGGCGCCGCCATGCAAGGCTTTGGCGACGAGCTCTCGGCGGTGGCCGAACGCTTCCGGCAGCAGAAGCAGCAGCAGGATGCGTTCGACGCCGACATTATCGGCCGCGAGCTGAACGCACGCATCGCGCACGCCGAGGCCGTGGCGGTGCAGCCCGCGCCGGCCGACGGCGGCGGCCTGCACGACTTCATGTATGGCCAGCTCGATCCGCGCAGCGACGGCGTCGTCAAGCCCGGCCTGTTCGACCAGATCTTCGACGACACGGCGGCGAAAGTGCCGGAGGGCGAACGCGCCAATTTCCTCGCGCAAAAGCAGGCGTTGCGGCTGGCCGGCTCGGCGCGCATGGCCGCGCAGCAGCACGCGCGCCGCCAGAACTACGAGCAGGCCGAGTGGACCAAGGTCGAGCACGGCTACACAAGCGCCATCGCGCAGGGCGACCCGGACGACAGCGACACATTCGAGGCGATCAGGCGGAGCGGGCTCGAACTGATCGGCAAGATGGGCAGCCCGGTGGCCCGGCAAGCGGCCGAGGCCGCCTGGCGCAGCAACGCGGCAAAGGCGCTCGTCCAGGCGATGATCGCCCAGGATCCGAAGCGCGCTGCCGAGATGCTGGGGGCGGTGTTGGCCGCAACGGACGGCAAGACCAAGGACGATACCGTCGAGGCTGTGAGTGGGCCTCCGGCGGATGGAACTGCCGCACCGGCTTCGCTCCGTGACCGGGTAGGCAAGCTTACGCCGGACGAAAGGTCGGCGCAGGCCTTTGGGGACGACATTGCCCCCGAAGAGCGGCCAGGGTTGGTCCAGCAGGCCCGAGCCGCCGACGCGATGCGGCAAGTCGAAAAACGCACAAACATTATCCTGGCCGAGCAGAATGCGCCGGCCGACATCAGGGACAGTGGAACCTATTCCGGCCCGATCCCAACGCCGGAACAATTCGTCGCTCTCTATGGCGCTACCGAAGGCGCCGGGCGCTTCGAGGCGTTCAACAGGACCGTTGAGGTTAATCGCCAATTCCACGGCATGCGCGACCTGTCGAATAACGCCGTGCGGGCCATGGTCAAGGACGCCGACCCCACCGCAGATAGTTCAACGCCGGAAGTGGACAAGGCACGCCATGACGCTATCGCCGCCGCCGCGGACCTGACGTTCAAGGCCAGGCAGGCCGATCCGGGCGGCTATGTCCGCGAGGCATTCGCGAACCTTGATGCGGCCTGGAGCAACCTGTCGAAGCCGGGAGACTATCGGGCGGCGATCATTGGCTCCATCGCCGCCCAGCAACAGTTGGGTTTTGAGACCGCCCAGCCGCTACCCAACTCTGTCGCTGAGGACATTGTCGGCAGACTCAAGGCCCAGCCGCAACACCAGACCGCAGAGCTGCGCAATGTGTTCGCCGCGCTACCGAATCAAGCCGCGCGCGAAGCGGTGCTGAGCCACCTGTTTCAGACCAGCGCGTCCCAAACGGACAACAGCATCGCGGACAGGTCGGTCCGGGCAGCTGTAGTCGACCCGATGATGCTGCTCGATTTAGCCAACACTGTCGAGCCAGGACGATCGGTATCAAACGCGGAACTCACCAACTACTTACCGACGAATCAAGAGTGGCTCGGGAGATTGATAGCCGGCGACAGTGAGCGGGGGAGCCTATGGCGTCTTCTCGCGCAAAAACTCGTGGGCTCCGATGGGCTTGGCGAAGACAGCATCTCGGTGGCCGACTTCACGCCGTTGGGGACGTCATTTGCACTGGAGAAGGCTGGAAATGCAGCGCTGGAAGGCAACTACGACCAAACACTGCTCAATGCCGCGGGCGCAATTCCTGGCGATAGGTTGGCGGTGGTGGCCCTGGAACGCGCCGCGGCGAAGATTGCCAAGCCCTGGGTAGAGAAACTCTCAATATTTTCGAGGCGGCCGACTGACCTAGTCGAAGGCGGCGAGGCACTTGTTCGTGGGGTCGATGCCGAAACCCTTAGGCACCAGCAAGCGCTTGCGCGCTCGGTCTCGCCACCAATCCCACGCCGGAAGACGCGAGCCGGTGAAATGTCCGATAGTGCCTTTGATACCGCGTTACTAGGTGCGATGCTTGCTAGGGATACGTCCAAAGTTAAACATGCCGGGGCGAAGGTTGGGTGGGCTCCATCCAAGGACTATCGAAAAACCTTTTTCGACGCGAATCCTAGTCTCAACAAAAGCGACTATATAGGGCTTTTTGCAGAGCAAGAGCTGCATTCAATCGAGAATCTTCGTGGAATCCGGAACGAGTTCGACATAAATTTGCACCAGAAGGTCATTCGGAACGAGTGGGAATATTTCTATAAGAAAAACCCTCATGCTACTCGCCAGAAGGTCCTTGACTATGTTACTGAAATCGACAAGAAGTATGGACATTTGTTCTATCTACCAATAGGTGACTGATGAGATACTTTGACATTCTGCCCGATGTGGCCGGCGGATTGGGCGACGGCACTGTCATGGATACCAGTGTCCACCCTCCTATCGTGAGCAAGCTTGTGTACCAGATGGAGGGATGGATCGGTGATGTTCTTATAACAAGCTTTCCATGTTTCCTCGTGACGGAAGAGGCCGCGCACGCATTGTCAGAAATCGGCTTCACCGGAGCGGCATTCGCCCCTGTTGAAGTCATAACGTCCGAAGATTTTCGCGAACAGCAGCCCGAGGTAGAGCTTCCATCTTTCGTGTGGCTGAAGGTGAGCGGGAAGGCGGGTCACGATGACTTCGGCATCGCCAAGAACCTTGACCTCGTCTTATCAGAGCGAGTCTTCGATGTGTTTGATGAACGAGGTCTCCCTTCAGCTACCATCAAGCCGTTCGACATTTGGCATGAGCAGCGTTGAGCTTTGCGAGCCCATTCCGGTAGAGCCGTGCAGCGCACTCGCGACAAGCCTGTGCAGCGCTGAATATGGATGTGTCTCACGAGAAAGCGCTGGCCGACCGAGGGCACGCATCGTGCGAGAGCAGATCATATTAAACACCATAGCGATGCAGGAGACTATGCTCGCTGGGCAAGAAGAAGATGGCTCAAGCAAGAAATGAAAGGGAACACAAGTGGTCGAGCGAAATTATAGCGACGTCAAACCCGACTTGACTAGCGTCACCCGCTTGCCGTCGGCTGACAAAAGCACAGGCGATGAAGAGCTTGATGCTGCACGTCTGGAAGCCCGAAAATATCTTGAGTTTTATGACTGGTTTCAGACATCAAGGGAGAATATCTTGGGTATGGGCCGACGGCATAATATATATTTTCCTTTTCGAGATTGTACCTGGCAGGCCGGAAGTGGATCCGTGGGTATGGGTGATCGTAGGCGATGTGCCTCCGACATACCTGACTTGTGAGGACGCCAAGACTCCATACGAGGCGCTGGATGGATATATCGGCGCCATGGAAGAGTGGGTCGAAGCTGCGCGACGGGGGGACCCGGTGGCGGATCTAATCCCGGTCGATGTGCCGGCTAGCCCAGCCAACGCCGAAATGTGGGTAGCCGTCTCAAGTTCCTTGATGAGAATGTGCTTCCGTTACGACTCTTTTGCGACCATGGCAAGGATCGCTTTTCTGCTTACCTTGGCCGCTGTCCTCCTGCTCGCGCTTTCGCCGGTGCGGTTCCTGCAGGAGCTGGACATGGGCTTCACCTTCCACCATGACAAGCTCAACCACGCCGCGGCGTTCGCTGCGCTGGCGGCGCTCGGAAGCCTCGGCTAGCCGGAACACAAGACGAGGCTGGTCGTGCTCCTCGCCATTACCGGCGCGGCGATCGAGCTGCTTCAGGGCGCGCAGCTGATCGCGCGCGACATGGATATCCTCGACTGGGTCGCCGACTGCGCCGGCATGGCCTGCGGGCTGGCGGCGATCGGCGGCACAAGAAGGCTCATTGGCGGATCGCTATAGCCCTGGACCGCGTTGCTCGCTGTCCGCAAAATTGTCCGTGAATACACCGGCCGCGCCGGATAACGCGGTGTCCGGCCGCGCAGCTTAGATTTCCCACCGCCAGCACCGAACCCCCTTCCAGCCTCGCTCATGCGGGGCTTTTTTTATGGAGCAAGCCCTCATGTCCCGACCTGCAACTGCCGCCGTTCGTCTCCTGACCGGCGAACGCGAGCCCGTGCGCCTCGCAACCACGGCCGACATCCTCCTGCATGGCCTGCAGGCCATCGACGGCGTGCCGGCCGAAATCGGCGACCGCGTGCTGGTCAAGGACCAGGCCGACCCGACGCAGAACGGCATCTACACGGCGAGCGCAGGCGAATGGTTCCGTGCCGCCGACGCCCGCACGACGCGCACCCTGCAGAAGGGCACGACCGTTCACACCCAGATCGGGTCGGTCAATGCCGACCGCGTGTTCGAATTCACGGCCGACGAGCCGGCCGTCGGCGCCGATGCCATCACCATCGCCGCATCCGTTCCGCCCGACATCGCCGACGTGGTCGAAGAGGTCGAAGCGCTGCGCGATGAAACCCAGGCCCTGAAGGATGCTGCCGCAGCCAGCGCCGGCCAGGCATCCGCCAGTGCCGCCGCTTCCGCCGCGAATGCCGGCCAAACCACAGCCGACCGGGCTGCCACCAATTCCGATGCCGTCGCCGCCGCGGCGGCCGTCGTCAGCGCCCAGGCCGCACGCGACGCTTCGCTCTACGGCAAAGGCATTTTCCCGACGACTGCGGCGGCAATCGGCTTCGGCGTCGCCGGCAACGGTGCGATCACGGCAGGCTCGGGCGGCGCCAATGGCACGTTCGACCTGGCGTTTGCCGGCGGCACCGGTTCGGGCGCGGCCGGCCGCTTCGTGGTGGCGGGCGGGGCGCTGACGCAGATACTGATCACGGCGCCGGGCTCCTACACGGTGGCGCCGACGTTCAGCTTCGGGGCGTCGGCGGGGCTGGCCGGCGCCGCGGCGGTGGCGGTAATGGGCAGGAATGTCGATGTCGGCGAGTATTTCTGGACGGAGGTCAGCGCCGGCTTGCTTGGCCTATTCCGAGTCGACGCCGGGCCGGTTGCAACCGACATAGGAGTTCGTTCATCGACGGCCAGCATTGTGACGAACGTCGATGCGCTGTCGCGCATAGAAGGGCTTGCGGTCACTACGATCAAGCTGACCGAGGGCACTGGTTCCGTCGCGCCGACCTGTTTCCGAACCTATACATTCTCGACTGGCGTCGTAGTCGAGCATGTCGTGACCGCCAGGGCATCCGAGCGCCGGCTGCTGCAGCTGCTTTCCAACGGGCCAGCTGTCTATACCGCCAATTTCGATCTGTCGGACGGTACCTGCACCGGTACCGGCCCGGCACTCACCAGCTTCTCTATGATCGCGCTGGGCGGTGGCGAGTACGAATGCAGAGCGGTAGTCACGCCGACTGCGAACGGCGCTGCCAACGTCCAGACGCGGTTTTCGCCGGCCGGCGTGTTCCCCTTCACCGGCGATGGCGCCTCCGGCGTTTACGTGCGGAACATCGTCCTGCGGCTTCCGTCAACGACCACCAATCTGTTTCCGAGCAGCGACCCGACGAACGCCGTCTTCACCAAGACCAACTGCACAGCCGCAGCCGCGACCGTCCCGGAAGTCAGGGTGGTGCCGCAGTTGCAGGCGCTGGTCGACGTCATCGATGTGCTGGTCAATGGCCGGCTAACGGCCGACAAGATCATCGAGCAATCCGGTTCGGGCAGCCCGTCTGTATATCAGGCCATCGCATGGGTGATCGGTCAGACCTTCGTTTGGGATGTGTATGCCCAAAAGGCCGAGAGGACACGCCTTAACCTGTTTTCCAACGGGGCCTGCGCCTTCGACTGCACCTTCGATCTTGCAGGTGGCACCGCTTCCGGCAGCGGCGCGGCATTCGGCACCGTTTCGACGCAGGCGATCGGCGCCAACTGGTATCGTTGCCGGGTGACCGGCACTGCGAACGGCACCGGCATCGCCAATGTCCAGCATCGCGTGTTCCCGGCCGCCGGTGGCCATCCTTACGTCGGCGACGGCGTGTCGGGCCTCGGTCTCCAAAGCTCTAGCCTGAGCATCAACGGGGGCGCGAACATCCTCAATTCGCCGCGCGATTTTTCGTCCGCAGCCTGGATCAAGGCTGCTGGAATGCCGCCGGTTGCCGCCAACACCATCCGCTATGTCGGCGCGCTCGATCCGAGCGCGATTGACGCGGATGCCGACGACGGTCGGGCAGCGCTTGTCGGCAAGAAATGGACGCTGCTCGGTTCGAGCATCACAGCCCAGGCGTTCTATAGGGGACCGCTGGCCGTGAAGACCGGCATGGTTCCGACAAATCTTGCCTATAGCGGTGGGTCCCTGGGAATTGCCACCAATGGGCACTATGGGTCGCAAAAGATCTACGACCAGATTGCCCTTATTCCGGTAGATGCCGAGATCATCACTTTAGAGCCGGGTCCGAATAATTTCGGAGCGGCCGACGTAGTTCTAGGCGACCTGGGGGATCAAACCCTTGCTTCCGGCTTCACCGGGGCCATGGTTGATGCCTTCAAGGCCATGCGCCTCCGAGCCCCTATTGCCAAGATCATATGCCTCGGTACTTACAGCGGTGGTCCTGGCCACGCTACTCATAGGCTTTTCAGGACAAACAGTCAGGGGAACACTCTCGACCAGTTCATGCGGAGGGAACGCGAGGTCTGTGAAATGATGGGGATGGGCTTCATCGACGTCGGCGGCGGCAGTGGTATCGGGTACCTGACCTCGACACTCTACATGTCGGACGAATTGCACCTCAACAGCGTCGGCGGGGAGAGATACGCCAGCTTCGTTGCCGATAAGCTGCGCGCGCTATCGCGGGTTGGATTCTTTGGCACTTGATCTAGTTGGAAATTTCGCTCGCTTGTGGCAGATACCGGTGGATGCGTATCTTCTCGACCGTCCTCGCTTTTCGCCGTCTCTTCTGGTCATGGATCGCCACCGGCGCTGCCAGGGAGAATGCGATCCTCGGACCCCGGACGCGGTTCGGTGCAGGGGCGGAAATCTTCAACATCCACGGCGACCGAGCGAGGGTTTCGATCGGTGCCGACAGCCATTTGGATGGACATTTGCAAATCTTCGCCCATGCAGGCCGCATCGAGATCGGCGATTGGTTCTACCTTGGACCCGGCTCAACGGTTTGGTCGTCTGATCCGGTGGGGATCAAGATCGGCAAGCGGGTGCACGTTTCATGGGGGGTCGCGATCCACGATACCAACTCGCATCCCATGGACCCTCGGAAGCGGTTTGCGCAAATGCAGGCCATCTTCAAGGAAGGTCACCCGCGCGTCGACCCCGGCATCCGATCGTCGCCAATTGTGATTGGAGATGACGTCTGGATCGGCAATAGCGCCATGATCATGAAGGGTGTCACCATCGGCGATCGGGCTATTATCTCGGCCGGGTCAATTGTTCGATACGACGTTCCGGCCGATGCATTGGTGCGGCCAGCAGACCTAGTGAAGTGATGCCTGTCGCTGCCGCTCATCAACGAGGGTCGTGCCGTCGTATCGCACTGCATGTCGAGCCGGTCGTCCAGTCTACATTTCTCGTCTCGATCTCAGGGCGCTTCGATAAAAGGCATATGCTTGATGCGCTCCCATTGGTCTTTAGCCGTAGTTCTAGACCAGCGGTTACGCAGGACGTTCTCTCGATAGGCCTGGGCAGGCTCTAATTCCGGTATGTCCGAAGCGTCAGGTAAGAAGAACGCGTTCGCGCCGGCGGCCGAGACGGCAACGAGCTTGTAGTCGTGCGTCTTGCATAGCTTGGTCAGGGCGGTGATCGATGCACCGTGATACCAGCCGCTGTCATGCTTGGCCGTGCGGTCGAACGCGAGATCATAGGGCACGGTGATTGGGTTGAGACCGAAACTGGCATTGTACTCCGCGACAATGACAGCCGGACGCACTGGCAGCAGGGCTTGCAGAAACCAGTAGTCGTTGCCGTCGACGTCGACGGAAAGCACTCCAAGCTGTGGAAAATGCGTGGCGAGGTTTTTGATGTTGTCAAGATCGATGAAGCTCTGGCGCACTTCGATCCGCTTTGGAAGCAGCGAGCGGGCCAACCGCACGGTCGTTGCGTCGCCGTCGACGAGCAGACCCCTGAAGTCGCTAAGCCCAATGCAGTTGTATTCCGTGGGATGAAAACCAAACTCCAAGAATGTTTTCGGGCTTTGACCAACGATCCGCGACAGGATCACGCTCTCGTCGGATTGTGGAGACCCACCAAGGTGAGCTTTTGCGAGGTGAAAACAATAGCGGAGCGGGGTTGCGCGAAGAAAGGCATGCACGCGCGACTGGACATTCATCGCTAGATGACTCCTCGATCGCCCGCCCGCAGCAAATTATTTGCAACAAACAGCGACGGTTTGCAACCTTGCGCAACGACCGCGACCGCCTGCCAGACGCTTCGTTCGAACCGCCGAAAAGAAGAACTGCGCTCGAGAGCGGCGCGAGTCGCATCTGCAAAGGCATTTGACCGGAAAAGGCGCTCCGGCTGAGGTTGATGGCCGAGGCGCCGAGACTACCAGAGCGTTTCACTAACCTGCAAAGCTGTCGGCTCAGGAACGCCTTGCGATCGGAACATTGGCGCTAAATTGGGTGAGCTGCTGTCGTGCAATGCCTTGTCAGCAGTTGCGCTTGTTGAGGGTGGGATTCTGCGGTTTGTCGCTTCAAGCCGGTTCCACCTATAAAGCTTTCGCGACGCAACCATAGTCCTACGGCGACCCTTGCTCAGTTCCTCTGGCGAACCTGTTGGGATAAAGGTCGGTCCTTGGCCTTCTGATGGCAGCAAGGGCGCCTGTGGTTCCGCATCTGAGATGGGCGCTTTTACGATATCTGGCGCAGCGCGGCGCGCTTTGCTGCCATAGTCGATCTTCTTCGACTGCTTCTTGGCCCACTGTTCGACAAAATACCAGAGCAACAAAGCCGCGCCGAAACACGCGGCAAGCGCAATAGCCGATGCCAGCCATGGGGAGCCGGGGAACACCCGCTCGGATAGTTTTACGAACCTCATGCCGATAGGGACGTGCACGAGGTAAAGCGAATACGAGATCATCCCGACCCTGCTGAACAGGGACGACGCCGGCACCCAAGAGATTGCAATCGCAGTCGAGGCTAGAAGACAGGTGATTGCCCGCTCCGGTCCAAGCGTCCACCATACCACGGCGCAAAGGGCAGCGATCCCGACGCAGAACGTGTTGAGGTCAACCCGCTTCGTCTAGAACATGAAGGTCAGAATGCCGGTGCCGAACACGCTCAAATGGGGCGGCAGGAATTCGACATATCCGGTGCTCACGATAGAGAGCGCGGCAAACCCGCCAAGCATTGCCAAGCCTGCAGTCCTGCTGCTGACCAGGATCGGAAAGAGCAGTCCTATCACCACGTAATATTGAAACTCGATAGCCAGCGTCCAGAACGGTCCGCTAAGCCAAGGCTGACCCACGAAGGCGTTCACATAGCCGATATGCAAAAGCACGTTGGTGACGGTGTAGGGAGGATGCGAGGTGTTGAGTTGCGGGATGTGAGCCAGCGCCACGCCGCTGATCAGGATGAAGGCGATCGTCACGAAGTAGGGCGGTTCGAGGCGGACCACGCGCCGGGCAATGAAGCGGAAATAGCCGCTGATCTTGTGCCCAGCGAGGTCCATCGACAGCGGAACGATAAAGCCTGAAATCACGAAGGACAGCGGCACGCCCATGCGGCCATAGCTCCACACGTCATCGACGCCGTTTCCAATCCCGGCAGTACCGACGACATGGAAGACACACCATGAGAGCCGTGATGCCTCGAAGGGCATCTAGTGTCTGGTTGCGCATTCTTCCCCGCTGTGAGTTCGTCGCTAAGCCGCAAGGTGTGCCATCCGGCAACTGAATGCGCAACGTCAATTGCTATTCTGGCGCGGCTTCGCAGGGAGAAACGCCCTAATCTGTTCCGCCCATAAAGTATATGCGGCTCCCGTAATATGCGTGCCATCGACTGAATATTTCGGCAGCAAGACGCCATTCGGCGCAAGGGTCGCATTGAGGTCCAGATAGTCGCAGACCGAGCCGGAACATAGGGCTTGCAGCTTGCGGTTCAGCTCAGCGGTGGCTTCATTTATTTTGGGATATCGGTCGCTTCGGAACAGTGTAGATTGAACCACTACCGCTTTGGAGCCAGCGCTTTGATGATCCTGTTGTAGCGCCCGAAGGTCCCATTCGCGTCTAGCCTGATCGTGAAGTCATTCGTGCCGATCATCACGAAGGCAATATCGGCATCGACGCGGGAAAGTTCATCGGTTCGAGCCAGAAGGCCGGCCGTGTTGTCGCTGTAGACGCCGCGGTTGATGATCCGGTAATCAGGAAAGATCGCGTCCCAATCGCCCATTTCCGTGATCGAGTCGCCGATCATCACAGCGTCACCAGAACTCCGGCGGGCCGCAAAGATGCTGTTGCGGGCCGCCTGATACGTGGTTGCCGGAACGCTTACCGCTTCAGGCCAGATGGAAGCCTTTAGCGGCATGTAGCCCAATGACCGAACGCCGAGCCGGCGAGGAACCCGGCAACAAGGATGGAAGTCTTTCGCATCCTTAGCCCCTACGTGAAATCCCGAAACATCAGGGTGGCTCAAGCAGGCCCCCTACCGGCTAGAGCCCTAACTGCTCGGGCCGACCAGTCCTTGAGCCCTCTGGAACCTCTCATGATCGCCGAAAGCTTTAGATGCCCAAGGGCAGTAATTCAATATAGCCTTCCACAACATTGGAGGGTGACCACGGGCACTGCGTCCCAGGAGGACCTGCGAAGCGCGCATCACCGATCGCATATCCCGCGCGTCGGGGCATTGATCGGCATCGGCGACGACGAAATTCGTGCCGAATCAAAAGGCCATCCGAGTAGCCAATCCCTGTGAAAATAGGAACCTAACAACCTACCCGCGAGGGCGGAGCTGACTGGAGCGCTCTGCTCGTCGCAGTAGCATTTAATCTCGCGGGAGGATCGGGTCCCTCGCTAGCCAAACAATCTGCCTAGACATTTAGAGTCACGACAGCAGAAAAAAGCCGAGCAAAACCGCGAACACTGCGTCCGCCGCCGCCAGCGGCTACCGCCTGCTGTCCTGCGGCTTCTCGTGAGGCTCCTGGCCTTTCGACCACCAGACAAAATACAGCGAGCCCATCTTCATCACGGGAACGCGGCGGTCGCGTTCCCGGGCTCGCAACTCACGATAGGTCTTCATCTTCAGAGTGCCGCCCGGCAGCCTGATACGCACTGCCATCGGTCCAACTCCCGTTGTGCAACGCAGCAATTGTGTGCAATGCGGTAAGTAGAGACCTTCCGTTACGGAAGAGTCAACAGCAGCATCATCAACTTATTTTGCGAGCTGGCCGGCGCAGGCTTCGCGGTGCCGGGCGGGCAGGCGCATGCCCGGACGAAAGGAGCTTCATCCTGGCGACTGATCGTCAATCAGGCGCTGGCGGTTCGACCACCAGGTGAAATAGACCCGGCCGAGCCTGACGACGGGTACGCGGCGGGCGCGTTCGCGATCGCGCAATTCGCGATACACCTTCACCTTCAGCGTGCCGCCAGGCATCCTGATACGCACCGCCATCGATTCCGCCACCCCATTGTGCAACGCAGCACAAGAGACCTTCCGTCGCGGAAGAGTCAACGCCTGCCCGCTGACTATTTTTGGGATCTGGCGAGCGGTCTTCGGAGGTTTCGGCGCGCAGGGCGGTTCCTGATCCCGCACGGAGGCACCAGTGCCCGGTCGGGATCGTCGGGTGCGCGGGCTATTTCCTGGGCGGGGGTTTTTTGGGCGAGGATGGACGATCGGACATGCCGCTCGGCCACCAGATGACGAAGTAATTGCCGACCTGCCAAACCGGCACCTCGCGATTCTGCTCGCGGCGCCGCAGCTCGTCGCTTTTCTTGATCTTCAAAGTCCCGCCTGGGAGTCTGATTCTTATCGTCACGTGTCCTCCCGCACCCGCTACAGGTACGAACGATATACGCGAACAGTTTCATCCCGGCTAAGCAATTTCATCCAGGCCGAGCAATTTCGGGGCCGATACAGCGCGCCGGACCGGCGCGAGATCGCCGAAACCGGCTCTATTTGAAGAAATCCGCAATGCCGTTGATGGCCAGCACCGCATAGACGATCGGTCCGGCGATAAACGCACAATAAAGGCAGAGGATCGCTGCCAGCACCGCGAGCAGCGGCTTGTCGCGACCGACGGCGCGGAGCTCGGACCTCACCGACCAGCGCGCCGCAGCGGTTTGTTCATCATCAGGCATATGCACCATCCCGCGGCCATTTCACACGGCGGGTCGAAAACATCAACCTTCCTTGCCACATCGGCACGCGCTGCCGCCCAATTCTGCTTTGCCGCCACGCATCCGTTTTTCAACCTCAAAACCTGCCCACAAGGGCGGAAAGGACTGCCCATGGACCTTTCATTCAAAGGCGCCGCGAGGCGCCTCGATGATATAGACTTGCCGAAACTCGGCGCCCGGATCGGCGTCAGCGAGGACGAGATCCACGCGTTCCTCGATGTTGAAACCAGCGGGCACGGCTTCGACGCCGTTGGCCGGCCGGTCATCCTGTTCGAACCGCACGTCTTCTACCGCAACCTGTCGGGTGCCAAGCGGGCAAAAGCGGTAGCCGCCGGCCTCGCCTATCCGAAATGGGGCGAGAAGCCCTATCCAAGGGATAGCTACCCACGGCTCAGGGCAGCTTGTGCGATCGACGAAACCGCGGCGCTCAAATCCGCCTCATGGGGCTTGGGCCAGGTTCTCGGCGAGAATTTCAAAGCCGCCGGCTTTCCTACCGTGCAGGCGATGGTCGAGGCGATGATGGCGGACGAGGCGCTGCAGCTCGGCGCGGCGATCGATTTCATCGTCGAGAAGCGGCTCGACGACAATCTGCGCAATCACGACTGGGCGGGATTCGCCAAGGGCTACAACGGCGCCGGCTATCGCAAGAACGCTTACGACACGAGGCTTGCCGAGGCCTATCGCAAATGGTCGCGCATCAAGGATACGCCGTGGCCGTCTGCCGGTCTGGTGGTCCTTCGGCCTGCAGCTCCGCTAGAGCCCGCAAAATCGATTCCCGTTCCACCGCCGGCCGCCGCGCTCTCTGCGCCTCCTGTGCCTGTCGCCAAGCCCGGCTTCCGGGCAGCGCTGATCGCCGCCGTCCTGAAACTATCAGCCATCCTCAAACTGTTTGGAAGGAAATGACATGTGGACCCGGATCAAGAGCTTTTTCTGCGACAGCGAGACAATATTCTGGGCGCGGCTTCAGGCCGCCATCGGCGTCATCGCGAGCATCGTCACCTATGTCGACCCGCAGGTTCTTTCGCCGATCATTCCGGGCGAATGGTTCCCCTGGTTTCTTGTGGTCAACGGCGTTTTGACCGAGTTCCTGCGCCGCCGCCGCGCGGAGGATTTGTGATGGCCGCACTCCTCGCCATTCTCGGCGCCATCATCGGCAACAAGCTCGTCATGACGATATTCGCTGCTGTGGCCGGCGGCATCGGCCTTTATGTTGCGGGCGGCATCAACCGGGCGAAGAAGGAGGCGGCCAAACAGGCCGAGGCAAAAGTCGCGGCCGGAGAAGATCGCCTCGAAATGAACCGCGAGGCCGCCGCAGAAGAGCGCAAGGCGGCCGGCATGACCGATGCGGCAGCACGAGCGGAGGCTGGGAAATGGGCAAAGCGCTGATCCTCTGCCTGGTGCTCGCCGGCTGCACGACAACCGCGCCGGCCGGCAATCCGCGCCAGGTCTGGTGCGACCACAACCAGCCGCGCCGGCCATCGGCGGCCATCGTCGCCGCCGTGACCCGGCCCGAGCTCGACGAGATGAACGCCTTCAACGGGCAGGGTGCCAGATGGTGTGGGTGGACGCCATGATGCATGAGCTGCTCGACGTTCTGGGCATCAAGGCGCCGGTGCTGGTCGCCGGCCTTTCCGGCGGTATTTTGCGGGCTTTGTCGCGTCATCGCTACAAGGTCCGCGAAATGGTGGCCTCGCCGATCTGCGGCGCGCTGGCGGCGGCCTATCTGACGCTGCCGGTCGTGCATTATTTCCGCGCCGCCGGCCTGCCCATTCCTTCTCCGGACGACGACACCACGACGCTCGCCGCCGCGTTCCTCATCGGCGTCTCGGCGATGTGGATCTCGGATATCGTCTTCGAGGTGATCGTGCGCCGGTTCGGGCCGGTGAAGGAGGAGTAAGCCGCCCAAGCTGACAAAAGAGTGACGTTCAGTTGAAGCCCGCGGCGCCGAAAGGTGCGGCGGGCTTTTGCATTTTCCCTGGCAATCTGTACGATCTTTTCTCTGCGAGGGCGGCTCGATCCGGCGCTTGCGAAACCAAGATACGCTTTAGGCCTCACGGGAGATGGTGTCATGCTTGCCAGAGTCCTGACACAAGCGGCAGTCCTGACAGCCGGGGCGCTTCTGTTTGCCGCGACGGCCCATGCCCGGCCGGACAGCCGCGCGATGACGTGTGAACAGACACAGCTTCTGATCCAGAGGCACCGCTCGGTGGTGCTGACCACCGGACGGAACACCTACGACCGATACGTGCGCCAATTCGGCAATGAATGCGACTGGCCGCAGATGCCGCGCGTCGCTTATATCAAGACGCGTGACGGTCAATGTCTGGTCTATCGCTGCCAGGAGCCGGTCTTCGACCTCCCGAATTGAAAGCAGGGGCTTTTTCATCCGGCCGCCGACGCGGACAGCGAGGGCAGTGCGAAAGGCGGTGGCTCATTCTTCGTCGAAAGGACCACCTTCGCGTGCGAGATCGCGTGAAATAACGCGTTCATCGGTATCGTCCGGCAACGCCTCGTCGCTTTCCTGGTAAGCGTTATCGTCATCCTCCTCCGGCAGTTCGCCGTCTTTCTCGACGTCGTAACGGATGTCGCCGTTTTGCGGCACGCCGTCTGGGAGAATTCTCCCGCTCCGGATGGCGTCCCAGTCCTGCTGCTGGATGGTCGGGCTCTCCGTCTCGTCGTCGGTTCGTTCTTTCCTGCGCGGTTCCATCGCTGGTTCTCCATAATGTCGGCGGCCCTGAACTGGCTCAGTGGTTGAACTCATAAGTCTGGCGGCCGGTTCCCGGGCCACTGCGGTCCGGGCGCATTGCCGCACGACGGAACCAATCGCGCCTGCCTGCCTTCACAAGTCAGACGATGCTGGCGCGAAAGGAGCTCGACATGAGACCGCTCATTTTCTTGCCGTACATGCTAGGCGCGCTGGTGCCGGCGTCCGCGCAGCCGGGCGAACAGTCGCAATTCGACCGCTGCAAGGTCGAGCCGCCGGACAAGAACAGCCAGCAGCAGCAGCCGGCCGGCAACAATTTGTCCGATATGCTCGAGCCATGCGGTGGGGTGCTGAAGCCGCCGCCAACGGGCGATCAGGGCATGGCGGCACCACCGGCGGATGAGGGCAGGACCCCGGTGATCAAGCCTGGCGAGGTGCCGCCACAGCCGCCCAAGCAGTAGCCGCTTCAATTGCTGCGACAGAGGCTGCCCATGGGGCTGCGACGGGCGGTAACGCCGCGCCGCTCGAGCCGGCAGGTTAGTTGCAGTCGCCTAGGAACATTAGCTTGTCCTAAATGTTGTTTTAGACGCAGCCGATATCACCCCCTCCGGTATCGCTGCTGATCGGGAGACCGATCGGGGGGGGGGGGGGGGGGGGCGGGCGGCGCCCCGCCGCGCCGGCGCGGAAATACCCCCCCCCCGGTTGGGGGGGGTTTGGGTGCCCCCGCGGGCCCGGGGGCGGGCGCGGGGGGCCACCGCAGCTCATCCGCAGTCCATTCGCCGCACCGCACGGGCACTTCACCGCTATTCGATTAGCCGCCACTTACGGAACAACAAGGTGGCCTGGGCGTTTGCCTAGAGGGTTCGCCGCTTCGACCGGAATGCCGCGTCGCAACCGTAAAGGCGAGGCCCGTAACAACAGGAGTAGACGATGAAAATCCACCTTGTTCCTGCTGCGGCGGGATTGGTGTTGCTCGCCGGCGTCGGCGTGGCCACCGCAGACCAGGTGATTGTCACGCCCGAACAGCAGACGGTCATCCGCGAATACGTCCACAAGCACCCGTTGGCGTCGATCAATCTTCTGGGGGTGGAGCTCAATATCGGTTCCACGTTGCCCGATACGGTCGAGCTGCAACCGATCGATGTTCCCGACGTGCAGTACAGATACGTCGTCGTCGACGGTCGCACCGTGCTCGTCGACCCCGGCACGCGCAGGATCGTGCACGTCATCGAGTGACCGGCGTTCCCAAACCGCGAACCGGATTTGGAAAGGTCACGGTCTAAATTATCAAAAGAGCTCCATCCCGAAGGATCGGGATGGAGCCGCTGTCGTCTCGAAACAAGGAAAGGAGCCATTCCCATGCTGCCGCATGTCGAGCCGACCAACGTGGCCGCAGCCGTCGACAAATTGCTTGCTGAACGAGGCGATGGCCTGCTGTCGATGAAGGCAGCGATTGCGCTGTTGCGCGAACGCACCGGAACGGAGCGCTCGGACGCCGATCTTGAAGGGCTGATCATCAAGAAGGCGGCGCTCCTCGGCGTTGCTGTCCTGTGTGACAGAGAGGCTCAATAACGGTGCCTGCCGCTCAAGACGCGGGTCGAAATTTCAGCTAGAACAAAGTTGCTTACGCATGAACCGAGCCGACGGAGGCAACAGTGACGGACAGGCAGGAACGGATTCGCCAGCGGGCACACGCGATCTGGGAACAGGCAGGCAGGCCCGACGGGTCGCATCAGCAGCATTGGGATCAGGCTACCGCCGAGATCGACGCAGAAACCGCCGCGCAGGAGACCGCCAGCCGGCCGAAGCCGAAAGCACGCCAGCCTAAGCCGACGCCGGCCGCCAAAGAGGGAACCAAACCCAAGGCGCGACCGCGCAAAGCGTGAACTCGAGCGGATTTGATTGCATCGCTGGATCTCGTGGTTCGGTTGGCCCATCGTAAGGCGGGACCAGTCCTAACCAGTCCCGCTGCCGCCCACCCGCGATGGTAAGCCGGATTGTCGTGGCTTACTACTTACCGCAATTGTTGTCGTTGACAGTCGGGGAAACCGTCCCGGCAGGCTTGTTGGACGCATCGGGTTGGGCACCTTGCGGGGTTGCAGGGCAGTTTTGATCCGCATTGGAGTTCATGGCACCCGTCGTGCCCATCGTGCTGCTGGTCGTGCCAAGGTCGATGCCATTCGGCTTGGGCTGGACGACGATGCTCTTCTCACTGCCAGGCGCATTGTTGTCCGAGCCGGCATTCTGGGCCATCGCCGCGGTCGCCAGACCGGCTGCAAGTATGGAGGCTGTCAGGATTTTCGTAAGCATGTTGATCTCCATCATTCGGTTGTCGTCGCATGGCGACTACAGAGAAAACAATGCGGGCGACGGAAAGGTTCTGGCAAAAATGGCGCAGCACGGCGAAGCAAACACGCGCATGGCGGACCTTCTCGGCCCGTTTTCTATTGCCTCGTGTCGGATTGATGTAGTCGTTTTCAGATTTAAGAATTCGCCTTATTTCGATCGCCGACCGTTGGGGCGACGTTCGTCTATCGCGGCGCCCATCAGTTGACGCTCGCATTGCTTCACCCGGCAGAGGACCTTCCCGAAGTAAAACTTTCGGAAAATTTCACTACAAACTTCACTCGGCTGTTGTGTGAACAGATACCATGAGGCCAGTAAGTTGATCGGCAAAGAAACCGATAATCTTCTTGCAAATTAGTAGGTATGCAACCGGCGATGTCGCGGGCTGTTCAGCGCAATACAGCAAGGAGAGTGTTATGACCATCATAATCAAAACAATCACCGATGCGGTGGCGGGCAGCGCAGTTGTTTTCATGCTCTCGATGCCCGTGAATGCCGCGGACGGAATTGCCGTTGGTGTTGGCACTTCCATTGGCGGCAACGGCGGCATCAAAGCCGGCCTCGGCGCGACGGTTGGTGGCCGCCAAGGCATCAACGCTGGTGCCGGCGCAACGGTTGGGGGCAGCGGCGGCATCAAGGCCGGCCTCGGTGCGTCGCTGGGCGGCAGTCGCGGCATCAACGCCGGCGCCGGCGCAACGGTTGGCGGTTCCAGCGGCATTGCCGCGGGCGCCGGCGCGTCGGTCGCGGGCAGAAGCGGCATCAACGCCGGTGCCGGCGCCACGATCGGCGGTTCCGGTGGCATTGCCGCCGGCGCCGGGGTAGGTATCGGCAGCGGCGTCAGGGCCGGCGCGGGGGTCGGGATCGGCAGCGGCATCAATGTCGGCGCCGGTGTCGGGATCGGCGGTGGTACCAATTCGAGCAATCCGTCCAACCCGGGCAGCCCGTCCAATCCCAACAATCCCAACAATCCCAGCAATCCCAACTTACCCCAGGTCGTCGCCGACATGTCGAGCGACAAGTTGGCCAGGATGAAGAGGCGCTGCGTCGACGTGCTCAGCAGCGAAGGCACTTATGACAGCGATTTGCGCCAGTTGTGCCTGCTGATCGCGCGCCGCTAGGGCGAATACATCGGAATGAAATGTCCGACCGGCCGAGAGGCCTTCGTCCACCAAACCTCCATCAGTCCAAAGCCCGCCATTATGGCGGGCTTTTTGCCGAGCACGTGGCGGCAGCATGACGGGGGCTCACAAGAGCACGCGCCTCAATGCGTTTGACGGCCAAAATCCGGCGAAACGGTCACCCCGCCCTCCAAGGCGTCCCGACCCAGCGCGGGACTGCTTTGCATCGGTTCGGGGCACGCGAACTCCGCCAGATCGGTTTCCGCGAAGCCGTCGAACTCGATAGCTGCGCCTTGGAGCTGGGCTGCTTGCATGACGAGCCATTCGATGTCTTCGCGCGCAACATTCTCGGCAAGGTTCTGCAGTCGCGCGGCTTCGGCGACAGCAGTCAGATTGATGGCAATCCCGGACCGCAATGTAGCTCGGACTCGGGAACTGACGTCTTCGTGCAGGCGAACCGAAAATCCGTAGCGCATGGAAAACCTTCCTTTCGGGAGCGGTTTGTCCCTCGTGTTCTACCATGCGCCCAGGGTCCGCGATTGGCAAGCGAAAATCATCAAAAATCGTGTTGTGCCAAGTAGTTAGCGTATTTTGTTGATTGCCCATTTGATGCTTAATCCGCTTCATCGGACTTCTGCACGGATCATGCATCTGGAGGTCTTGACGTACTCTGCCAATATACCTAACTCTACAAAGAATTAGGAACATACTAACTCAGCTAATTTTAGCCTGGTATGGCTGGAGGCCGAGATGTCCGAACTGGAACGCCCGGAACGATTGCAGATCATGCTGACCGTCGATGAACTGGCGGCATTGGAGAACTGGCGCTTCGACAAGCGCATGCCGAGCCGGTCGGCTGCGGTACGCGAACTTTTGAGGCGAGGCCTCACAGCCGATGGCTTCCTGACGGCGGCGCATGGGACCAAGTCGCGCGACTTCGGCATTCTGCCGCATTCTGCCGATGGTGACGGGGCAGCCGAGGGGTCTTCCAGCAGCGAACAGTGAATCTCCAGCGACCCCGTTCGCCCGCCGCACCTCGCTGGCCTTCACGGCCGCTGGGTATCATCAAGCAGCTTGGTTTATCTGTGTGGCCCCTCCGCCGTCGGTTGACAGAGCTGGCGTTGCAGATACATTGCACAGGACTATACAGGTGCAATGAACAGGTATGCCTATGGTCCGCCGCGTGGTCCCATCGTCTCCCGGTACGGGCAAGCCCGAACAGATCGCCACGGTTCTCGAACATGAAATCCGCTCCGGTGTTCTGGGCTTCGGCGACCGGTTGCAAAGCGAGAACGAGCTCGTCCAGCGTTTCTCCGTCAGCCGCAACACCGTTCGCAAGGGCCTCGAGGAACTGTCCAGCCGCGGGCTGATCACCACCAAGGTGGGCATCGGCTCTTTCGTCACCTTCGATGGCAAGCCCGTCGATGACTCAATCGGTTGGTCGCGGGCGCTCGCCAACGCCGGCGCAAATGCCGAGACGCGGACGCTGCGGCTCGAGGTGATCGAGGACCCTGATCTTGCCGCACTGCTTGGTATAGAAAACCCGTTTTTCATCGCTGTCGATCGGGTGCGCACCAATGCCAGCGACGGCCACGCTATCTCCATTGAGCGCAGCCGCCTGCCATTGTCACCCGAACTGGAGGACGTGCCGTTACGCGGTCTGCGCGAAGGCTCGCTCCACCAGACGCTCCGCGGCGCCGGTCTCATTCCAGACCATGGCGAGGAATGGGTCGGCATCGAAATGCTCAACCCAGAGGACGCCGCAATCCTCGGCTGCCCGCAAGGCACGCCGTTCCTGCGCGGTTGCCGCTTGACCCGCGCCGCCGATGACCGGCCGATCGAATATGTGACCAGCCTGCTCAACCCGGCGCATTTTGCGCTGCATATGAGGTTCTGAGTGATGCCGGACGACACCGGGAACATAACCGATCGGGCCATGGGAGCGCTTGTGGGCGGGGCACTGGGAGATGCGCTGGGAATGCCGACGCAGCTTTTGTCGCCGGCGCGGATTGCCGAACTCTACGGTCATGTCGAGGACTTCATTGCTCCTTTCGCCGACCATCCGGTGTCGAAGGGACTCCCGGCCGGGACGATCACCGACGACACAGAACAGGCGCTTCTGCTTGGCCGTATCCTGGTCGAATCCGGTAACCGGTTCGACCATGCGCGGTGGGTCAACGCGCTGCTCGACTGGGAACGCGATGTCAAGGCGCGCGGCAGCTACGATCTGCTGGGACCATCAACCAAACGCGCCATCGACGCCATCAATAACGGTATGCCAGCCGAGGAAGCGGGACGCAGCGGCGACACAAATGGTGCAGCCATGCGCATCGCGCCAGTCGGCATCATGATGCCGCCAGAGCCGCTTGACGCACTGGTCGGCAAAGTGGCCGAAACTTGCAGGGCGACGCACAACACGTCAATCGCAATCGCTTCGGCCGCAGCGGTCGCTGCCGCCATCAGTCGCGGCATCGCTGGCGGTGACTGGCGCGCCGCTTCCGACAGAGCCATCGCCGGGGCGAGGCACGGGGCAACGCTCGGCTATTGGGTGACCGGCGGTGACATCGCCGCGCGCATTGGGTGGGCGCAGAAGCTCGTACGCGGCAAGGAGACGAGCGACGCGATCCGGCTGATCACCGATTTGGTCGGCACCGGCGTCGCCAGTCAGGAGTCCGTTCCGGCTGCATTCGCGGTGCTGGAAGTCGCCGGCGGCGATCCCTGGCAAGCGGCAGTCATCAGCGCCAATCTCGGTGGCGACACCGACACGATCGGCGCCATCGCGGCCGGCATGGCCGGTGCCTGCACCGGCTTTTCCCGATTGCCACAAAAACACATCGCCCGGATCAAAGGCCTAGACATTGGGCGGGTGCGCGCGCTCGCCGCCGACTTGGTCGCCCTGCGGACGGCGAAGAGCAGGTCCGGCAAGGATGCGGCAGCATGAGCGGGCGTCTCGTCCACATCGGCAGCGCGGTAGTCGACTATGTCTACCGCATCGATGCCTTGCCGGCACCGGGCACGGAGAAGACCGCATCGAGCTTTGCACAAGTCGCCGGCGGCGGCTTCAACATGATGGTCGCGGCCAGCCGCACCGGCATGAAGGTGGTGTTCGGCGGCCAGCTCGGCAGCGGACCCAATGGCGACTTCCTGCGCGCGGCCTTAGCCACGGAGGGGATCGAGACACTGACGCCGGCATCGCCGGTTCTGGACAGTGGCAATTGCGTCGCCATGATCTCGAGCGATGCCGAGCGCACCTTCGTCTCGTGGCCTGGTGCAGAGAGTTTGCTCAGCCTTGACATAATGGCGCTCATTTCGGTCGCACCGGGCGACTGGGTGTTCACCTCCGGCTATACGGTTAGCTATCCGGGAAGCCGAGAGGCGCTTGTCGACTGGATCGAGGTGCTGCCGGCGGAAATTCCTTTGGTCTTCGATCCGACGCCGATCATTTCAGACATTCCGCGCACCATTCTCGACCGGGTGCTGGCGCGCACGAGCTGGCTGAGCTGCAACGCCGCCGAAGCGGCTGAGATCGCCGGCACCGGCGATGTCGAGGCTATTGCTGCCCGGCTGCTGGCCAGCCACTGCCCCAACGCGGCAGGCGTGGTCGTCCGCGCTGGCGCAAAAGGCTGCTTCGTGCGGCTGGCCGACGGCACCGCCCAAGATGTG
Source organism: Mesorhizobium sp. M0563 (assembly GCF_040321065.1). Classification (NCBI taxonomy): domain Bacteria; kingdom Pseudomonadati; phylum Pseudomonadota; class Alphaproteobacteria; order Hyphomicrobiales; family Phyllobacteriaceae; genus Mesorhizobium; species Mesorhizobium sp. M0563. The sequence goes on from NZ_JAMYQV010000012.1 coordinate 35,717, forward strand.
CCCGGGTTCAAGGTCGCGGCGGTAGACACCAACGGCGCCGGCGACACTCATATCGGCGCCTTCGTCAGCGCGCTCTCGCACGGCGTGTCGCCGTTCGAAGCGGCGCGTTACGCCAATGCGGCGGCGGCGCTCTCGGTCACCCGCCATGGCGGGTCGACGGCGCCGAACGACCAAGAGATCCAGCGATTCCTCAGCCATGACGATCGACCGACGACCGTGCATGGCCGGAAACAAGAGGCCCATTTCTGACAGCCTAATGGGATAACAAGCCCGCCAACCGGGCAACAATGAGAGGAACGAACATGCGCATGCCCAAACTGACTGCTTTTCTGACGGCAACCGCTGTCTTCGCTTCGGCGCTTACGCTGGCCGCCAGGGCCGACGAGGTGCACGTACTCAACTGGAAGGGCTATGGCGCCGACGAGCCCTGGGCCATAGCCGCCTTCGAAAAGGCAACCGGCAACAAGGTCGTCAACGACTTCTTCAATTCCGAACAGGAAATGCTGACCAAGCTCAGGACCAATCCCGGCCTTTACGATGTCGTCATGATCAATGCCGCCTTCAACGATCAGGCGATGGCGGAAAAGCTCATTCAGCCGATCGACACGTCCAAGCTGCCGAACTATGCCGACATCAGCAAGGACAAGGCCGGATCATCGATGCTTGTCCATGACGGCAAGGTCTATGGGGTGCCGTGGGTTTGGGGGCTGACGGCGCTCGCCATCAACGACAAGTCATTCGACAAGCCGCCGACCAGCATCGCCGAAATGTGGGATCCCGCCCACAAGGGCCGCGTTACCATCCGTGACGATGCCGTCGAGGCCGTGCAGTTCGGCGCCATCGCTACCGGCCAGAACATCAACGACGTCAAGGACATGGAGGCGGTCAAGGCGAAGCTGACCTCGCTGATGCCGCAGATCAAGACGTTCTGGAGCTCGGAGAACGACTGGAACCAGATGGTTGCCTCCAACCAGATCGACATCGGCACCTATTGGAGCGGCTCGGCCGACCGCGCCAAGACGCATTTCAAGCTGCCGGTCTCGCTGGTCATTCCCCAGGAGGGTGCTGTCGCCTGGCTCGACGCCTTCTCCATTCCGGTCGGTTCCAAGAATGTCGCCGGCGCCGAGGCCTTCATCAACTACATGATCGACCCAAAGTTCTATGTCGAATGGGTCACCAAGGTCGGCGCGCCGGTGTCGGCCAACACCAAGGCGGTCGAAGCGCTGCCAGAGAGTTCCTTCAACCGCAAGGTGATGGGCGACCCGGCTGTCGCCAAGCGCATCCAGTTCCAGGCGCCGATTACTGACGCGCAGCGCGAGACCTATCTGGCGCTCTGGCAGCAGCTCAAGGTCGACGTGAAGTAACAGCAGAAGCCGCGATCAGCCGACCATCAACGTCGGCTGATCCTTCCTATCCTGGGAGGAGATGTCATGGCAGTACAGATCGCAGCCGCGTCGCGCAGCGGGCTGAGATCGGCCTTGCCGCTACTGGCGCCTGCCTATCTCTGGCTGACGGTTGCAATTTTCCTGCCGCTCTCGGCCATGGTCTTCTTCTCCTTCATGACCGACCTGCCGCGATCGGGAAAGCCGTGGGCATTCACGCTCGAAAACTATGCCGCCTTCTTTTCACAAAGCCTTTACCTGACATTGCTGGTGGCCTCGCTGCGCCTCGGCCTCGAGGTGACGCTGTGGTGCATCGTCATCGGTTATCCCGCCGCTTACGTGCTGGCCAAGGTGCTGAAAGGCCGCAGCCGCGAGGCGATTTTCCTGCTCGTCATCCTGCCGTTCTGGTCGAACGGGCTGGTGCGCATCTTCTCGTGGGCGATGGTGCTGCGTGAAGGGGGCATTCTCGACACAGCGCTCAACGCCGTGCTGCCGTTCAAGATCAACATTGATCTCATGTATTCCTATCCGGCCGTCATCATCGGGCTGGTGCACTCCTACGTGCCTTACATGGTGCTGACCTGCTATCTGACCCTGCAGGCCATCGATGACTCGCTGATCGAGGCTGGGCGCTCGCTCGGCGCCTCGCGGCTGCAGGTGCTGAAGCGGGTCATCATTCCGCTGTCGATGCCGGGGCTAGTGGCGGGCGCAGTACTCATCTTCGTGCCGGTCGTTGGCTCGTTCATGGAACCGCGCATCCTCGGCGGCCGCACCGGCACCTTCTACGGCACTGTCATCGAGGACCAGTTCGTTGCCGTGTTCAACTGGCCGCTGGGTGCCGCACTGTCCTTCATCCTGCTGGCTGTGGTGCTGGTCATCCTGGCGGTTACTTCGCCGGTGCTGCGGAGGGCCGCTTAGTGGCGACGACCCGAATCCTGGAATGGCTCGGCCGGGTCTACATTCTGATGCTGCTCGCCTTCCTGTACCTGCCCATCATCATCATGGCGCTGATGTCATTCAACGTCTCGCCCTTTTACCAACTGCCGTTCGAGTGGACGACGGAATGGTATGCCTCGCTCTGGCAGAACAATCAGCTGATCGCGGCCACGCGAAACAGCGTCGAGATCGCCGTCATCACTACCATCATCTGCACCGCGCTCGGCACCGCGGCGTCGCTAGGGCTCTATCGCTACGACTTCCGCGGTAAGAAATTCCTGCAGGCGCTGCTGTTTCCGCCGATCGCCATACCGTGGCTGATCACTGGCACGGCGATGCTGATTTTCTTTTTCGGCGTTGGCATCGGCCGCGGGCTGCATGCCATCCTGCTCGGCCACGTGGCGTTGGCGCTGCCCTATGTCATCGTCGTCGTCTCGGCCCGGCTGCAGACATTTGCGCCAGAGCTCGAAGAGGCGGCGCGCTCGCTCGGCGCCAATCAATGGCAGGTGACGAACCGCGTCACGCTGCCCTGGATCATGCCGGGCGTCATTGCCGGCGGGCTGTTCGCCTTCGCCGTGTCCTTCGACCAGTTCGTCGTCTCCTACTTTCTGTCGACGCCCGGCCAAACGACGCTGCCGGTCGAAATCTACGCGGCGATCCGCAAGGGTTTCACGCCCGAGATCAATGCTGTCTCGACGATCATCATTGTTGTGTCGATGGCGCTGATGCTGCTGACGGCGCGCTTCTTCAAATTCGGCGGAGAGAAATAATGGCGGGCGTGCAGGTATCGAATGTGTCGCGCAGTTTTGGCGCGCACAAGGCGCTGGACGATGTCTCGATCGATTTCGCCGACGGCGGCTTCTACGCCCTGCTCGGTCCCTCCGGCAGCGGCAAGACCACGCTGCTGCGCCAGATCGCAGGCTTCGACTTTCCCGACTCTGGTCGCATCTCCATAGGCGGCGAAAGTGTTGAGCGGGTGCCGGTGGAGAAGCGGCGCATCGGCATGGTGTTCCAGAACTACGCGCTCTTTCCCAATATGAGCGTCTCCGACAATGTCGCCTTCGGACTGTCGGTGCGCGGCGAGCCCAAGGCGGTGATTGCCAGCGAGGTGCAGCGCGCACTCGACCTCGTGCAACTCGGCACGCTCGGTGGTCGCCGGCCGCACCAGCTCTCCGGCGGCCAGCGCCAACGGGTGGCGCTCGCTCGCGCGATCGTCACCACGCCGCGCGTGCTTCTCCTCGACGAGCCGCTCGGCGCGCTCGACAAGGCGCTGCGCGTGGACATGCAAATCGAATTGAAGCGTATTCAGCGCGAGATCGGCATCACCACGATCTTCGTCACCCACGACCAGGAAGAAGCGCTGACGATGAGCGACCGCATCGGCATTCTGCGCGATGGCAAGCTGGTGCAGGAAGGCCCGCCCGAGGAGATCTACGATCGGCCGAAGAGTGAGTTTGCCGCCACCTTCCTGGGCGACGCGAACATCCTTCGCGGCAACGCCACTGGTACGGGCATCCGGCTGCCTGACGGAACGGGGATTGCCGCAAGCGCGGGGGTTACGCTTGTCGCCGGCATGAAGGCGAGCTGCGCCGTGCGGCCCGAACGAATCCGCATCGCCACCAATGCCGGCGTTCCGGACCGAGCCCATGCCAACATACTCACGGGGCGGGTCTCCAAGCGTATCTTCGCCGGCAACAACAGCACATATTTTGTCGATCGCGATGGCCAGACAATCAAGGTCATCGTGCAGAACACCGGCATCGAAAAGCTGGCGGAAGGACAACAGGTGGTGCTGCGCTGGTCGTCCGAGAGTACGGTGCTGATCGACGCGAGCTAGCAGATCCAATCCTTCAGTCTTGCCAGGCGGTCGGCAATCGGGGAAAGCATGGTCGGGCAAACTCCGAAGCGGAATGCTCGATGCCCCTTGAATTGAATGCGGGCGACCAGTCGATGCTGCATGGCGAGCAAGGCTCGGCAGCGGCTGCCGCCATGAAGATCCTGGTCGCCTTCGCGAAGGCGGTCGACGCGCGCAAATTGCTGGACATTGCCGGTGCCCATATCGACGGCTGCCTCTATCACGGCCAGGCCAGCCTCGATTTCGTCGAAAGGCTGATCGAGGGCGGCGGCCGCGTTCGAGTGCCAACGACGCTGAATGTCGGCTCGTTCGATCTGATCCATCCCGGACTGGTGAAGATGACGGCCGCGGAAGAAGTGCCGGCGCGCCGTCTGATGAAGGCGCATCTGGAACTCGGCTGCCAGGCGACCTTCACCTGCGCGCCTTATCAGACGCGGTTTCGGCCAGGGTTTGGCGAGCAGATTGCCTGGGGTGAATCCAACGCCATCGTCTTCGCCAATTCGGTGATCGGGGCACGGACCAACCGCTATGGCGATTTTATCGATTTGTGCTGCGCAATCACCGGGCGCGCGCCAGCCTGGGGGGTGCATCTGATCGAAAACCGGCGTGGCCAGGTTCTGTTCGAGCTGACTGGCGGTCTCGAGCCTACCGACGCCCTGTTTGTCGGCGTCGGGCTGATCGTCGGGCAAAGGAGTGGCGACCGCATTCCGGTGATATCGGGCCTGCCGCCGCCGCGCGACGAGGACCAACTGAAGGCACTGGGGGCGGCGGCGGCAACGACGGGCGCGGTGGCGCTATTTCATGCCGTCGGCATCACACCGGAGGCGAAGACTCTCGATCAGGCGTTGCAAGGCCTGGTGCCGGAGGAGAAAATCCGCATCAGCCGCGCCGACATCGACCATGCTCTGGCCAGGCTGTCGAGCGTCCCCGACGGCGTGCTGCTTGCCGCCGTCTCGTTAGGCACGCCGCATTTCTCCTATGAGGAATGGATGCGCCTGTTGCCGTTGCTGCGCGAGGTCGCGCCGGGCAGAGGCGTTCCGATCTATGTCAACACAGGGCGTGCCACGCTGGCGCGGCTGCAGGACGAAGGCGCACTGGCCGACATGGAAGAGTTCGGCCTCGTTCCGGTCGCCGACACCTGCACTTACGTCACCACGATCATCGAGCGCCTCGACGGTGTGGTGATGACCAATTCGGGCAAATGGGCGCATTACGCACCGGGCAATATCGGTGTCTCGGTGGCCTTCGGTGACATGGAGGACTGCGTCCGCTCGGCTGCGGCGGGCCGCGTCGTGCGAGCCGCACCATGAGGGGGCCGGACAGAACAGGTACATTCCACCTTGCCGGCTCGGCACAAGGCCCGGCGCTGGTGCTTTCGCAGGCGCTCAGCTTCTGGGGCGGGATCGACGTCGAAACGGGCGACATCATCGACCATTCGCACCCGAACCTCGGCGGCAACATCGCCGGCAAGATCCTCGTGATGCCGAGCGGGCGGGGGTCGTCGTCCTCGTCTTCGGTTCTGGCCGAAGCGATCCGCAGGGGCACGGCGCCGGCCGGCATTATCCTGGAGCGGCCGGACCCGATCCTTGCCGTCGGCGCCATCGTTGCCGAATTCCTCTACGAAATCAGCATGCCGCTGGTCGTCTGCGAGATATCAGGCATTGTCTCCGGCGACCGGATCGCAATCGGTCTGGGCGAAGATGCCCAAGCGATGGTGAGCAAGATCTAGCCGGCCATCAGTCCCGCCGCGCCCCGCCGCCAGTAGGCTGCCGCCAATGTTTCGTTGCGGCCGAGCGTCAGCGTGCCACGCCAGTGTTCGCGCACGGTCCTGGCGGCGGCTGCTTCGGCCGCGAACCAGCCGAATGCCGAACCGGTCGGCCATGCGACCGACCGGATGGCGCGCGCCAGCCTGTCGTCGAGCCCGGCCGGCACGCTATTTCTCGGCAGCCAATGCAGCTCGATACCGGTCTCGTTGTCGATGGCCTGCCGTTCGCCGTCGTCGGCGATCTCTATGAAGGCCACGCCTTTGGTCTCGGCGGGCAGCGTCTCCAGCATGCGGGCCAGCGCCGGCAGGCCGGTTTCGTCGGCGCCCATGAGATACCATGATGCCGGTCGTACCGGACGGCCGACCGGCCCCATGATGCCGATCTTCATGCCAGGCGCCGCCTGCATGGCCCAGCAGGCGCCGACGCTGTCGCCGGGATGGATGAGGAAGTCGACGTCGATGATGCCGTTTTCGACGTCGAGGGCTCGAATGGTATAGACGCGCGCTACCGGGCGCCTGTCGTCCGAGGGCCAGGCCGGCAAGCCATTGCTGCCAAGCACGGGCCAGAGCGGATCGGGGACATCCCTGGTCGGGAACAGCATGCGGATATGCATGCCGCCGAATTTTGCGAAGCGCGTCAAATCCTCGCCGGCGAAGCGGATGCGGCGCATATGCGGGGTCAGGTCGCCGACCTGGGTGACGACCATCTCACGGAACTGCGCAAGGCGGGTTTCTTCGGCGAGATCGCCGGTCCAGACGATCTCGGGTTTTTCTTCCTTGGCATAGACTTCGACAGCGGTAGCCAGCAGGTCCTTGATGCGGGCCAGCCCATCGCGGTCGGCGGCGTTGGCCCGCATCACCAGCCGCTCCATGTCAAGGGACGCGTCGCCGAAGGCGAAGCGGAAGTCGAGCCGCTGCCCCTCGCGCGAGGCATCGGCATCGAAGCTTTGCAGCCTGTCGCTGATGCGGTCGATGTAATGCGGCAGGTTGCGCAGGTTCAAGCGCGCTTCGCAGGCCAGTCCGCTCGCTGATGCTTGCCTCATTCTCAACCTCCGATCCTGCCTGTGAGCGCCACCTTGAAGGTGCGGCCCTTGCCCTGTTCCGTTGCCGCCGTCGTCGACCAGGCGCTTTGCGGGTCGGTGTAGGCGGTGTTGAAGACGTTATCGACGCCGAAATCGAGCTTGGCATGGTCGTTGATGCGCCAGTTGGGAGTTCTTCAGGTTGAAGCCGGTCGTGGCGACGTCGTAGTAGCGGAAGTTGCCGATCGCCGTTGCCGGCCAGACCTGCGTCTGCTCGGCGCGCGTGCGGTTGTGGTAGGCGTTGACACTGAGGTCGATCAGCTCGTTGTCGTCCGGCCTCCACGTATAGCCAGCCGTATAGGTCTGGTTGGTCGTGTCGGTGTCGTAGCGGCTCAGCGTCGGCGAGGTCGAGCCGCTCGATCCGGTGATCTGGTCGCTGTAGCGCTGCAGGATCGCGCCGAGCTTGAGCTCGTGGCCGTCGGCGGGCCGCAGGGTCGCCTTCACATAGCCGCTGGTGATGCTCTCTCCGGTCCATGGCACGGTGTCGCCATTGCCATCGGTGTAGCTGTCGCGGTCGCGGTAAATGACGTTGCCGATGATGTCGGCGTCGTCGCTGAAACGGTAGGCACCGGTGGTGCTGGTGGTGAAGCCGTCGCCATTATCCTCATAGCCCAGCTTCTCGCTCAGCGCCCAGCGTTCCTCCTGCTTGAGGAAATCGCCGGCGTACCTGGTCTCGAAGGAGACGACGCCGCCGATGCCGCCCGAACCATAGGCGTTCGAGACCGGGCCGCGAATGACGGTCGCTTCCTTGATCAGTTCCGGCTCGACATAGAACGAGCCCGAGCCGTGGCCGACGCGCCAGTAATCCTGGCGGGCGCCGTCGAGCGTCACCACCACGCGCCCATATTGTTCGAGGCCGCGAATGTTAATGGCGGTCGCCGGATCGTCGCCGTTCATCGAGGTGGCAACGCCGGGCGTGGTGCGGAACATGTCGGCGGCGGTGTCAGGCTGGATGCGTTCGAGCTCTTCCTGATCGACGGCGCTGATGGCGGCCATCGATTCGATGATCGCCGTCTTGATCATCGTCGCCGAGATGGTGATCAGGTCGAGCACGGTCGGCTCGTTCTGCCCCGTTCTAGCCTGTTGGGGGACCTTGACCGGCCGGTCGGCCTTGGCGGCGGCGCCTTTCTTCTCCGGCTCCTGCGCGGCGGCCAGCGGCGGCGCGGCACACAGGCCGAGCGCGAAGGCGAGCGCGGTGCTCGCCATCAAGGTCTTGGCGCTTGTCAGTTTCATGCGTGCAGCCCCCGGAAAAGCAAAGATTGCTGGCGGCGGCCGTTGGCCCTGGCTGGCATGATGGAGAAGCCTCGACACGCGGGCCGGGCAGGGCTACTTATTAAAATATGATGATAATAGTCAACTTAATTTTACAGGCCGCGACCATGACCGAATTATCTCAACTGGAGCAGCGAAACGGCGGGGTCTGCAGCGGTAGACGGCGCAGGCAGACGCGCTGGTTTCAATCGGGCGGGATGGTGACGGTGCTGATGCTGGCGCTTTCTGCTTTTGCGCCGTCTTGCGGCTTCAAGGCGCTGGCCGCCGAGACGGTTGTCGATGCATCGGGGCGCACTGTCGCGACCGGTCCAGGGACCAGGATCCTGACACTCGGTTCCGATGTTACCGAGATCGTCGATGCGCTGGGTGCCGGCGAGCGGATCATCGCCGTCGATCGCGGCAGCAAATATCCCGCTTCCGTCGCGCAAAAGCCCAATGTCCGCTACCGGCGCCAGTTGTCCGCCGAAGGCTTGGTTGCGCTTCGCCCGGACCTGATCCTGGCGGCCGAAGACAGCGGGCCGCCGGAGGCGATCGAAGTGCTCAAATCGCTGGCGATCCCGATTGTTCTTGTCCCGGAAGACAACAGTCCTCAAGGCATCGACCACAAGATTACGTTGATTGCCGCCTCGCTCCACCTCGAGGACAAGGGCAGGAAGGTTTCAAGGCAAGTGCTCGACGCCTTCCAGGCCGCTACCGACCTCGCCGCGAAAATGCCGGCCGAGCGACGCAAGAAGGTGGTGTTCTTCCACGGCCTCGTGCGGCTGAGTGCTGCCGGTGCGGGCACTGCGGCCGACGCGATCATCCGCTATGCCGGCGGCATCAATCGATGGCCGTAATGCAGGGTTACAAGGCAGCGTCGGAGGAGAAGCTGATCGAAATGGCGCCCGACGTCATCCTGATGATGAGCGACGGCAAGGGCGGACCCACCGCCGAGCAGGTGTTCGCCACGCGCGCGCTGGGCGCCACGCCGGCGGCGAAGGCAAAGGCGCTGATCGTATTGGACGGCGCCTATATGGTCGGCTTTGGCCCGCGCACCGCCGATGCGGTCCGCGACCTGGCGCAGGCGCTGTATTCGGAGACAGCAGGCGCCGACTAAGTCATGAACTTTATGACGTCATGTTCAGTGGGTACTCGCGCCCCATCTGCCCCAAGCTTCCGTTCAGATCTCCGGGATGCTTTCCCTGAAGATCACCTGCAGCCTTGGCTGGTGCAGTTCGTAATGCAATCCCCTGACCGCATGGGTCAAGGTGTTGAGCGCTTCGCGGGCTTCGACGCGCGGGTTCTGGTCGATGACCGCGTCGAGCGTGCCGTCGAGCAAAAGCTCCTTGGTGCCTTCCGTTACCTCATGGCCGAGAAAGACCGTCGACAGTGCCCGCCCGCGTTCCCGTAGCGCGCGGGCGATGCCGGTGTTGCCGGCGCCGACATTGTAGATGGCGGCCAGGTCCGGGTGCCGATCCAGCAGGGCGGAAGCCTCCGAATAGGCCTTTTCCCGATCGTCGAGCATTTCGCGCATCTCGACGATCTGCAGATTGGGCGATTCTTCCGTCAGTATGTGGCGGAAGCCCATCTCGCGCTCTTCGTGGCCGCGGTAGGAGAGCGAACCGGCGAACAGCGCGACCTTGCCCGGACGCCCTGCGCCCATGAAGCGGTTGAGCAGGTAGCCGGCGAGCCGGCCGGCGGCGCGGTTGTCGATGCCGATATAGGCGACCCTCGGCACATGCAGGATGTCGGAAGCGATGGTGACGACCTTGACGCCGCTCGCCGAAAGCGAGCGGATCGCCTCGCGGACCGTCGGATGGTCGAGCGCGATCACACCGACGCCTTGCGTCTGCCCGTGCAGTTCCTGCAGCAGACGGGCAAGCCGGTCCGGATTGAAGCCTTCGATAGTGGCGACGCGGACGTCGAGGTCCGGCCGCGACTGCGCCTGCGCCTCGATCTGGCGGTGCAGCATCTTGATGAAGGAATTGGTGCCGGCGGGCAGGGCGAAATCGAGCCGTATAACCTCACTAGGTATCGCGTTGCGCGAGTTCGGATTATTCGAATTTTCAGCGATATAGCCAAGCCGTTGCGCCGTTTCGAGCACGACCTCGCGGGTGCGCGCCCTGACCCCGGCGCGGTTGTTGAGCACACGGTCGACCGTAGCGGCGGAAACGCCGGCTTCCCGGGCTATGTCTGTCAGGGTGGACCGCACTGTCGATCACCTCATTCCAAAATGCGCCAAGGGCGCATCGAGATTACGCATTTCATGGGTCCGCTGTCGAAGCGGCGGCTTCATCGCCAGCCGCGATTCTGATGGGAAATGATGTAACCAGCCTTGGCCGATGCGCAAGCTGCCGCACTACACCAAAATGCCGAAGCGGACCAAAGCGGGGAGGTGGGCAGCCTCGCTCCCTCAAATTCAAGCACTGGCTTCAGTGTGAGTGCCTTGATACACGCCATTCGTCCCCTCCCATGAGATGTTATGAGGTGTCTTGATTATTTATGATGTTGACAGGCTTCGTATAGTGCCGTCAATATCCATCATAAGGGCCGTGGAGGAACAAGGCCCTGAGGGAGGAGTTCCAATGTCGAATTTGATCCGCGTGTCGCGGCGCCGTTTGCTGGCGTCCGGTGGAAAGGCGGCAGTCCTTGTTGCTGCCGCAGGTATCGCACCGAAATTCATTCGCCCAAGCCGTGCCTATGCGGCCGATGCCCTGGCGCCCGGCATGATCGGTGGCCCGACGGGCTTCGACGGCTCGGAGCGCTATCAATATGGCGCTGACACGCCCGAGGGCCGCGCCATTGAGGCGGCCAAGGCGATGAAGGGCGCCGGCAAGGCGCCGGTCAAGATCGTGCTTGGCCTGTCCGATGGTTCGATCGGCCAATTGACGCAGCCGTTTCCGGCCGGTGCGCCGTCGATCAAGGATCTCTGGGAGAAGGAAACCGGTATTCCGCTCGAGATCGTCGGTGTGCCGAACGGCCAGGAATTCACCAAGACGATGCAGGACATCTCCACCAAGGGTGGAGCGTATGACATCTACGCGGTCGAATGGAACCGTCTTGGCGACCTCGCCGAGACCGGCGGCATCCTCAAGCTCGACGACTTCGTCGCGCAGTACAAGCCGGAATGGGACGATCCCGAGCGCGGCTACGTCAATGGCGCCAAGGGCGTCTCGCTGCTCAATCAGTATCGCGGCTCGACCTATGGCGTGTCACTGGATGGCGACTTCCAGACCTGGGTCTACCGCACCGACCTGTTCGGCGACGCAGCCGAGAAGAAAGCTTTCTCCGACAAATACAGCTATGAACTGGCGGCGCCGAAGACCTGGAAGCAGCATGACGAGATCGCGGCCTTCTTCCAGCGCCCGGACAAGGGCCTGTTCGGCTCGACCGATCTGCGCAACCAGGGCTGGGGCTACACCAACTGGTATCAGCGTTATGTCTCAATGGCTTCGCCCAATCAGTTCCTGTTCGACGATACCGGCAAGCCGCTGATCAATTCCGAGCAAGGTATTGCGGCGACCAGCGAGTACATCGCGTCGCTTGCGCACCATTCGCCGGATGCGATCTCCTGGGGCTGGCCGGAGCAGTACGGCAATTTCGCCAAGGGCGGCGCGGCCATGACCTGCGCCTTCTCCAATTTGCCGAAATTCCTCGACAATGCCGGCAACAAGGATTCAGCCGTCACCGGCAAGATCGGCTCGATGCTGCCGCCCGGCCGCGAGATCGACGGCAAGCTGGTCAGCCGTTCGGTGCTGTGGCTCAATCTGTCGGCGTCGGTGTCCTCGCAAGCCAAGAATCCGGAGGCCTGCTACCTGTTCCTGCAGTGGCTGGGTTCAAGCCGCATCTACGCCTGGATGACCGCCAATCCGGGCGGTTACTTCGATCCGTTCCGGCTGTCGGATTTCTCCGATCCGCTGGTCCGCCAGACCTATCATGCTTACCACATGGACGTGGTGCGCGAGACGGTCGCCCGCACCGTGCCCACCATCAACTATCCCGGCGCCACCGCCTTCCACAATGCGCTGGACGAGAACCTCGTCGCCGCGCTGACCAAGGCCAAGACAGCAGAGCAGGCGATGGCCGACACCGAAGCCGAGTGGAAGAAGATTGCCCGCCGCACCGGCGAGGAGAAGCTTCTCGAAGCCATCAAGACCAACAAGGAGGCCTGGCCCACCGTTCTCGATCCGATCGCCTGATCCTCCCGGATCTTACCAAAGAGGGGAGGAGTGATTGCTCTTCCCCTCGATAACGAAGGACCCAGCAAAGCCGCAAGATGAAGCGTTCAGTTCCTTTCGAGATATTCCGCTATGCCGCGATCTTTGCGGCAATGGCGGTGACGCTGGTGCCGATCCTGTGGATGATGTCGATGGCGTTCAAGCCGATCGCCGAATGGTCGGCGACCGGCGCCGACCTGACCTGGTGGCCGAAGAACCCGACACTCAGCAATTTCCGCTTCGTCTTCGGTGAATCGACCAACAATCTTATCGTCGCGCTCGACCGCACAGCTTTGAAGCCGATCCTGTCGTCGCTGCTGTCGGCCACGTTCGGCACGGCGATCGCCATGTCGGCGGGCACAGCGGCGGCCTACGGGCTGTCGCGCTTCAACTCGGGCCAGAACCTGCCGCTGGCGCTGATCCAGCTTCGCCTGTTTCCGCCGATGGCGGTCATGACCCCGGTGATGATCATGTGGGCCTTCCTCAACTTCACCGACAGCTGGTGGGGGCTGTCGCTGATCTACGGCATCGTCACGCTGCCTTTCGCCTTCTGGCTGATGAAGACCTTCTTCGACGACATGCCGCGCGAGATCGAGGAGGCGGCACTGGTCGAGGGCTGTTCGCGGTGGCGCGTCTTCACCCGCATCACGCTGCCGATGATGCGGGCGCCGCTGGCCAGTGCCGCGCTGTTCGTCTTCATCCTCAACTGGTCGGACTATCTGATTGCGCTGCTTCTGACGACGCGCGAATGGGTCACGGTCCCGGTCTACATGGCCTCGCTGTCCTCCTCGATGACCGGACAGCTCTACGGCGCCAAGGCAGCTCTCGGCCTGATCGCCGCGGTGCCGCCGGTGATCATGGGCATCGCCATCCAGCGTCATCTGGTGCGCGGGCTGACCTTCGGGGCGCTCAAGCAATGAGCTCGGTGACAGCCACGATTTCGGAGGGCGACATGCAAGCCTCCAAGGCGGCGTCGGTGTTGCCGGACGAGGGCGCGCGGCTCGGATTCCGGCTGACCCTGCCGGCGCAGATCCTGGTGCTGTTCATCGCCGTCTTCCCGCTGCTGATGCAGCTCTACATCAGCCTGACCGACTGGTCGCCGCTGTCGGGCACCGGCTGGTGGAATGCCTGGTCGATGTGGAACAGTTTCGCCAATTACACCGACCTTGCCGCGGACGCGCGCTTCTGGAGCGCGCTGAAGCGCACGGCCATCGTCATGATCGTCTGCGTGCCGGCGGAGTTCCTGCTCGGCCTCGCGCTGGCGACGCTGTTTGCCGACGAGTTTCCCGGCAAGCGGATCTTCTATTCGATCCTCTTGATGCCGATGATGGTGGTGCCGGCGGTGGCCGGCTACATGTTCTTCATGCTGTTTCAGTCGGGCGGCCCGGTCAACGACATCCTGTCGGCGATGTCAGGCTTTCCCGTCACCATCGCCTGGCTCTCGGATCCGACGCTGGCGCTGATCGCGGTGATGGTCGCCGACATCTGGCAGTGGACGCCGCTAATGTTCCTGATCCTGCTTGCCGGCCTGGTCGGCGTGCCGGAGGACCAGATCAAGGCGGCGACGCTGCTCGGCGCCAACCCCTGGCAGCGCTTCGTCACCATCGTGCTGCCGAAGATGAAGACGATCATCATCATTGCGCTGGCGATCCGGGTGATCGAGAACTTCAAAATATTCGACACCCTCTACATCATGACCGGCGGCGGTCCCGGGGTCGCTACCGAAACCATCTCCGTTTACATCTACAAGCTCACCACGCAGGACCTGATCTGGGGCTATGTGGCGGCAATCGCGCTGGCCATATTGATCGTGCTGTCCATCGCCGCTGTGTTTGCCATGAAACGCATGGCCCGGGTACGCGAGGTGGCGGCATGAGCACGATCCATCTGCAAAACCTTGTCAAGAAATTTGGCGACTTCACTGCGCTGCAGACGATGGATCTGGCCATTGCCGACGGCGAGTTCATGGCGCTGCTCGGGCCGTCCGGCTGCGGCAAGTCGACGACGATGAACATGATCGCCGGCATGGAAGAGCCGACCAGCGGCAAGATCCTGTTCGGCGAACGCGACATGGCCGGCGTGCCGATGGGGCGGCGCGGCGTCGGCTTCGTCTTCCAGAACTATGCGATCTTCACTCATATGAGCGTGCGGCAGAACCTCGCCTACGGCCCGAAAATGCGCGGCGCACCAAAGGCCGAGATCGACCGCCGCGTCGGTGCCATTGCCGAGATGCTGCAGCTGACGCCGCTGCTCGACCGCAAGGCCGACCGGCTTTCGGTCAACATATTGCAGCGGGTGGCGATTGGCCGTTCGGCGATCATGGAGCCGGCGATCTTCCTGCTCGACGAGCCACTGTCCAATGTCGACGCCGCCTTCCGGGCGGTGATGCGGACCGAATTGAAGCAACTGCAGCGGCAGTTCCGGCAGACCATGGTCTACGTCACCCACGATCAGCTCGAAGCGATGACCATGGCCGACCGCATCGCGGTGATGGACCACGGCGTGCTGCAGCAGGTCGGCACGCCACTGGAAGTCTACAACAACCCGGCCAACGTCTTCGTCGCCCGCTTCATCGGTGCGCCGGGCATGAACCTGCTCAAGGGCTGGTTGGCGGAAAGTGACCGTGGCCTGGTCGTCGATCTTGGCCCACTCGGGGCGACGCCGCCGCTGCCGGTCGAGATCGCCGATGCCGCCAGCCGGATGCGCGGCGAGGTGTTTTATGGCTTTCGACCGGAGCAGGTGACGCTGGCCGAAAGCGGCCGTGGCCTCTGCATGCCGGTGAGTTTCGTCGAGCGGATCGGCGCGCGCACCATCATCCATCTTGGCGAGGGAGAGACCGCGGTGAAGGCGGTGTTCGACAATGATGTCGGGCTGGCGATCGGGCAGACAGCCGTCGTCGCGCCTGCGGCGGAGGCGGTGCGCGTCTTCGACGCCGCTACCGGCCTTGCGTTGAGAGCAGGTTGAGATGGCCGATATCGTTTTCCGTAATGTGACAAAACGCTATGGCGGCACGCTGGCTGTCGACGATGCCTCGTTCGCGGTCAACGACAACGAGTTCTTCTGCTTCTTCGGGCCGCCGCTGTCGGGCAAGTCGACGATACTCCGTCTGGTGCTCGGGCTGGAAACCCCGGACACGGGCGAGATCCTGATTGGCGGCAAGCCGGTCAACACGGTGTCGCCGGCGGAGCGCAATGTCGCCATGGTGTTCCAGAATCTGGCGCTGTTCCCGCATATGAGCGCGCGCGACAACATCCGTTTTCCTTTGGTCGAGCGGAAGGTGGCAGAAGCCGAGATCGAAAAACGCGTCGCCGACATCGCGGCCAAGCTGCATATCGGACATATCCTGCACAAACCGCCGGCGCAGCTTTCCGGCGGTGAGCGGCAGCGGGTCGCGATCGCCCGCGCGCTGGTGCGTGATCCCGCCGCGTATCTGATGGACGATCCGATCTCGGCGCTCGACGCCCGGCTGCGCGAGGAGACGCGCGTCGAGCTCAAGCGCATCCAGCGCGAGCTCGGTAAGACGCTGATCTATGTCACGCACGACCAGGAAGAGGCGATGTCGGTCGCCGACCGCATGGCCATCCTGGAGAACGGCAAGATCAGGCAGATCGGCGCGCCTGCCGAGATCTATGACCGGCCGGCCAGCACCTATGTGGCGCGGCTGCTCGGGTCGCCGATGATGAACATATTGAAGTCGGTGCGCGGCGTGGAAGGCGTGGAGGCGGCGGAAGGCACGATCCGCATCGCGGACAAGGCTGCGCCGGCCGATGCCGTCGAGATCGGGCTCAGGCCGGAAGACATCAAGGTCAAGGCCTGGTCGGATGGAATGTCAGAGGGGGGCGCGGGCCGCCCGGCGCGAGTGTTCGAGGTCGAGCCGCTCGGCGGCTACACTGTGGTGACGCTCGCCGCCGGGCAGGCGCGTTTGCGGGCGCTGTTGCGCGGCCAGCCGGACATCAGGCCGGACGCGATGGTGGCGATATCCTGCGAGCCGGGCAGGGTGCACTATTTCGGACAGAGCGGGGGAGCGCTGGCAAGATGACGGCGGCTGCAAGGAACGAGCTTCGGGAGGAACATATGGCAAGCAGCGGCTTCGAGCCGGACGTTAAAGTCCGCACCAGGGAATACAAGATCGGCTGCGTCGGCGCCGGCATGATCATGGCCGAATGTCACCTTGCCGCTTACAAGGAAGCCGGTTTTCCGGTGGTGGCGATCGCCTCGCGGACCAAAGGCAGCGCCGAAAAGGTCGCCAAGCGCTGGGATATACCGACCGTCCACGACACGCCGGAACGGCTCATCGAGGACAAAAATGTCGAGATCATCGATCTTGCCTTTCCGCCGGACCAGCAACCGGCGCTGATCCGCCATGCGCTGAAGCAGGAGCACATCAAGGCGATTTTGGCGCAGAAGCCGCTGGCGCTGTCGGTCGAAGAAGCGGTCAAGCTGCGCGACGAGGCGGCCAAGGCCGGCAAGATCCTCTCGGTCAACCAGAACATGCGCTACGACCAGTCGATGCGCGTCTTGAAGCAGATCATCGACAGCGGCGCGCTCGGCGACATCGTCTTCGCGCAGATCGACATGCATGCCATCCCGCACTGGCAGAGCTTCCTCGAGGACTACGACCGGCTGACACTCGCCAATATGAGCGTCCACCATCTCGACGTACTGCGCTTCCTGTTCGGCGATCCGGACGAGATTACGACGCTGACCCGCAAGGACCCGCGCACCCGCTTCGATCATTCGGACGGCATCACCGTGTCGACGATCAAGTTCCCGTCCGGCGTGCTCGCGGTATCGCTGGAGGATGTCTGGTCGGGTCCGCGCCAGGAGGGCTACAAGGACGACCAGCATATCAACTGGCGCGTCGACGGCACCAAGGGCGTCGCCAAGGGCACGATCGGCTGGCCGACAGGCTCTGCCTCGACCCTGACCTATGCCTCGACCGAGACCACCGACGGCAAGTGGGTAACACCCAGTTGGGACACGATGTGGTTCCCGCATGCTTTCATCGGCGTCATGGAGCAGCTTCAGCACGCGGTTAAGACGGGCGAGCCGCCAGCGCTGTCCGTCGCGGACAATGTCAAGACCATGGCGCTGGTCGAAGCCGGCTACCGCTCGATCGACAAAGGCCGGACGGTCAAGCTTTCCGAAATATCAACTGACTGAATCACTTACAGGGAGGAATTCACACCATGATGCAGGCAGGTATTTTCACGGGTTATTTCCCGTATGGCCTCAAGGAAACCGCGCAGAAGATCCGTGCGCTCGATTTCAACACCGTGCAGCTCGACCTGCATTTCAGGGATATCGACCTGTCGTCCGGGCAGATCACCAAGGACAAGGCCAAGACCGTCCGCGACACGTTCCGCGACCACAATCTGCCGATCTGCTGCGTGTCGGGCTACACCAACATCATCCATCCGGATATGGGCGAGCGCGAGAGGCGCGTCGGCTATTTGAAGGAGATCATCCGCAACGCACGCCATTTCGGCACCCCTTACGTGATCTCGGAAACGGGTACCTACAACACCGAATCCGACTGGGTGCATCACCCGAAGAACAAGACCGAGGAAGGGTTCGAGGAATGCCGCAAGGTCATCGCCGACCTTGCCCAGACGGCCTATGACCACGGCGCGGTCTTCCTGCTCGAAACCTATGTCAACAATGTCGTCGGCTCGGTCGAGGAGACGGTGAGGATGTTCGCGCAGGTCGACCACCCAGGCCTCGGCCTGTTGATGGACCCGACCAACTATTTCGAAACCCACAATATCGACCGGATGGATCAGATCCTGAACCAGGTGTTCGACACGCTGACCGACAAGATCAAGATCGCCCACGCCAAGGACGTCAAGCGTTCCGGCGGCGACAAGTCGGAGAAACACGCCGACATCGGCGACGAGGACGCGCTGGAGAGCCACACTTTCCGCGGCGTCGGCGAGATCGAGCTGCCGGCACCCGGCCTCGGTTCGCTGAACTACGACCTGTATCTGCAGAGGCTGGCCGAAAAGCATCCGAACATTCCGGTCATCATCGAGCACCTTTCGGAAGACGACGTGCCGCGCGCCAAGAAATTCCTGGACGGAAAATTCCGCGCCAACGGTCTGTGATGGCGCGATTCGGCTACGAAACAAGGGAGGAAGAGAAATGTTGAAATTCCCGTTGAAAATCGCGGCTGCCGCGACGGTTCTTGCCGGTGCAACGCTGGGTACGCCGGCTGTGGCGCAGGACGCCCAGAAGACGTTCTACCTGTTGTCGCATGGCGGGCCGTCGGATGCCTTCTGGATCGACTGGAATGCCGGCGCGACCAAGGCTTGCGACCAGCTCAAGGTGACTTGCAAGATCTCGTTCAGCGGCGGCGACATGGCGGCGCAGAAGGAAGCCTTCAACTCGGCACTCGCCGCCAAGCCGGACGGCATCGCCACGACTTCGGCGCAGCCCGGCCTGTGGACCGAGGAGGTCAAGGCAGCGAAGGCGGCCGGCATCCCGATCGTGTTCTTCAACACCGACGATCCGGCGACCGGCCGGCAAGCCTATGTCGGCGCCGACCTCAAGGAAGCCGGTGTCATCTGGGCGAAATATCTGGTCGACCACAAAATGGTGAAGCAGGGCGACAAGGTGTTCCTGCCGGTCGAAGTGCCGGGCGCCAGCTACCAGCAGCTCGAGACCGAAGGCATTGCCAGCGTCTTCGATCCACTCGGCATCAAATATGACGTGGTCGATTGCGGCACCGATCCGGCCGGCATCATCGCCAAGATGACCGACTACATGGTGGCCAACAACCCGCCGGCAATCATCGCGCTCGGCGATTCCGTCGCGGCCAGCGTCAAGCGGGTGTTCGACGGCGCCGGCGTGCCGGCCGGCAAGATCCCGGTCGTCGGCTGGGGCAATTCCAAGGAGACGGCGGAATCCGTGAAGTCCGGCTTCATCAACGCGGCTGCCTGGCAGTTCCCGTCGGCGCAGGGCTTCATGCCGGTGGCGCTGCTCGGGTTGGCCGCCGCCGGCGAACCGATCGGCTACGACATCCACACTTTCAGCCTCTACGACGCCTCGAGCGTCGAACCGATCCTGAAACTCTACAACAAGTGATTGGAACTGACGCTCGCCGCGCAGGCGGCGGGCCTCACCCTGGCGTATGGTTCGAGCTGTCATGACAATTGCCGCAGAAGAGGAAATGCCGCGTGCCAAACGCAGGTCGAGCCTGATCCGCTCGCCGCAGTTCTCGTCGCTCGTCATCCTGATCGTCCTGCTGGCGGTGTTCGCGATCGCCGATGCGAACTTCCTGTCGCCGCTCAACATCTCCAACATGATGGCGTTCCTGCCCGAGCTCGGCATCATCGCGCTCGGCATGACGCTGCTTCTGACGGCGGGCGAGTTCGACCTTTCGATCGGTGCTGTGTTCGGACTGGCGCCGGTTGTCGTCATGCTGCTGGTGCAGAACGGCGGGGTGGATATTGGCGTGGCGCTGCTGGCCGGCCTGCTGCTCTGCATAGCGATCGGTGCGATCAACGGGCTGATCGTCACCAAGATCGGCATCTCCTCCTTCCTGGTGACGCTGTCGATGCTGCTGGTGGTGCGAGGCGCGGCCCTCTACATCACCCAAGGCTTTCCGCTGAAGTCCTGGGACCAGCCAGGGTTCTTCGTGACGCTGCTGGCCGGCAGCTTCAATATCGGAACGTTCCGTTTCTATACCTCGCTGTGGTGGTTCATCGGCCTGTCGCTACTGGCGATCTATGTGCTGCGCTACGCCAAGCTCGGCAACTGGATCAGCGCCATCGGCTCGAACCGTAACGCCGCCGTGGCGCGTGGTGTGCCGGCCGATGCGGTCAAGATCTGGCTGTTCATCCTGACCTCGGTGCTGGCCGGTCTCGCCGGCATGATCAGCGCCTTCCGCATTTCTGCCGCCTCGCCGGTGGCAGGCACCGGCTACGAGCTCGAAGTGATCGCCATGGTGGTGGTCGGCGGCACCGCGCTGACCGGTGGGCGAGGCACCATTTTCGGCACCATCGTCGGCGCGCTGATGCTGCGCAGCATCCGCAACGGCATCGTGCTGATCGGCGTGCCTGGGCTCGCCTACAACATCTTCGTCGGCGTCATCATCCTTGCCATGCTCATTCTGCACGCTTTGCTGCAGAAGAACGCCGCCAGGAGCTGACCATGGAAGTGCTTCGGCTGCACAACCTGCAAAAGTCCTTCGGCAGCGTCCGCGCCCTGAAGAGCGCCTCCTTCACGCTCAACGAGGGCGAAGTGGTGGCCTTGCTCGGCGACAACGGCGCCGGCAAATCGACGTTGATCAAGGCGATCTCCGGGGTGTTTCCGGTCGACCGCGGCGACATCTATGTGCGCGGCCAGAAGGTCTCCATCCGCTCGACGCGCGATGCGATGGATCTCGGCATCGAGACCATCCACCAGGACACCTCGCTGGCACCGGACCTCAGCATCGCGCGCAATCTTTTCCTCGGCCGCGAGCCGGTCAACCTCAAATGGCTGGGTGTGTTCGCGCCGCTCGATCTCGCGCAATTGCGCGATGCCGCCTCGGCTCTTTTGAAGCGCGTCGGCATCTCGAAGAAGCTCGACGCCGATGCGCTGGTCAGCACGCTGTCGGGCGGCGAACGCCAGTCGATCGCCATCTCGCGCGCCATGCAATTCGCCGCCAAGGTCATCATCCTCGACGAGCCGACCAACAATCTCGGCGTCGAGGAAACGCACGGCGTGCTGCGCTTCGTCAAGGAAGTGCGCGACGCCGGTCACTCGGTGCTTTTGATCACCCACAACATCCATCACGTCTTCCAGGTCGCCGACCGCATCATCGTCATGCGGCGCGGCGAGATCGTCGCCGAGCAGACGGTCGCCGACACCGACCTGCTGACCGTGGAAAGTATCATCACCGGCGCCGACATGTCGGCCCTGCTCAAGGAGACGAGAGCCAAGTGAAGGACGGGAGCAAAGTGAAGGAACTGGCCGTCACATGGTAGAGCTTTACGGCAAGACGCTGTCGCGCCGGCAGGTCTCGGAACGCTCGGGCATGCTGTCGCAGTTCGCCGGCGTGCGACTGATGACGCTTGGCGACGGCGTCGAGCGCGGCATCCGCATGCTCGAATTCCGCACCGGCTCGGGCCTGCGCTTCACCGCGCTGGTCGACCGGGCGCTCGATATCGCCGATTGCGACTTCAAGGGCCAGGCGATCGGCTGGCATTCGCCGAGCGGCTTTCGCAATCCCGGCCTGCACGAGTATGAAGGCGAGGACGGGCTGGCCTGGGCGCGGTCGTTTTCCGGCCTTCTACTGACCTGCGGCCTCGACCATATATTGTTCATGAACGAGGTACCCGCCGACACCTACAACTATCCGCCGAAGAAGACGGTGCGCCATTCGCTGCATGGCCGCATCAGCACCATCCCGGCGCGGCTGAGTGGCTACGGCGAGACCTGGGACGGCGACCGCTGCGTGTTGTGGGCCGAAGGCATCGTCCAGCAATCGACTGTATTCGGCGAGGATCTGCATCTATTGCGGCGGATCGAGGCCGATGTCGGCGGCAACGAGATCCGGCTTTCGGACCGTGTCGTCAATCACGGTTTCAACCGAACACCGCATATGTTTTTCTACCACATCAATGTCAGCCATCCGGTGCTTGACGAGGGCGCGCGCTATCTGGCGCCGATAAGGGATGTCGTTTGGGCCGGGCATGCCGGCGAGCGTTATGAGGCGCAAAAGGTCGGCTATCGCACGGTCCCGGCGCCGCAGCCGCGTTTCAGCGAACAGGTCTGGCAGCACGAGCTCGGCGCTGGCAGCACCGGCGAAGTCCCGGTGGCGGTGGTCAACGATAGGCTCGGCCTCGGGTTCGAGGTGGTCACGCGCAAGGACCAATTGCCCTGCACCTACCAATGGCAGAATTTCCAGGCTGGACAGTACGCGCTTGGCATCGAGCCGTCGACGCATCATGTGCTGGGAAATCTGGCGGCGCGCGAACGCGGCGAGATGATCTGGCTGGAGCACGGCGAGAGCCGCTCGTACGATGCGGTGTTCCGGGTTCTCGACGGCGCCGGCGAGATCGCCGCCGCCGAGAGCCGGATCGCGGCAATCGCCAGGCAGCCGCAGCAGGATTATCCCCAGCCGTCGGGCCGTTTTCCTGTTCTTGGAGGCAGGTCGTGATAATGGCTAGGACGATACGAGACACCAGTTGGGAGGCTGGTCCCGGCCGGAGCGGGGAGGGTTCGCGGCCGAGCTGGAATTGGAGGTCACAATGGCTGGCACGGTAAAGCGCGATTACAGCCTGGTCGGCGAAAGCACGCGCAGGGCGATCGAGACGGGACTGGCCTCGGCGGAGTGGTACCACACCGATGTCCCCCGCAAGGCGATCAAGGAGTTGATGCAGCGCTCAGACGGCCCGGCGATCCGCGACACGATCATCTGGATCATCGCCATCCTCGGCTCCGCCGCCGGCGCCATCTATTTCTGGGGCACCTGGTGGTGCGTGCCGTTCTTCTTCGTCTACGGCGTGCTCTACGGCTCCTCCAGCGACTCGCGTTGGCACGAATGCGGCCACGGCACGGCTTTCCGCACGCGCTGGATGAACGATGTCGTCTACCAGATCGCCAGCTTCATGCTGATGCGCAATCCGGTGACCTGGCGCTGGAGCCATGCCCGGCACCATACGGACACGATCATCGTCGGCCGCGACGCCGAGATCGCCGTGATGCGCCCGCCGGACCTGCTGCGTGCCGCGCTGGCTTTCACCGGCATCCTCGATTTTCGCTATTCGCTTCCGGCGCTGGTACGCCAGGCGTTCGGCAAGCTGACGCCCGACGAGAAAAGCTACGTTCCCGAGATGGAACAGCACAAGGCCGTCATCGCGGCGCGCTGGCATATCGCGATCTACATCGCGACGATCGCGCTCGCCGTGTTCATGCGGTCGTGGATACCGGTGGTGCTCATCGGCGTGCCGCGCCTCTACGGCACCTGGCACATGGTGCTGACCGGCCTGCTGCAGCATATCGGTCTGGCCGACAACGTCGTCGACCACCGGCTCAACACCAGGACCGTCTACATGAATCCGATCAGCCGGTTCATCTACTGGAACATGAACTACCACGTCGAGCATCACATGTTCCCGATGGTACCGTATCACGCGCTGCCCAGGCTGCATGAACTGATCAAGCACGATCTGCCCGAGGCGAACCCGTCGATATGGCATGCCTATCGCGAGGTCTGGCCGGTCCTGCTCAGGCAGCTCAAATACGAGGATTATTTCCTTAAGCGCGAACTGCCGCCAACGGCACGGCCCTATCGTGGCGAGTTCCACGAAGTGAACATGTCGGCAGCGGCTGAGTAGGCACTGCACGAGCGCAACGCAGAAATTTCAGGAGAAGCAGAGATGGCCGATTGGGTCGAAGCGTGCGCCGTGGACGATGTCGAAGAGGAAGATGTCATCCGCTTCGACCATGGCGGCCGCACCTTCGCGATCTACCGTTCGCCGGACGATGAATTCTTCGCCACCGACGGGTTTTGTACGCATGAACAGGCTCATCTGGCCGACGGGCTTGTCATGGACGACATCATCGAATGCCCCAAGCACAATGGCCGCTTCAATTACAAGACCGGCCAGGCGAAGGGCGCTCCCGTTTGCGTCAATCTCGCGACCTATCCAGTCAAGGTCGAAGCTGGCAAGGTGATGATCCAGATCGCCTGACCGGCCTTCTGTCACGTAGCAAAGGGGACCAAAATCCATGAGCCGGAAAAGACCGACCGTCGCCGACCTGCGCGCCATGAAGGGCAAGCGGCAGCTGACCATGCTGCGCGTGCTGACGATGGACGAGGCCGAGGCCGCCGAACGCGCCGGCGTCGATATCGTCTCGGTGCCGCCGGAGCTGGTGCTCAATCCGCAATACCGCGATGCGGCACCCAGCCTGTTCACCATGCCGGGCGAGAATTTCTTCGAGATCGGCACCGCGGATGATTTTGTCCGCTGGGCGTTCCGGCTCTACAAGGCCAGCGCCGATGCGGTCTATTGCAGCGCCGGCTACGCCACCATCAAACGGATGGCCGACGATGCAATTCCGGTGATCGGGCATGTCGGCCTCATCCCGTCACGCGCCACCTGGACCGGCGGCTTCAAGGCCGTCGGCAAGACCGCCGATACCGCCATGCAGGTGTTCGAGGCGGTGAAGCAACTGGAGGCCGCCGGCGCGATCGGCGCCGAGATCGAGGTGGTGCCAGTCGAGGTGGCCAAGGCGATTTCGGAACGCACTTCGCTGATCATGCTATCGATGGGGGCGGGCACCGGCTGCGATGCGCAATACCTGTTCGCAGACGATATCCTCGGCCAGAACCGTGGCCACATGCCGCGCCATTCCAAGGTCTATCGCAACTTCGCCGCCGAATACGACCGCCTGCAGGCCGAACGCATCGCCGCCTTTTCCGAATATGTCGCCGATGTGAACAGTATGGCGTATCCCGAAGACAGGCACGTCGTGCACATGGATCCGGACCAGCTCAGCCTGTTCCTGGAGAAGATCGAAGCCGCATGAGACACACCGGCAACAGCGCGAAGCGCCATCGCGGATCGTAAAAACTCCGGTTCGGCGGCAGGGCCAGGTCATCGCATAGCCGGCTGCGATGCCACACGAAAGTTTGTTGGTCCATGTCTGGACGGCACCGGCCAAATGCAGTTGAAACCGGTGCGTCATCGGTTTTGCCGGACATTTGTGCGGTTGCCGATGAGGCGGGAGAAGATTCCCCTTCGGACAGTTCTGCGCATGACCGCCATTCCCGAAAACAAAGCCTTACCCGAAACCGCGCCGGCGGCGCGGCAAGCCCGGCGGGTGGCGCTGATCGTCGCCGTCGCCTTCTTCATGCAGCTTCTGGATTCGACCATCATCTCGACATCGCTGCCGCAGATGGGAGAATCCTTCGGCGTGCCGGCGGTGGCGATGAGCATCGGCATCACCGTTTATATGCTGACCATGGCGGTGTTCGTGCCGCTGTCCGGCTGGCTCGCGGACCGGTTCGGCGCGCGCAACATCTTCCTCGTGGCGATCGCCCTGTTCACGCTGGCCTCGCTCGCCTGCGGCATTTCGCAGAACCTGGCCGAATTCGTTGCCGCGCGCGCGGTGCAGGGCGTGGGCAGCGCGCTGATGACGCCGGTCGGCCGCATCCTGGTGCTGCGCAATGCGCCGAAGTCCGAGCTTCTCAATGCTACGGCGCTGATCACCTGGCCGGCGCTGTTTGCGCCGGTGGTCGGGCCGGTGCTTGGCGGCTTCATCACCACCTATGTCTCCTGGCACTGGAATTTCTTCATCAACATTCCCCTTGGGGTCGTCGGTTTGGCGCTGGTCGCCCGCTTCATTCCCGGCGACCGCGAAGCCGGGGCCAAGCCGCTCGACTGGCCGGGCTTCCTGCTGACCTCGGTGGGGCTCGCCGCGATGCTCTATGGCCTCGAGCGCATCGCGCATCCGGAAGAGGGTGCCTTGCCGACCGTGGCACTGCTCGCCACGGGCATTTTGGTCGGCTGGCTGGCGGTGGGGCATCTGCGACGCGCCAACCATCCGCTGCTTGATCTCACAGCTTTCAAGGTGCAGACCTTTGCCATCTCGACGCTGTCGGCCGGCACGATTTTCCGCATCGCCATCAACGCCACGCCGTTCCTGCTGCCGCTTTGGTTCCAGGTTGGCTTCGGCCTGAGCCCGGTCGATGCTGGCATGATGGTCCTGGCCTATTTCCTCGGCAATCTCGGTATGAAGGCGGTGACGACGCCGACGCTGAGGCGGTTCGGCTTCCGTTCGGTGCTGATCGTCAACGGAGTGATCGCCTCTTTGTCGATCATGGCCTGCGCGGCGCTTACGCCGCAGACGCCGAAAGCGTTGGTGGTGGTGCTGATGCTGATCGCCGGACTGTCGCGTTCGATGCAGTTCACCGCGCTCAACACACTGGCCTTCGCCGATGTGGCCTCACCGCAGCGTAGCTCGGCGGCGACGTTGTCCAGCATGCTGCAGCAGGTGGCGATGCTGTTCGGCGTGGCGGTCGCGGCGGCGCTGCTCAACCTGTCGCAGATCGCCAGGGGCGCTGCGGCGCTCGATCTCGTCGACTTCCGACTTGCCTTCCTGGCGATCGGCGCAATCGGGCTCGTCGCCTCGTTCCGCTTTCTGGCGTTGCCGAAGGCCGCCGGCGCCGAGGTCTCGGGCCATGTTTTGCGGATTTGACGCAGAAGCTGCGCGGCGAGCGCGGACATAAATTCTGCCTGCTCCGCTCGTCCGGGAGCAAACCTTTGCCAGCGCTTCGATCGGCACGATCAATTGCAAAAGTGCTTGAGTTCCAGGCATTGCGCCAGCCTCGCAATCGGTGCGTCCAACCGCGGAATTTCCTCGCAAGCCGGCCTGCAATGCGCGGATTCATTTGACGGATTGGTCTTGAGCCGATTAGCTTTCGTTCGATGGCCGCAGAGGGAGCAGGGCGTAGCCATCGCGGGTGAAAGCGGGCAATGAACGCGACCGGCTGGCTAAACTGGAGAAGCCTGAACCAGGAGGGCATTGTCTTTGCCATCGCGGTCGTGCTGTTCATTGCCGCCGCCATCGGACTGCCTGGTTTTATCAACTCGAACAATCTTGTTGCCATCGTGCGCTCGGTCTCGGTGCTGGGCATATTGGCGCTCGGCATGGCGGTCGTCATTATCGGCAGGGGCATCGATCTGTCGGCGGTGGCGATCATGGCGATGTCGGTCGCTTGGTATCTGCAATTGCTGAGTTCGGGAATGTCCGACGGGCTGGCCTTCGCCTATGTGCTCGCCGGCGTTCTCGCCATCGGGCTTTTGAACGGCATTTTGGTCGCCTACGCCGAGGTTCCGGCGATCTTCGTGACGCTGGCGACCGCGTCCTTCGTCTTCGGCTATGTGCGCTCACAATTGATCACACAGGACGCCGTGCCGGTGCCGCCCGGCCATTGGGTCGAGCTCCTGGGCGGGCTGCGCTTCCTCGACATCCCGGTCGAGGTTTTTGTCTTCGCCGGGCTGGCTTTCGCCTTTTTCCTGTTCCTGCGCTACACCAAATGGGGCCGCTACGTCTATTTCGCCGGCGACAACCCGGTTGCGGCGCGCAATATCGGCATTCCAGTGCGCCCGATGCTGGTGCTGCGCTACGTGCTGTCGGCCTTGGTCTCGCTGATTGCCGGCTTGCTCACCGCCGCCAGCCTGCATTCGATCAACACCCGCATCGTCAATTCCACGCTGCTCTACGACATCGTGCTGGTGGCGGTGATCGGCGGCATCGGTCTGTCGGGCGGGCGGGGCGGGGTGCGCAACGTGCTGGTGGGTGCCGCGCTGATCGGCATCCTGCTCAACGCCATGACCATCATCGACATTCCGCTGCTCTATCAGAACCTGATCAAGGCGGCGATCCTGCTGGCGGCGATCATCGTCGATGGGTTCATCAATCCGCGCGACGAGCAGACCGCGCAGCAAGGCGACATCTAGACTGACGCGTACGGTTGGGGCCGACCGCGAACGACAACGACCAAACCAGAGGATGTGACATGAAAATCATCAGGACATTTATGGCCGCCGCGGCAGCGCTTGCCGTCTCCGCATTCGTGGCGCCAAGCTTTGCCGCCGAAGATCCGGGTCCGGGCGCCTATTCGCAAGCGCTCAAGGGCAAGCGTGTGATGCTGGTGCCGATGGCGATGGGCTTCGATCTGGCACAGGGCTGGGCGCATTACCTGAAGACCGAGGTCGAGGCCTGGGGCGGCGTGTTCGAGACGCGTGACCCGAACTGGGTGGTCGATGCCGGCGCGCAGGCGATAACCGACGCTATTTCGTCTGACACCAGGCCGGACGTGCTGATCATCCATTCGCCGGACCTCAACTCCTATGCCAAGCTGATGAAGAAGGCGCAGGCCGCCGGCACCTATGTCCTGCTGGTCGACAATCCGGCGAACTTCCCGGCCGATGCCTTTGTCGGCAGCGACTGGGATCGGCTCGGGCAACTCGAAGCTGAAGCGGCGATAAAGGGTTGTGGGCCGAACTCCTCCAAGAAGATCGGGCTGGTGCAGGGCGACCAGGCCAACTCGTCGAGCCTCTACCAGTATGCCGGCATCATGAAGGTGCTGGATAAGAACCCCGACTTCAAGGTCGTGGCCAAGCCTGACTCGAACTGGGATGCGACGACCTCGCGCAACGTTACGACGACGATGCTGCAGCAGAACCCCGACATCTGCGCCATCATCGATTTCTGGGACGGCGACGCGACGGGCGCATCTGCTGCGATCCGCGATGCCAAGCTCGAGGGCAAAGTCTTTCTGGTCACCACCGGCGGCGGCGAAAAGACTGCCGACTGCGACAAGCTGCAGGACGGCACCTATGGCGCGGTGGTGATGACCGACCTTGCCCGCCAGTCGGGCGACATGAACGCCGTCATCAAGTTCCTGTTGCAGAGTGGCCAGCCGGCCGGCACCTCGCACACCTACATCTACACGCTGGAGAAGGCGACGACCAAGGCCGACCTCAAGCCAGACAGCTGCTGGGACTTGAAAGCACTGCAAGCCCAAGCTGCGGCCAAGTAAACCGCGGGTCCGTTGCAAGCATCGACGAGGTGGCCGGACGTTGTTCGGCCGCCTCTTTCTCTCTTGAGTGGCAGCAGCAACCGATGTCCTTTCGCGAACGCCTTCAATCCTGGCGCTACAATCTCGTGCCCGACCACCTTGTCGGCGAGATCCTAAGCAAACGCTGGACTGATAACGCCATTCCGTTCCTGGCGCTGGTGGCGACGCTCAGCGTGTTCGGTTCGATCATTCCCGGCTTCTTCAAGCCGATGTCGCTGCAGGAATCGACCCGCCAGCTCGGCGAATTTTCGCTGGTCGTCACCGGCATGACGGTGGTCATGCTCGGCGGCGGCATCGACCTTTCGGTCGGCTCGATCTTCGCGCTGTCCTGCTTTTCCGCCGTGTTCGTCTTCTTCATCCTCGAACAGTCGGTGTGGCTGGCGCTGGCCGCCTCGATCGCCACCGGCCTGCTGTTCGGCGCGATCAACGGCTACCTGATCGGCTATTTCAGGCTGCGCGCTTTCCTGACGACACTGGTCACCTTCATTTTCGGGCGGGCGCTGTTCGACATACTGGTCACCACCTATGCCGCCGACGTCCAGCTTTCCGATGCCACATCGGATGTGCTGGACTTCATCGGCGACGACACCTTCTGGGGCCTTTCGGTTGCGGTGTGGGCAGCGATTATCCTGGCGATCATTACCCATGTCGCGCTGACGCGCTCGCGGCCCGGCTGGCATGTGCAGGCGGTGGGCGGGTCGCGGCGATCGGCCCACAATGCCGGCATCCGCGTGCGCCGCACCGTGTTCATGACCTATGTGTTCTCCGGCTTCTGCGCTTCGCTCGGCGGCTTCCTCATCGCCTGCCGGCTGAGCGGGGCAGGGCCGGGCACAGGCCTCAATCTCGAGGTCATGGCTTTGACGGCAGCGGTCGTCGGCGGCGTCAGCCTGGGCGGCGGCCGCGGCTCGGTGATCAAGGGGCTGATGGGCGCGATCATCGTGCTGACGATGACCAACGGGCTGATCCGGCTGGGCTATGGCACCGGCACCAACCAGATGGTGCTGGGTATCATGCTGGCCGTCGCCGTCACCATCGACATTCGCTGGCTGAAGAACCGCCACAAGGTTCTGGACGAGGTCTATGTCGCACCGGTCTATTTGAAGATGGGGGCAACGCAGTCAGCGGCACCGGGCTCGGGCACGCCCTACGAGCTCGACAACCGGTTGTCGGAGGCCGACCATATCGGGCTCGGCGAGCTGGAAGGGCCGGAAGACGTCATTCTCGACCGCGACGACCATCTCTATTGCGGCACCAGACATGGCGAGATCGTCCGTTTCTTTGCGCCGGACTACAAACACTCGGAGGTCTTTGCCCATATTGGCGGCTTTCCGCTCGGCCTGGCCTTCGACAAAACAGGCAATCTGATCAGCTGCGTCGGCGCGATGGGCCTTTATTCGGTCTCGCCGGAGCGGGAGGTGAAGCGGCTATCGGCGGAAACGTCGCGCTCCTGGACTTCGATCGTCGACGATGCGCGGCTGCGCGATCCCAATGATTGCGACATCGCGCCGGACGGCCGCATCTACTTCACCGATTCCACCAAGCGCTATGACGCCCACGACTGGGCGCTGGACTCGATCGAGAACCGCGCCACCGGGCGGCTGCTCGTCTATGACCCGAAGGACGCTTCGACGAAGACATTGCTCGACGGCTACCGCTACACCAACGGCGTGTGCATGGCGCATGACGGCAAGTCGCTGTTCTTTGCCGAAAGCTGGGCCTGCCGCGTGCACCGCTACTGGCTGGAAGGGCCGAAAGCAGGCACCGCCGAATGCGTCATCCGCGACATGCCGGGCTACCCCGACAACATCAACCGCGCCTCCGACGGCAACTACTGGATGGCCTGGCTCGGCATGCGCACGCCGAGCTTCGACCTGTCGCTGCGCCATCCCGACATGCGCAAGCGCATGACGCGCCGGCTGCCGCAGGACGAATGGCTGTTCCCCAACATCAACACCGGCGGTGTGGTCAAATTCAACGAGAAGGGCGGCATCGTCGAAGCGATGGGCGACCTGTCGGGCGCCGCGCATCCGATGGTCACCTCGATGCGCGAGCACAAAGGCTATCTGTTCGTCGGCGGCATCCTCAACAATCGGATCGGCCGCTACCGGATTGCCGGTGCCGACCCGAACTGGACCAGCCCCGCTTCCTATTGGGGAGCGAAGCCATGATGCTGGACCCGATCCTTGACATCTTTCGCGGCAAGGCGGTGACAATCCCGCCGCTCGATGGCGCCTTCAGGCCGAATACGCTGCTGGACGATGCTCCGGCTTTTGTTGAACTGCCGGAGCCTGACAACCTGCTGATCGATAAGGACCGGTTGCTGGCGGCCAGCGGCAATGCCGTCTATGCGCTCGCCGCCGGTGCCGCGCCGACGATAGTCGAGACATTTCCGTCCCCGGTCACAGCGCTCGCGCGCTCGCCCGCCGGCGAACTGACGGTCGGGCTCGAAAACGGCAGGCTGTTGATCGCGGGTAAGGACGCTCCGCTACCGGCCGAAATCCGCTGCATCACAGCGCTCGCCTACGCAGAAGATGGCACGCTTTGGCTGACCAATGGCTCGGCCGAACACGGGCCGTCGCAATGGGCCGCCGATCTGATGAAGAAGGGCGCTTCTGGTTCGCTGTGGAAGCGCGAACCGGCAGGTAGCGAATTCCGCAAGCTCGCCGGTGACATCGCCTTTCCCTATGGGCTGCATCCAACCGGCAAGGATGTGTTGGTCAGCGAGAGCTGGCGGCACCAACTTATCCGCTTCGACGGCGCGACAGGCAGCCGCTCGACGGTGCTGGCGCATCTGCCCGGCTATCCCTCGCGCCTGTCGCCTGCCGCCGGTGGCGGTGCCTGGCTGGCGCTGTTTGCGCCCCGCAACCGGCTGATCGAATTCGTGCTGCAGGAAACGCACTATCGAAACGACATGCTGGCGCAAGTGCCGCCGCAGCACTGGATCGCGCCGGCACTTGCCTCCAACCGCAGCTTCCTCGAGCCGCTGCAATGCGGCGGCATTCGCACCATGGGCATTCACAAGCCATGGTCGCCGAGCCGCTCCTACGGCGTGGTGGTCAGGCTCGACCGGGAGATGCGGCCGCAATTCAGCCTGCACAGCCGCGCCAACGGCACGCGCCACGGCATCTGCAGCGTGGCGGAGAAAGACGGTCGCCTGTTCATTGCCTCGAAAGGCGGCGATTGCCTGCTGGCCATCGACTTGGGTCCAGGAGGACATCGCTGATGGAACCGATCGTCCGCCTGGAGAACGTGACCAAGACCTATCGCGGCGTGCCCGCGGTGAAGAATGTCAGCTTCGAGCTGCGCAAGGGCGAGATCCACGCGCTGCTCGGCGAGAATGGCGCGGGAAAATCGACGCTGACCAAGATCATCGCCGGCGTCGTCGACGCGACCTCGGGAAAGATGTTCCACAACGGGCAGGAGATCGCCTACGCCTCGCCGCATGCGGCCCTTCAAGCCGGTATCGCCATGGTGTTCCAGGAGACCAGCCTGGTGCCGTCGATGACGGTGGCGCAGAACCTTTATCTCGGCACGGAAAGCTTTCTCAACCGGCTGCGCGGCACCTACATTTCAGCGCAGCAATTCCTGCAGTCGTTGAACTTTCCCGTCGACCCGAACGCCATGGTGGCGACGCTGGGCGCGGCCAAACGGCAGATGGTCGAGATCGCGCGCGCCGTCCACCACAATGCCGAGATCATCATCTTCGACGAGCCGACGGCGACGCTGACGCCGGAGGAGAAGCGGCACTTCTTCGCGCTGATCCGCCGGCTCAAGGCAAGGGGTGTGTCGATCGTCTTCATCAGCCATGCGCTCGAAGAGGCGCTTGATGTCGCCGACCGCATCACCATTCTGCGCGACGGCGAACTGGTGATCACCGACGACACAGCCGCCTTCGATCGCGACAGGATCGTCGCCGCCATGGTCGGGCGCACGCTGTCGGGGCAGCTCTATAGCCAGCGCGACGAGGCCAAGCTGCGCAAGGCCGGCAAGAAGGTGCTGTCGGTGCAGGACATCTCGATGAGCAATGTCGTGCGCAACAATTCCTTCTCGATCTTCGAGGGCCAGATCACCGGGGTGTTCGGGCTGATCGGCTCGGGTCGCACCGAGACGTTCAAGATCGTTTCCGGCATCTACAAGCGCGACTTCCTGCGCGGCGGCACCATCGAGCTGGACGACCGGCCGGTGCGCTATCTCGTTCCGAGCGAGGCGGTGGCGGACGGCATCGTCTATGTCACCGAAGACCGCAAGAGCGAGGGGATTTTCGAGACCATGGACGTTGCCGAGAACCTGTTCGGCGGCTTTTTGGCGGCCGGGCGGGAAAAGGGCTGGGTGATCAATGCGCAGGAGATGCGGGCGCTGTCGGCCGAATGGACCAAGACGCTGAACGTCAAGGCGATCAACGACAATGCGCGGGTGGTCGAGCTCTCGGGCGGCAACCAGCAGAAGGTGGTGATCGGCAAGGGGCTGGTGCAGAAGCCGCGCATCGTCATCTTCGACGAGCCGACGCGCGGCGTCGATGTCGGTGCGATCGCCGAAATCCACCAGATCATCAACCGGCTGGCCGATGAGGGCCTGGCCGTCGTCGTCATCTCGTCCTACCTGCCGGAGATCATGAACCTGTCCGACCGCATCCTGGTCTGCCGGCAAGGCCGCATCGTCGAGGAGTTCTCGCCGGCCGAGGCGACGGAGGAGAAGATCATGTATGCGGCGGTTCATTAGGTTCCAGGCGATGCGTACTTCGACAATTGGCGGAGTCACCAGTCCATTCGTCATCGAGGGGCGAAGCAAGGAGCGCAGCGACGCGGCGCAGACCCCAGGATGACGACGGTGAGGGCCTCTGCATTTCCAGGGTTCTGGGCCGGCCTGCAAAACGTGAATCACCAGAGCAAGTTAGCCGCATTCGCTACCAAGCCGATTCAACGACCTCTCTCATCGATTCAAACCGAAAGGAGCCTGCCCATGGCCACCACAAGACTTCTGACCGATGCCGAGGTCGAGGCGATTCCCGCTGTGAAGGCCGTGTTCGACGACATCCGCGCGACGCGCAAATCCGATTTCGTCAATAATTTCTGGCGCGGGCTGGCCAATGATCCGGTCTCGCTGAAGCGGGTGTGGGAACAGCTCAAGGCGGTGATGGTCGCGGACAGCGTCATCGACCCGCTGACCAAGGAGATGATCTACATCGCCGTCTCGACCGCCAATGGCTGCTCCTACTGCGTCCACTCGCACACGGCGGCAGCCCGCGCCAAGGGCATGACCGAAGCGCAACATGGCGAGCTGGTGTCGATCATCGGACTGGCGGGGCAGACCAACCAGATGGTCACTGCGATGCAGATCCCGGTCGATCCGCAGTTCGAGGTGCGGTGAGGCGCGGCGCCTTCCCTTCTCCCCTTGTGGGAAAAGGTGGCCGAGCGAAGCTCGCTCGGATGAGGGGTGCCGGAAGGATTGCTAGCTTGAAGACGTAAGTGCTTCAAATTGCCTGTATTTCCACCGCCGCGTTCCTTCCAACACCCCTCATCCGTCTCGGCGCTGCGCGCCGATCCACTTTCTCCACAACAAGGGGAGAAGGGAATGCGCGCTACACCGGCCGATAAACCCGCTCCGCCGTGTTCCAGAAGATATCGGCCTCGGCGGCCGCGCCGTGCTTGCCCACCGCTTCCCGGTGCGCCTTGATCAGCTCGGCGTGGCTGGTCCACAGTTTCTCGATCGGGAAGTTCGAGCCGAACATCAAATGGTCGCTGCCGAGGATGTCGATGGCATTGTCGACGATATAGCTGATCAGCGCCGGGTCGTTGCGGTGGACGAAGGTGCCGAGGCCGGACAGTTTTGCATAGAGGTTGGGGGCCGCTGACAGCGTGCGCAGGCCGGCTTTCCAGGCCTCGGTGGTCTCTGGCTCCATGTCGGTCAGCATGCCGGCGTGGGTGAGGATGAAATTGGTCTCGGGGTTCTCGCCGACAAGCGTCAGCCCGTCCTTCATCTGGGCGGGGAAAAGCTGCAGGTCGAAGGACAAGCCGTAGTCCTTCAGACGCGCCACATTGGCCCGCACCTTCGGGTCGATGACCTGATCGGCCGAGGCAGCGAAGCGGAAGGCCGGCATTTCGTGCCAGTGCAGCTGCATGCGCACGCCGCGCAGCAGGGGGTATTTGATCAGCCGGTCGATCTGGGAACGCACGTCGTCCACGGTCATGTCGGCATAGCCGACGATGGCGTGCGGCCAGCCGGTTTGTTCCGCGGTTTTCTGCAGGAAGGCGACCTCATTCTCGAAATCCTCCTTGGCCCAGTTGGTCTGGACATAGACCGCCTTCTCGACGCCCGAGCCTTGCTGGTCGGCGAGGAATTCCCCGATAGGATAGTCGCGGCGGATCGGCTCATACGGTCCGAAGATGCGCGGCACCATCGGCCCGACCAGCCAGGGCTGGTCCTTTTGGCGCCAGATGTGGAAATGCGCGTCGATCGCCTTCTGCATCACGAAACCCTCCTCCAGATTGCCGCGGCCGCCGGGGCTGGGCGGGCGAGCGACAGGATGAAATCGGTGAGGCCGGCGATCGACGAACCGTCGATCAGGTCGTCGAGCACTGGCAGGATGGCGCGAAGCGCTGCCGTCGCCGGCCGAAAGCGTGGATCGCCGGCCAACGGCGTCGCCAGCGAAAGCCGAAAGGCGCGGGCGCTCAGCCGGCGCATCGCCGTCTCCAGCTCGGCATGATCGCCGCGCTCCAGCGCATCCGACAGGATGACGATCGCCGCCCCGCGCGCAAAGGCCGAAAAACGCGGCACCGAGAGGAAGGCAAGCAGTGTCGGTCCCATGCGGGTGCCGCCGTCCCAGTCGTCGACCTGGGCAGCGGCGCGGGCCAGCGCCTGGTCGCGGTCGCGAATGCGCAGCGCCGAGGTGATACGGGTCAGTCGTGTGCCGAAAGTGAAGACCTCCGCCCGGTCGGCGCCTTGCACGGCCGCATGCGCCAGCTTGAGATAGTCTGAGGTGTAGAGCTTCATCGAGCCCGACACGTCGATCAGGATGAGTAGCTTGCGTGGCACTGTCTGCCGCCGGCGCAGCAGCGGCGAGGGGATATCGCCGTCGGCACTGACGATTTCGCGCAGCGAGCGGCGCAGGTCGAGCTTGCCGCGCGCATGCGTGCGCACCGTGCGGAAGGAGCGGCGGGCGGGCAAAGCGGTGGCGAGCTTGCGGCGGAAGGCGGCAAGCCCGTCGCTATCGCGGCTGAATTCGCGGACGCTCAACTGTTCGCTGGCCGAAGACAGTTCGCCGCCTTGCTCCTGGCGGACCACCTCGATTTCTTGTTCGCTGGTTTCGCCGTCATCCTTGATGCGGGTTTCCTCGTCGGCCTCGCCTCCGACCACTGCCGCGGTGCTGCCATAGAAATGGCTCCGAAAATGCGCCTCGAATTCGTCGCGGCGGTCGGGCGGCGGCGCCAGCGTGGCGAGCGCCGCTTCGCGGATGTCGGCCATCGAGCGCGGCCCAAGCAGCGTCACCGCTTGCATGAAGCCGGAGACCTGCTCGGGCGCCACTGAAAAGCCATAGCGGCGCAGCAGCCGGCCGAAGCCGAGGAAGGGCGTCGCCCCTCGAGGCAGAGCCGCGGGGCTCACGCCAGCGCCTCCTCGACAATCTTGCCGAGCTCGGGCGCGATGCAGGAAAGGTCCTCCTCGTCCTTGATCAGCACGCCAATGGCGCGGCGAAACGCTTCCGGCCACGGACTGCCGCCTTTTTCGAGGATCGTCGCGGCGTTCGCCCATTCGACCGCTTCGGCGATGCCGGGCGGCTTCGCCAGCGGGCGGGCGCGAATGTCGCGCACTGCGGCAGCCACGGCGCGCGCCGTGGCCTCGGCGACGTCGCCGGCGCGCAGCATGATGATCTCGGCTTCGCGCCCGGCGTCGGGATAGGTGATCCAGTGGTAGACGCAGCGCCGCCGCAGCGCTTCGGCAAGCTCACGGGTGCGGTTCGAGGTCAGGATGACGATCGGCTGCGCAGTCGCGCGAATGGTGCCGCGCTCGGGAATGCTGATCTGGAAATCGGACAGGAACTCCAGCAGCAGCGCTTCGAATTCATGGTCGGAACGGTCGATTTCGTCGACCAGCAGCACGCGCTTTTCCGGCGCTTTCAGCACCTGCAGCAGCGGCCGCGCGATGAGAAAGCGGTCGTCGTAGATGTCGACCTCGTGCTCACCGGCATGGCGGATGGCGAGCAACTGGCGCTGGTAATTCCATTCGTAGAGCGCATGTGCGGCGTCGATGCCCTCGTAGCATTGCAGCCGCACCAGGTCGCGCCCGAGCACCTCGGCAATCGCCTTCGCAGCTTCCGTCTTGCCGACGCCGGGTGCGCCTTCGAGCAGCAGCGGCTTTCCCAGCCTGATCGCCAGGAAGATGGCGGTGGCCAGGCTTTCATCGGCGAGATAGCGCGAGGCGGCGAGGCGCGACGCCACCGCCTCAGGCGAGGTCGCGACTGTCTCAGCGCTTCTCTTGGGCATTTTCAGCACTCAGTTCGGGGCTTGCGCCTTCAGCGCCCGCAGGATGCGCTCCGGCGTGATCGGCAGCGTATCGATGCGCACACCGACAGCGTCGAAGACGGCATTGGCAACCGCCGGGATCTGCGGGTTGGCGCACATTTCGCCCGGCCCCTTGGCGCCATACGGCCCGTCCGCCGAGGGCCGTTCCAGCACGATGATCTCGGTTTGCGCGAGATCGCCAGGACCCGGCATCAGATATTGGTTGAAGTCGGTGCCGCCATGGTCGCGGTTGGGATAATAGGGCTCGGTCGTTTCGTAGAGCGCATGGCTGATGCCCATCCACGAGCCGCCAACGAGTTGCTGCTCGACCATTTTCGGGTTCAGCGCGCGGCCGATCTCAAACACGTTCTTTACCGTCAGCACGGTGACCTCGCCGGTCTCGTCGTCGACCTCGACCTCCGCCACCGTGCAGGCATGGGCGTAGCAGGTAGACGGCTTCATCGCTCCGGTCTCTTTCTCCGGATAGGAGCGGGGGATCAAAAACATGCCGCGGCCGGAAATCGAACGGCCGCGCTTGAAATGCGCCGACAGCGCGACATCGAAGATCGAGATCGATCTTTGCGGCGCGCCCTTGACCAGGATGTTGCCCTCGCCATCGGTCTCGAGGTCCGAGGCGTTTACCTCAAGTTCCTCGGCCGCCACTTCCAGCATCACCTGGCGGGCTTCCCTGGCGGCCTGGATGACCGCATTGCCGGCCCGATGCGTGCCGCGCGAGGCGAAGGTGCCCATGCAGTGCGGGCCGGTGTCGGTGTCGGCGGTGTCGACGACGACGCGGTCGGTCGGTACGCCGATCGTCTCGGCGCAGATCTGTGCCATGATCTGCTTCATGCCCTGGCCCAGGTCGACGCTGGAGAGCGTGACCATGAAATTGCCGGTCGGCGTCGAATGCACCAGCGCCTGCGTCGGGTCGCCGCCGAGATTCATGCCGGTCGGATAATTGATCGCGGCGACGCCGCGTCCGCGCCTGATCGCCATCTCAAGCTCCCTTCGCGTAAGACGACATCGTCATGAACTTCTCCGCCACTGGCCAGTTGGCGGCGCGCGAGGCTTCCTGCATGCACTCGATCAGCGCCGCCCCCTCCGTCGGCTGCCGGTGTGCCTTCATGTCGCCGTCGCGGTAGGCGTTGATGAAGCGGAATTCGAGAGGGTCCATGCCGATCAGCCGGGCGAGCTTGTCCATCTGCACCTCCAGCGCGAAGTCGCCGATGGTGACGCCGAAACCGCGCATCGCCGAGGACGGGGTACGGTTGGTGTAGACGCAGTAGGTGTCGATCCAGACATTCGGGATCGTATACGGGCCAGGATAATGCCCGGCGCCCTTCTGCGCGCCGTAGGGCGAATGGCGCGAATAGGCGCCGGCATCGGTGTAGCCGGTCACTTTCCGCGCCACGATGCGGCCGTCGTTCATGACGCCGTCCTTGATGACGACCTTCTCGGCGGCGCGCGGCGAGGAAATCTGCATCTCCTCCTCGCGGCTATAGACAAAACAAACCGGTCGTCCGGTTAGTTTGGCGCCGAGGATGGCGATCGGCTCGACGATGACGTCGACCTTGCCGCCAAAACCGCCGCCGACGGTGCCGCCGACGAAATGCAGCTTGTTGCCGGGCATCTGCAGGATGATCGAGGCGTTGTCGAGCGTGAAGAACATCGCCTGCGTGTTGGTGTAGCAGGTGAAGCGGTCGTTGCCCTCCGGTGCGACGATGCAGCCGGTCGTCTCGGTCGGCGCATGCTCGATCGGCGAGGACTGATAGGTCTGTTCGAGCACGTGGTCGGCTGTGGCAAAGCCTGCCTCGACATCGCCAAAGCGCACCTTGCGGCATTCGCCGCTGTCGTAGAGGTAATAGTTCCGGCCGTGATACTCGTTGACGATCGGCGCGTCGGGCTTCAGCGCTTCCTCCATGTCGAAGACGGCCGGCAGCACCTCGTAGTCGACCTTGACCTTGGCGGCGGCTTCCTGCGCGGCGCGCTCGGTCTCGGCCAGCACCGCCACCACCGCCTCGCCCTTCCAGCGCACCTTGCCGTCAGCCAGCACCGTCTCGTCCTCCGGCCCGATCTGGATCAGGATCAGGATGGTGTAGACATTGTGCGGCACATCCTTGGCGGTCAGCACCTTGACGACACCCGGATGCTTTTCCGCCTCGGACGTATCGATGCTGCGTATGCGGGCGTGATGGTGCGGGCTGCGCACCATCTTCAGGTGCAGCATGCCGGGAAAATTGCGGTCGGCGAAATAGGTGGTCTTGCCAGTGACATGGCCGGGTGAATCCGAACGCGGCCGCGGCTGGCCGATCTCGTGCAGATCGTCCTTGCGCTGGTCGGCGAAATAGCTCTTGCGGAGTTCCATTTTCTTAACTCCCTCAAACCGCGTTCTGCGAATTGGAGCGCGCGGCGGTCAGCACCGCCTGGATGATCGGCTCGTAACCGGTGCAGCGGCAGATATTGCCCGACAGCGCCTCGACCACGTCCTCGCGGCTGGGGTTCGGCGTGTGATCGAGCAGTACCTTGGCTGCCATGATCATGCCCGGCGTGCAGAAACCGCATTGCGTGGCGAAAGCATCGAGGAAAGCGCGTTGCAGCGGATGCAGCACGCCGCCTTCCGAAAGCCCCGACGTCGTGGTGACGGCCGCACCGTTGCAGGTCTCGGCCAACGTCAGGCAGGACAGCCTGAGCTCGCCATCGATGATGACCGTGCAGGCGCCGCAAGTGCCTTGATGGCAGCCGCCTTTTGGCGAGGTGTCGCCGATCTTGTCGCGCAGCGCGTGAAGCAGCGTCGTGCCGCTGTCGATGAACTCGGCCTTTTCGGCACCATTGAGCGTGAACTGAACCGGGACCTTCGCCATCTTTATTACTCCTTGCGCCGCAGCCAGGGCTTCAGGCGAGCAGCAGCCGGCCGAGATGGACCGGCAGGACTTCGTTGCGATACCAGGCACTGGCGATCGGATCGGTTGGCGGCGAAGTGCCGTCGTGGGCAACGGCCAGTGCCGGTGCGATGCCGTCTGCGGTGAGTTTGCGGCCAATCAAGGCTTTCTCCGCCGCCCTGGCACGGATCGGCCGGTCGGCCATGCAGCCGAGCGCGATCCGCGCTGACGTGACAGTGCCGTCCGGCGTGTGTTCCAGCATGGTGGCGATGCTCAGCACCGAGACGCCCTTTGGCTTGACCCGCGACACTTTCAGGAAGCGAAAACCGCCTTCCTTCGGAAGCGTGAAGCCGACCGCAGTGACGATGGCGTGATTGCTCTCGCGCTTTGCCAGAAAGGTTTCGATCGGCAGCTCGCCGTAGTCGGTGGTGACGGTTGCGTCCAACGCCAGCAGTGCAACGGTGAAATCGCCGTAAGGCGTTGGCGCGAAGAGATTGCCGCCGACCGTAGCCATGTTGCGGATCGCCGGTCCGCCGACGGCGCGCGCGGCGTGGGCCAGTGGAGCGAGATCCGGGTGACGGGCGATCGCCGCCATGGTCACCGAAGCGCCGATGCGGACCTCGCCGCCGGAAATGTGGATGATCGACAGCGCCGGTTCGGTCGACCGGATGAAACCGGAAATCGACACGTCGCCTTCGTTGGCGGCGCGCACGACCAGTGTGCCGCCACCGAGATAGCGGGTGCCGGCGGCCTTCAGCGCCGCGCCAGCGTTCTTCACCGTCGGGAAAGTCTGCAGTGCAAGCGCCATGGAACGCTCCTGGTTGTCAGCTCAATTCAGTTCAACCTTGCCGGCGAAATGGGCCTTCAGGGCGTTGAAGCCGCCCTGGAAGACGTTGGCGCCCATGCCTTCGGCCAGCTTGTCGGCTTCTTCGGGAGGGGCGTCGAAGCTGGCGGTCCATTCGGCATAGGTGCGGTCGCCGTCGGTCACCCGCCGCAACTGCAGCGTCGCCTTGTGGTTGGTAAGCGGTTGCGGCGTCTCCAGGATGGAGTAGCTGACGAGGAAATTCTCGTCGGAGAAATCGAGCAGCTTTTCGCGGAGGCGGGCGCCGCTGGCGAGCTGGAAATTGCGTACGCAGCCAATCGTGCCGGCGTCCTTGCCGTCCTCGATGTGGCTTTCGACCATGCGCGGATGCCAGGTCGGCAGACCGTTGAAGTCGCGTATGCGTGCCCAGACCTTTTCGACCGGCGCGTCGATGACGCTGGAGATGGTGACTTTCGCCATATGATCGTTCCCTTGCAAATCAGCTGCTTGGGAGGGTAGGGCGGCAGACTCGGCGGCGCTTATCAATGCGTCTTGAACGCCTATCAATTAGTCTGAAAAACGGGCGCTCAGCTGATCGCCCGCGCCGCCTCGCGGTAAAGCGTCGGCGGAACGCCGACATGGTCGCGGAAGAAGCGCGAGAAATTGCCCTGGGTGGTGAAGCCGAGATTGCAGGCGACCGAGATCAGCGGCTCCTGCGACCACTGCAATTGCCGCACCGCTTCCTCCATGCGCAGCGTGTTCCAATAGACGTTGGGCGTCAGATTGGTCTGTTCCTTGAACAGGGCGAAGAAATGCGGCCGCGACAGGCCGACGCTGCGCGCCACGTCGTCGAAGCAGATGCGCTCGCAGACATTGGCTTTCATCAGCTGGATCGCCTTGCGGACGCGAAAATCCTGCATGGTGTGGACGCGGGCGCGCACCGTCTGCGGTGCGCAGGCGTCGGCGGCATCGAGCACGCTGTCGATGAAGCGCTCGATCTCGTAATTGGCGATGTCGTCGATGCTCTCATTGTCGCTGAGATGGTCGAGAAGGTTGGCCGCTGCCTTGTGCAGCCAAGGCTCGAGCGTGATTGCCGGGGCGGAGAACAGCGGCGCGGCGGAAGGCAGCTCGCGGCGCCTTCGAGCCCAGTCCGGATCGATGTAAAAGGCGAGGAACAGGCCGGGCGTGCCGTCGCGGGACAGAGCGTGGCTGTGCGGCTGGAAGGAATTGATGCCGGCGGCGGTGCCCGGTCCAAGCCGCACCGTCTCGCGGCCGATGGTCATCTCGCCGGCCGTGCCTTCCAGCCAGATGATGATATGCGCCTCGACATGGGCATGGGTGACGAAGTCGCTGGCGACGTTCAGGACAGAAACATGTCCGAACCGGCCCCAGTAGAGCCTGATCGCTTCCGTCATGGTATATCCTCCCGCAGGCGACTGGCCTCCCTTCGCCTGCTGCGAGCGATTGTGCGGCTCAGTTCGGGCTTGCGTCAAGACGGATGTGCACGCCCGGGCGCCGGCCATGCGCCGCAGCGGCGGATTTTCAGACTCGGCGATAGGAAGAAGGCGAGCGTTTCCAGGCCGGTATGGCAAGACCGGTGCGGTCGACGGCAACCGGCACTCCCTTCGAGGCTGAGCAAGGACTTTTGCCAGCGAAGCAATTTTGCCCCGCCGGCGGAAAAGTTCAGTCGTTGCGCCTGAAATTGCGGATGCGGTCGAACAGCACGGCAAGCAGGATGGCGCCGCCGATGAACACGCCCTGCCAGAAGGCATTGATGCCGAGCAGGCCGAGGCTGTTGCGGATGACCTCGATCAGCGCCGCGCCAACGACTGCGCCGAAGGCTGTGCCCATGCCGCCGGCCAGGTTGGCGCCACCGATGACGGTGGCGGCGATCACCTGAAGCTCCATGCCGTTGCCGAGATTTGTGGTGACCGCGCCCAGCCAGCCGGTCTGGATGATGCCGGCAAGGCCCGCCGCCAGTGCCGAGATCATGTAGACGACAACCTTGATCTGGCGCACAGGAACGCCGGTCAGCGTCGCCGCATGCTCGTTGCCGCCGATGGCGAAGATGTGCCGGCCGAATTTCGTCCAGCGCAGCACGAAGCCGGTGATCATCGCCAGTACGATCATATAGAGCACCGGATTGGCGATGCCGAACACCCAGGCGCCGCCGCCAAGCGCCAGCAGCTTGTCGTGGTCCGGCCCGAACTGGAAGACGACGGTGTTGTTGGAGGCGACCATGGCAAGGCTGCGTGCGATCGAGAGCATGCCAAGCGTCACCACGAAGGGCGGAAAGCCGAGATAAGCGATCAGAACCCCGTTGAAGGCGCCGATGATCAGCGCCGTCGCGATCGCTGCGGCAATGCCGGTCTCGATGCCGTAGCCGGCATGCATGGTCACGGCCAGCACCATCGAGCACAGGCAAAGCACCGAGCCGACCGACAGGTCGATACCGCCGGTGATGATGACCAAGGTCATGCCGAGCGCCACGATGGCGACGAAGGTGATGTTGCGGGTGATGTTATAGAGGTTCTTGGTCGTGGCGAAGGAATCCGTGGCCACGGACAGGAACAGGCAGGCGAGGATGACCGCGATCACCACCCAGAAGGTCTGGCTGGCAAACACCTTGCTCAGCAAGGTGTGCTGCTTGTGCGCGATCGTCTGATCAAGGGTG
This sequence comes from Mesorhizobium sp. M0563, assembly GCF_040321065.1. Classification (NCBI taxonomy): domain Bacteria; kingdom Pseudomonadati; phylum Pseudomonadota; class Alphaproteobacteria; order Hyphomicrobiales; family Phyllobacteriaceae; genus Mesorhizobium; species Mesorhizobium sp. M0563. Next base: position 79,631 of record NZ_JAMYQV010000012.1, read on the forward strand.
ACTGCCATTATCGACCTTTTTTACTCATGGTTGAGGCGTCAATCATACCTGTTCGATAGCGCCGGTGATGAGCCCGGTGACTTCTTCCGGCGAACTCGATGCGATCGTCTTGTCGGCGACCTTGCGGCCGCGCCGCATGACGATGACGCGGTCGGCAACGTCAAAGACGTCGGGCATGCGGTGGCTGATCAGCACGACGGCGATGCCCTGGTCGCGCAAATGGCGGATCAGGTTCAATACCTCGGCGACCTGGCGCACCGAGATCGCCGCCGTCGGCTCGTCCATCAGCACGATCTTGGCCTGCGAAAGCATGGTGCGGGCGATCGCCACCGCTTGCCGCTGGCCGCCCGACATCTGTTTGACCAGGTCGCGCGGGCGGGTTTCGGATTTCAGCTCGGCGAAGATCTGGCCGGCACGCTTGTACATCGCGGCATAGTCGAGGATGCGAAGCGGCCCGAGGCCGCGGCGCAATTCACGGCCGAGATAGACGTTGGCGGCGGCCGTCAGATTGTTGCACAGTGCCAGGTCCTGATGGACGATTTCGATGCCATGCTGGCGCGCCTCGACCGGCTTGTGCAGGATCAGCTCTTTGCCGTCCATCTGCATCGTGCCATGGCTCGGTGGGAAATTGCCGGCGATCATCTTGACCAGGGTCGACTTGCCGGCGCCGTTGTCGCCCATCAGGCCGACAACCTGTCCGGCCTCGATCGACAACGAAACGTCGTTGACCGCCTGGATGGCGCCAAAATGCTTCGAGATGTTGGTGAGTTCGAGAACCGCCACCAGCCTTCTTGCCTCCCCGTGCTTTGCGGCCTGCGGTTCTGCCGCGGCCTTTCGCTCTCCCCAGTTCCTCCCGGAAGCAGCGATTTTGCCCATTTACGCATAAGCCACCTTGGCGTCAACCACGGCTTCTTTCGAAAAATCAGTTTTGTAGGACAAATAGCATTGACGTCGGCGACAAGGCGATATTAGCTAAGTGTCGGAGGAGCTTGCGCCGATCTCCCGGGTTGCCGGAAGGAATCGGTGAAGGTTTGTCGGTCAGGGATTTGGTAACCAGCTGTATCTGTCGGTGCCGGTCTGAGACTGAATATGAAAATGCTTATCGACCTGGCTTGGCGACACGAGTGCGACGTCCTCTGTCATCTTGCTCCGGGTCGATCTGTGTGTGGCGGGCACGTGGTGTCCGTTTGTTTCAAAAGGGAGGACTGACATGAGGAAATCACTATTGCTCGCTGCCGCCGCCGTCATGGCGTTGGGTGCCGGGCCGGCTATGGCCAAGAAACAGCTCGTCATCGTCGTGAAGGGTCTCGACAATCCATTCTTCGAGGCCATCCACCAGGGTTGCGAGAAATGGAACAAGGAAAACGCCAGCTCGGAATATGAGTGCTTCTACACCGGACCGGCATCGACCTCGGACGAAGCCGGTGAAGCCCAGATCGTCCAGGACATGCTGAGCAAGCCCGACACTGTGGCGATGGCGATTTCGCCATCGAACGCGCCGCTGATCGCGCAGACGATCAAAAGCGCCAATCCGTCGATCCCGATCATGACCCTCGACGCCGACCTCAGCAAGGAAGATGCGGCGCTGCGCAAGACCTACCTCGGCACCGACAACTACCTGATGGGTCACAAGATCGGCGAATACATCAAGAAGGCCAAGCCGAATGGCGGCAAGATCTGCACCATCGAAGGCAATCCGGCGGCCGACAACATCCTGCGCCGCGCGCAGGGCATGCGTGACGCGCTTTCGGGCAAGGACGGCCTCGCCGCGCTGGCAGGCGAAGGCGGCTGGACGGAAGTTGCCGGCTGCCCGGTGTTCACCAATGACGACGGCGCCAAGGGCGTGCAGGCGATGACCGACATCCTCGCTGCCAATCCCGATCTCGACGCCTTCGGCATCATGGGCGGCTGGCCGCTGTTCGGCGCTCCGCAGCCCTACCGCGACCTGTTCAAGCCGATGGCCGACAAGATCGCCAGCAACGCCTTCGTCATCGGCGCCGCCGACACGATCGGCGACGAGGTGGCGATTGCCCGTGACGGGCTGGTGACCGCGCTGGTTGGCCAGCGGCCGTTCGAGATGGGCTACAAGGCGCCCTCGGTGATGATCGACCTGGTCGAAGGCAAGCCGGTCGCCGATCCGGTGTTCACCGGCCTCGACGAATGCACCAAGGACACGGTCGACACCTGCATCCAGAAGTAGGTTCGCAGTTTCGGGGCGCCCTTCGACGGGCGCCCCGTCACAGACCGTCCATACGAACGCACGAGGCGACGCTGCTTTGGAGCGTAGGCCGCTGCTTTGTCGTGTCCTGAGTTCAGGCTTTCGACAAGCGGCTGCCGGGGAATACGAATGCCGGACGCGACATCAAAAAAGCGACCCGCCAAGTTGAAGGCAGAGGCTGAGCGGCCGGCCGGCGTTCGGCGTGCCGACGCCGCACACTTTCCCGGATCGAGCGTGCATGCCTCGCTGGCCAACGAAATCGGGCTGAGGATCGTGCGCGGCGATTATCCGCCGGGAACCATCCTGCCCAACGAAGCCAAATGGTCGGAGACCTTCGACGTCAGCCGCTCGGCGGTGCGCGAAGCCATAAAAATGCTGATGGCCAAGAGCCTGCTTGCGTCACGTCCCAAAATCGGCAGCTGGGTCGAGCCGAAGGAGCGCTGGAACCTGCTCGATCGCGACGTGCTGGCCTGGTACGCGACCTCGCCGGACCGCGAGGTGTTCCTCCGGACGGTGCAGGAATTCCGCCACATCATCGAGCCGGAGGCCAGCGCCTTTGCCGCGATGCGGCGCACCGACGAGCAGATGGCCGAGATCAGCCAGGCCTGTCGCGAAATGGGCGAAGCGACCAACCTGCAGGAGCGGACGCGCGCCGACACGCGGTTCCACCTCGCCATCCTGCGCGCCTCGGGCAACGATCTGCTGGTGCCGCTCGGCGTGCTGATCGAATCGGCGCTCGATCACCTCTTTGTTTTCGTCACACGCGAAACCAGCGACCAGCGTCGGGCGCAGGCACTGCACGAGGCGATCGAGAAGAACATCCGCCTGCAGCGGCCCGCCGCAGCCCGTGCCGCGGTGCACAGGCTTCTCGCCAACACCGACGATGTTATCGGGCGGTCGCGGCGGTGATGGTTGCACCAGGGCTGGCATTGCTCCGAACGATTGCAAAACTCGGCATTCCTTCGCGCCCCTCTCTGTCCTGCCGGACATCTCCCCCACGAGGGGGGAGATTGGATGCCACTTCGGCTTTCGCTAATCATCAACGTTAGGCAATGAGGGCGGCGACCTCGGATGGGCCAGGGATTCGGACTTTTTTACCGCCGCAGCGTATTTTGTTCTTGCTTTGTGCCGGCAGCTATGCTAGTAATCTGGTTATGGTGCTGATTGGCGCCGGCGACCCGCCTACCGAGGCGGGTTTTTTGTTTTCGGCTTTGAAATTGCAGTGTTGCCGATCTGAGGTCTGAGGGACAGCACCCCCTCTGCCCTGCCGGGCATCTCCCCCAACAAGGCAGGGCAAATCGCGTAAGGAGTCCCCCTCATCCGGCCGCTTCGCGGCCACCTTCTCCCCGCTGGGGAGAAGAGGCTGACGCCGGCGCTGGCGATCTCCTCTCCCCTCGGGGAGAGGTTGGATTGCCCCGAATTGCCCTTCGCAATTCGGTTGGCAATCCGGGTGAGGGGGCTCTTGCCTACATGCGATTGCACTGCCTCAAGGGGGAAGATTGGCAGGTTCGCCAGTGGCGCTGACGCCTCGGAATGTTGCGGCAAGCTTGCGTGGCCAAAAGCTGATCGGCCGGCTCAGATCGTCTGCTTCTTGCCATCCCTGGTCGGCATCAGGTCGACGCCGTTGACCTTGCCGATATGCGTGGCCAGCATCGGCACATATTGGTCGGCGGGGCCGGCCGCGAAGGCGCCGGCGAAGGCGTTTTTGGTGGCGTTGCCGAGTGGGTTGGCGATGCCGGCAGCATCCGCCATCGATTCGAGATAGGTGAGATCCTTGAAGGCGTTGGCGATGCTGAATTTGTGCGCGTCGCGGTCGCCTTCCAGCGTCCAGCGCATGAAGGTCTGGTAGAAGCCGCAATCCATGCGGCCGTTGCGGATGACGCTGTCGAAGCGCGGCGGCGAGATGCCGACCTTCTGCGCCAGCGCCAGCGCCTCGGAATAGATCGCAGCGTAGCCGAGCGAAATGAAGTTGTTGAGCAGCTTCATGCGATGGCCGTCACCGGTGTCGCCGATATGGACGATGCGCCCGGCCCAGGTGTCGAGCACCGGCTTCAGCCGGGCAAAGACCGCGTCGGGCGCGCCGACCATGGCATCGAGCGTGCCTTCCCAGGCCTCCTTCGGGGTGCGGCTGAGCGGGGCATCGACATAGTCGACGCCGAGCGCCTTGAGTTCGGCGGCCAGCGCCACCGTCGAGACAGGATCCGAGGTCGAGCAGTCGACGGCGACCGATCCCGGCTTCAGGCCTTCCTTGAGGCCGCCTGGGCCGCGGATGATGGCTTCGACCTCGCGCGAGCCGGTGACGCAGATGAAGACGATATCGGATGCCGCGGCGACGTCGCGCGAGGTCGCCGCTTCCTTGGCGCCGCGGCCGAGCAGGTCTTCCGCCGGTGCGCGGTTCTTGCGGCCGAGAAACGTCAACGGATAGCCCTTGTCGACGATGTTCTTCGCTATGCCGTGCCCCATCAGGCCCAGCCCGATGAAGCCGATCTTTTCGCTCGCGGCGGTAGTGTTCATGTCGTTTCGTCCTATTTGCAGTGATGGATGACGGCGCTGCACCTTGCCGGCGAATTGTTGAAGCGGGTTTTTGCCGCATGCCGTGGCAGGCGATTGCAGAGTTCGATATTGTCTGACAATACACGTGAATTCCAGGGAGAGCAAAATGACGAAGCGGATCATGTTCACCGGCGGCAGCGGCAAGGCCGGGCGCCACGTCGTGCAGTATCTGGTCGAGCAGGGCTGCCAGGTGCTCAACATCGACACCAAGCCGCTCGACAATCCCAAGGTGCGCACGCTGATCACCGACATCACCGACAGCGGGCAGGTGTTCAACGCGCTGTCGAGCTATATCGGCCTGCATGAATTCGATCCGTCGCTGCGTTCGCAGCCGGTCGATGCCGTGGTGCATTTCGCGGCGATCCCGCGCATCATGATCACGCCCGACAACGAGGTGTTCCGCATCAACGCGCTCGGCACCTACAATGTCATCGAGGCCGCAGTGAAGCTCGGTATCCGCAAGGTGGTGATCGCATCCAGCGAGACGACCTACGGCCTGGTCTTCGCCAACGAACCGCGCAATCCGACGCATTTTCCGCTCGACGAGGAGTACGACGTCGATCCGATGGACAGCTACGCGCTGTCCAAGGTCGTCAACGAGAAGACCGCGCGGGCGTTTGCACAACGCGATGGCTCCGACATCTATGCCTTGCGCATCGGCAACGTCATCGAGCCGCATGAATATTCGCTGTTTCCGAAATGGTTCGCCGATCCGGGTTTCCGCAAGCGCATTGCCTGGAGCTATATCGACGCGCGCGACCTCGGCCAGATCACGCTGCGCGCCATCGAAAAGGACGGGCTCGGCTATCAGGTGTTCAACGCCGCCAATGACGACACCTCGTCCGACCTGCCGACAGCCGAACTGCTGAAGCGGTTTTACCCCGATGTGCCGGTCAAGGGCGAACTTGGCGAATACGAGACGCTGCTCTCCAACCGCAAGGCGCGCAACATGCTCGCCTTCCGGCCGGAACACAGCTGGCGGAAATATGTCAAGACGACCTGACGGGCGTACGTGATACGGAGCCGGCACTGGGCCAGCCCCGACGCGCAACGTTGAGAAGGCTCTGACTCAACCTCGAATTTGACATAGGCTATCTGCTGGCTGGTAATAACACGTTTCCCCCTTCGAGAGGAACGGTGCGGCCTGCGGGGAATTGTTGACTTTAAACGCAACTAACTCTATTCTGTATCGAGCGGTCGAAACCGGTCGGCTCGTCGCGCGGCCTGCACTTAACCAAGAGGTGGAGCCAAGCGGTTTCTGTATGTAACGCCAAATGTTTATAGAGGATTGGCTGGGAAGGATCCCGACTTAAGCCATTTGCCGATGGCGAAAATGGAAGAACTGATAGCAATTTTTTGTTTCGGTTGGTTCGTGACGGCAAGCCTCAAAGGAGACCCAGACGAGCGGGGGCCAGACATCGAACGATTGCATTCTGTTGACGAGGTCTGGGTAATTTGTGCGCGAAAGCCTAGGCATGTCCAAGTGCGTCTGTTCGGTAGGTTTCTCGACGCCGGGGTATTCATAGGTTTAGGACTGCATTGCCGACATTGGCTAGGGATCAAAAAGAACTATAGCGAAACCGTCGCTGGAATCCCCGATCTTTGGGGCAACACCATGGGTAATGCGCAACCTTTTCGTGCAGCAACGGCGTTAGAGTACGTGAAGGGAATATGTCGAGATGTGGATGAAAAAATCTAATAAGGTTTCCGACCAAGCGTTCGTTGAAGAGTTCGAACGCGGGATACTTCGTTCGGCTTTTGTGAGCGCCTTTTGGGCGGTCATTCAAGCCAGGAAAGCGGAAACGGGGCTCACCCTAAGTCAGCTTGCCGATCGCCTCGGAATTAACAAGTCTGCGGTCTCTCGCTGGTTTTCAGGAACAAAGCCGAACTGGGAAATAGACACTATCGCGGACCTCGCGACTGCCCTTGAGGTAGACGTAGAGGTTGTGGTCGTAGACAGAAAAATGAACCGTCGGTTTGGGCCTGCGGGCGAGATACAGCCGCTTACGCTCGGAGCGGGGACCACACTAAGTTCCGGGCAGCATTCCATCCTGCCGGGAACCGATGCCGTGAGTGCGGTGTCAATACGCCTTGAGGCAGCATGATTTTGAACCCCCATGCTAGCGTCGTGTTTTGCGATGACCTTCGACAGGAGGCCAACGGGAAGCAGCTGCACATAGGGGTCTATAATGATGCCGTTTTATTCGACGGACCTTTGCCGTGGGCATTGCCCACGGGGCTGTGGTGTCTGATTAAGTATCTTGAACCGTATCCAGAAACTTTGCCTACCCTCGCGATAAAAGTTCGTCTTGAATCCAAGGCCGGTGGGGTAGTTGATTTGATAGAAGCTCCAGTGCCGAAGACCGACATCATCCCCCAGAAAGGACCCCTCGAATTTGAGAAGGATACAGTCAAATTATTGGCCCTTAGCATGAACATTCAACTGTCAACCTTGGTCTTCCAAGAGCCTGCAAAACTCGTGGTCGTAGTCGTTCGGGACGGGGAGGAAATCTCAGCTGGCCGATTGCGCATCTCGCAGTTGAGTAGGGATGGAGCCGGCAACCCCATCCCCGCTGTTTAGGCCCAAAGGGGTCAAGGTTCTCCGATACTTCACTTGTTGAAGGGGCAATACCCTTGATCAATAAGTTCTGAGCCTAGCCCTCACTCGTTTCCTGCCGTGCGGCAATTAAGCTACTTGTCTTTCCAGAATTCGGCCTGGAGTTGCGCCGCCTCATCGGCAAGCAGCGGACCAACGACTTCAGTCGGACGCTGCCCAGCTTCGAAGACGATCCTGCAGGGCAGGTCGAGTGTAGGATTCTCGACATGTGCACCCGTCGATGCCTTGAGGTCATGTTCGCTCTGGCCAAAGACGACCCGTCCGATGCCCGCCCAATAGATTGTGCCGGAGCACATCGCGCAAGGTTCGGCCGAAGTGTAGAGTGTGCAGGAGGCCAGCTTTTCGAGACTGAAATTCATCCCCGCCCATGAGGCCAGCAGCCTTTCGGCATGAGCGGTGCGGTCGCCCCCGCCGGCTTTGTAAGCGTTGGGCTGCTCGCGCAAAACATTGCCGTCCTTGTCAGCGAGGAGCGAACCAAAGGGATGTTCGCCGGCATCGCGGGCCTTGCGCGCGACTTCGAACGCCTGACGGAGCAGGCGCTCATCATAGGGGCGTTGTGGCATCGGCGGATCCTCCGGCTATGCCGCTGGACCATAGTGCCGAACAATCCGCCGACACAAGTCGGCGGCCTAAAACGCGTCGCGTTCGACCGGCCTCATGCTACGCGCTTCAGGTTCTTGTTTTGATGCATGTCGTATCGCAAACCCGCTGCACACTTTTGAGCGACATGCATCAGGACTCGTTGCGATTGGGGCGTTGAGCCAGCCAGATGCTGCCGATGACGAAAACGACGCCGGCGATTTGAGGCAAGGTCAGTGTCTGATCCAGGAATACCCATCCAAGCAGCACGGCGGTCACCGGGCTGAGGAAAAGCAGCGATGACACCACTGCGGATTCCAGTCGCGCAATGCCCCGGAACCAGAGGACATAGGTCAGCGCCGCGCCGATCAGGCCGAGCCACGCCAGTCCAAGCAGGTTGGTGCCGGTCGGGAGCGGGATGGAAGGCTCGAAAAGCAGCGCCACCGGAACGAGAAGCAGACCGCCGGCGGTCAGTTGCCATGCCGTAAAGGTAAGCAGCGATACTGGCGGTTGCCACTTACGGGCCAATACGCTTCCGAAGGCCATGGAGGCCGCCCCGGCGAGGCCGGCGGCAACGCCGACCGCATCGAGGGTCGCGTTCGGGGTCAGCACCAGCAATGCAACACCGGCGATCCCGACAAGGGCAGCGACGATCGCTAACGGTCGGACAGCGCTGGCAAGCAGGGCAGCGGCAAGGAAAATCACGATCAACGGCTGGACCGACAGCACCGTCGCGGCGACCCCGCCCGGAAGCCGGTAGGCGGCGACAAACAACATGCTTAGGAAGATCGAGATGTTGAGGGCTCCGAGCACGAAACTGCGCAGCCACCAGATGCCCGTTGGCAGTTGCCGAACGATCGCCAGCAGCAGCAATCCGGCGGGCAAGGCACGCAGCATTGCGACCGTCATCGGCGAAAAGTTGGGCAGGAACTGGGTGGTGACGATATAGGTGCTGCCCCATATCGCGGGTGCAATGGCCGTAAGCAACAGATCGAAACGGCGCGTTTTCATAAGATTTCCAGTACTTCGGCAAGAGGGCGGCGCGGCTTTTGCGGCCAGTTGCCGGGCGCGGCGCGGCCGACCGCGATGAGCATCACCGGCACTTCATTCAGTCTAAGGCCAAACTCGCGGGCCACGCCGTCGGCATCGAAGCCTCCCATCGGACCAGCGACGAGCCCCAGCGCTTCGGCTGCAAAAATCAGCGTTGCAGCGCCAAGCGTTGCAGAGCGCACCGCTTCGTCGCGGGCTGCCCGAGGATCGGCATATTGGGCGCGGGCGCCTTCCTGCCAGCCCGAAGCCATATCCGCCGGCATGAAGCCGGCTTCGACGAAAGGACGCAGCCTTGCATTGAGGGCAGCGTGGTCGGGCAGTACGCCGCAGACGATGAAGGTGACCGCTGCTTCCTGCACCTTGGCCTGGCCATGGGCCACGCTGCGCAACCGCGCCTTTGCTTCCGGCGTCCGCACGGCGATGAACCGCCAATTCTGAAGGTTGTAGGCGGTTGGCGCGCGCGTTGCGAGACGTGCCAGTTCCTCAACCTCGGCATCCGTCAATGCGTACGAGGCATCGAACCGATTGGCCGACATGCGTCGCTCGATAAGGGAGATTGTGGGGTTGGTCATCATGTCATTCCGAAATTGAGAAAGCCGTTCGGGAAGCAGATATGGAATTTACCAACAGACGATAATATGTGACAATTGAAAGACATTGTTTACTGGAAGAGAATGGTGCAGTGGATCGCCTGACTGCGTTGCAGGTTTTCCGTCATGTGGCGGAACTGAACAGCTTTGCCGAAGCCGGACGGCGGCTCGGTCTCTCGCCTCCCGCGATCAGCAAGAACATCGCCGAGCTGGAGGCGCATCTGGGGGTGCGGCTCATCAACCGGACGACGCGGCGGATGGCCCTGACCGAAGAAGGCAGGATCTATCTGGAGCATGTCACGCAGGGGCTCGATGCGCTGGCCAGGGCCGACCAGGTCCTCGGCCCGATCAAGACGGCGCCGAGCGGCACGTTGCGGGTCAGCGCGCCGATGACTGTCACGTTGACGCGGCTTTCGGCTGCCATTCCCGCGTTTCTATCGCGCTATCCCGATTTGAAACTCGACCTGCATCTTGATGACAGGCGCGTCGATATCGTGCGGGAGGGATTTGACCTTGCCATTCGCGGCAGCGACAATCTCGAGGATTCCAGCCTGGTCGCCAGAAAGCTTGCGGTCATGCCGCACGTGCTTTGTGCAGCTCCTGCCTACTTCGAGCAGCACGGCCGGCCTCAAACGCCTGCCGATTTGAAGGCGGCCAACTGCATCCGGTTCAGCCTCTCGGGGCATGCGGACATATGGGAATTCCGCAAGGACGGCCGCAGCGAGCGGATCGCCATCGACGGACGATATTCGGTCTCCTCGAGCCTTGCCGTGCGCGATGCGCTGCGCGCCGGCTTCGGCGTCAGCCTGATCCCCTATCCCTATGTCGAAAGCGACCTGAAAGCAGGCCGGCTGCAATCGGCTCTGGATGACTGGGACAAGGTCGAAACCACACTCTACGCGGTCTATCCGGCACGGCAGCATCTTGCCCCGAAAATCCGCGTCTTCCTTGATTTCCTGATCGAGGAATTCAGTCGGGACAAAGAGAAGCCGTTCGTGCCTCCCCGGCGTGAACGCCCGGCAACGCGCGGTGTCGGCGAGGCGACGGATACGGAAAATCAAACCGAGATATTGCCGTCGATTTCATCTCCTTGACACGCCTCCAAATCCGGACTTTGTGGGGCCATGCAGGACGCGAAGCCGAATAAGGGAAAGACAGCGGCCGAGGCGTTCGCCGAACGCACGAGCGGTATTCGCCGCGCCGATGCGGCGCGCATGCCGGGGTCGAGCGTGCATGCGTCGCTGGCCAACGAAATCGGGCTGAGGATCGTGCGCGGCGACTATCCGCCGGGAACCATCCTGCCCAACGAAGCCAAATGGTCCGAGACCTTCGACGTCAGCCGCTCGGCGGTGCGCGAAGCCATCAAGATGCTGATGGCGAAGAGCCTTTTGTCGTCACGTCCCAAAATCGGCAGCTGGGTCGAGCCGAAGGAGCGCTGGAACCTGCTCGATCGCGACGTGCTGGCCTGGTACGCGACCTCGCCGGACCGCGAGGTGTTTCTCAGGACGGTGCAGGAATTCCGCCACATCATCGAGCCGGAGGCCAGCGCCTTTGCCGCGATGCGGCGCACCGACGAGCAGATGGCCGAGATCAGCCAGGCCTGTCGCGAAATGGGCGAAGCGACCAACCTGCAGGAGCGAACGCGCGCCGACACGCGGTTTCATCTCGCCATCCTGCGCGCCTCGGGCAACGATCTGCTGGTGCCGCTCGGCGTGCTGATCGAATCGGCGTTCGATCATCTGTTCGCTTTTACGACCCGGGAACTCGACGATTTGCAGCATGCGCAGAGGCTGCATGAGGCAATCGAGAAGAGCATCCGCCTGCAGCGGCCGGACGCGGCACGCAATGCAGTGCGCAAGCTGCTGGCCAATACCGACGGCGTCATCAAGTCCAGGTAGCCGCCGTTCGGCTCCCGGTTTGAGTGTTCAGTCGAACGGTCCGGTCGCGAGATGCCGCCGGGTCAGCCCGAGCAGCAAGGCCTGATCGCGGGCGGCGTGTTCGGGCGGGTTGACGACGGGGTCGCCATTGACGATCGCCGCCCAGAAGCCACGCATCTCCTCGACGAAGGCTTCCGCGTAGCCGGCGCGCAAATCTTTCTTCGACAGCGTGTGACCGTGCGAGGTCGTCACCGTCAGCCGGGTCGGATGATGGTTGAGCCAGGGCGAGGGGAATTCGAGCTCCAGGCTGGCATCGTCGAAGAACAGCGTGATCCGCTCCTTGTAGTCGGCGAGCTTAGGTACGGTAAGATGGGTCATGGTCCACAGCGCCTGTCCGTCCAGCAGCTTGACGGCGCCCTGGCCGCCGTCGCCATTGGCAAAGATCTGCGCGCCGACGATCTCGCCGTCCGGCACGCCGAGCGCATCGAGCAGGCCGTGAACGGCATTGACATCGTGAATCAAGGCCGAGCTGTAAGCGCCGGTAAATCCACGGAAAGCGAGATCAGTGAAAGGCACGCCAATGGCTTGTTCGACCTGGCGCTTCTGCTTGGCGGCGACAGCGGCGACCATGTCCTTCGGGATATCGGTGCCGCGCCTGTAGGGCAGGTGGGCGATGAACGGCCAGGCGTCGGGATCGTTCACTTCCACCGAGACCGAGCGCAGCGTGCTCGATGTCCCCGGCAGCGAAGCGAGCGCCAGCCGGTAGCTCGGATCGAAGCGCTTCATGTAGCCGACTTGCATGATTTTCCTGGCGGCATCGCGCGCGGCGACGATCTCGGCGATTTCCGCCAGGGAATAGCAGAGCGGCTTTTCGCAAAAGACATGCAGGCCGCGCGCCAGCGCCGCCAGCACCTGTTCGTGATGCAATGGGTCCGGCGAGCCGATCACTACCGCGTCGAGGCGCTGGTCGAAGAGCTGGTCGATCGTTTCGAAATTGGCGATGCCATGGGTGTCAGTGACGAACTGCCGTGAAATCCTGGAGGGGTCGGCGACGCCGACCAGCTCGAACAATTCACCGAGGCGCAGCAGATTGGGAATATGCTCGACCTGCGAGATCATGCCGGCGCCGACGACCCCGACGCGTAACCTGCTCATGCCATCATCCCCGCGATGTCCGATTGTCAGCTCAAGCCGCCGCAGGCGGCCGGTTGCCGATCTGGGCGAGCAGGCCGGCAATCTCCGCCTCGACCGCCTTCAGATCCTCGCCACCCGACATGATCGAGATGACCTCGTCGCGCGAGATGTCCGATTTGGCGTAGGTACCGCGATTGCGGCCGCGGTTGAGCAGCGTGAAGGTGTCGCCGACCGGATAGGCATGGTGGATGTTGTGGCTGATGAAGATCACGGCCAGGCCCCGCATGCGTGCTTCGATGATGAACTTCAGCACCATCGCCGCCTGGTGGACGCCGAGTGCCGAGGTCGGCTCGTCAAGGATCAGCACGCGCGCGCCAAAATGCACGGCGCGGGCGATCGCCACCGACTGGCGCTCGCCGCCCGACAGCGTGCCGACGGCTTGCGTCGGGTCGCGCACATCGATGCCGATATCGGCCATTGCCTGCCTGGCGATAGTGTTGGCGCGCTCCTTGTCGATGCGCGAGAAGGGCAGGCTGCTTTTGGTCGGTTCGCGGCCGAGGAAGAAGTTGCGGGTGATCGACATCAGCGAGATCATGCCGAGGTCCTGGAACACCGTTGCCACGCCGAGCTCCTGCGCGTCGCGCGGGCTGCGGAAGGTGACCGTCTTGCCGTCGACCAGGATTTCGCCTTTGCTCGGCCGGTAGACGCCGGACAGAACCTTGATCAGCGTCGACTTGCCGGCGCCGTTGTCGCCGAGCAGGCAGTGGACCTCGCCCGGATAGACCTTGATGTCGATGTCCTGGAGCGCGCGCACCGAGCCGAAATTGACGCTGACGCCGCGCAGTTCCATTGCGGGTTCGGTCATTTGGGCCCGCTCGGTCATTTGCCACCTCCGCGGCCGAGCGCCTTCAGCCTGATGTAGTTGTTGACCAGCACGGCCATCAGGATGACGATGCCGAGGAAGACCTTGAACCAGTCGGTGTCGATGCCGGTGTAGAAGATGCCCATCTGCACCAGCCCGAAGATCAGCGCGCCGAACAGCACACCATAGACTGTGCCGTAGCCGCCGGTGAGCAGCACGCCGCCGATGACGGCGGCGATGATCGCCTCGAACTCCTTGAGCAGGCCGCGCGTGGTGTCGGCGGAGCCCGCCTCCATCACCTGGATGGTGGCAAGCAGCGTCGCCGCGCAAGCGGTGTAGACGAACAGGCTGATCTTGACGCGATCGACCGGCACGCCGACGTTGCGAGCTGCGATCAGGTCGCCACCGGTGGCGAAGATCCAGTTGCCGTATTTCGTCTGGGTGAGCACGTAGCCGGCCAGCGCCGTCAGGCCAAGCCACCAGACGATCGACATCGGAATGCCGGCGACGAAGGGAATGCCGTCGCTGCGGGTGCCGATCCAGCCTTGCGCGCCCATCCAGTGGAACAGGCCGGTGAGCAGATGGCCGTTGAAAATGCCGGCCGTCGCCGGGTCCGGTACGCCTTCGAGGATGTAGGGAATTTGGGTGCGGCCGGTGACGGCGCGGGTGATGCCGATCGACAGTCCGCGCAGGATATAGAGCGTGGCGAGCGTGACGATGAAGGAGGGCAGGCGCGTCTTCACCACGATCAGGCCGTTGAGATAGCCGGTGAGGATGGCAACGGCGAAGGCGCAGGCGATACCGCCCCATAGCGGCAGGCCCCAGTACTTCACAGTCAGCCCGATGACGACACCGGCAAAGCCGACCATGGAGCCAACCGAAAGGTCGAACTCGCCGGCGATGATGAGAAGTGCTGCTGCCGTGGCGACGATGCCGAGCTCCGCCGACAGCGTCAGGAAGGTCATCGACCCCTGCAGCGAATAGAGGTTCGCTGCGCCCGGCAGCAGCGCAAAGATGATGATCGTCGCAAGCAGCCCGCCGGCAGCACCGGCTTCCGGCCGGCGCAGCCACTGGGTCAGCTTGCCGGTGCTGGCCAGCCGCTCGTCGGCGCCGGCGGCCCGCTTCGACGTCATGCCGAAGCGGTCGGTCGCCTTCAGTTCGCCCGGAGGTATCGCCTTGTCTTCCACGACCGCCATTAGGCTCTCCAATCGCTCAATTCGCAATCTTCGAACGGATCGGGAGAGCGCCTGGCGCATTCTCCCGTTCCGTCGGAGTGCTGGCCTAGCGGATGCCCTCTTTGGCGAGGGCCAGGATCGCCTTGGCTTTTTCGGGCGAGTCGATGAACAGCGGCCCGGTATAGGCGTTGTTCTGCGGCCAGAAGCCGTGCGTCGCCTGCTCGACCAGATAGATCACCGGCAGATAGCCCATCAGATATTGCTGGGCATCCATACCGAAGCCCATTTCGCCGGCGACGACAGAGTCGAGGACCTCCGGGCTGATGTCGAAAGTGTAGAGCTTGAGCTTGCCGAACAGTTCCTTGTCGCGGAACATCGGGATCAGCGGATTGGCGGCGGTGGCACCAAGCGCAAAGACGGCTTGGGTGTCGGGATGCGCCGACAGATAGGCTTCGGTGCGGCGCTGGATGTCGGCCGGATCGGGCGCCACGGCCAGAACCTCGGTGCCGCCGCCGGATGGCTTCAGCCCGTCATTGAGGCCCTGGCAGCGCTGGTCGAGGCTGACATTGCCGACCTCGTGGTTGATGCAGACGACCTTGAGTGTGCCTCCCTTGGCCAGCCGCTCGCCGGCCTTCTTGCCGGAATCATATTCGGAAACGGTGCCGACATAGAGCGTGGTGCCGAGCTCGGCGCCTTCCTTCTCGCCGGAATCCAGAACCACCATCGGAATATTGGCGGCAAGCCCGGATTTGACGGACTTGCCGAGTGCATTGGCGTCGGCGATGGAGACCGCGATGCCGTCCGGCTTGGTGGCGATGGCGGCGTCCAGAAGCCGGGCCTGCTCGACCACGTCGAAGACCTGCGGCGCGTAATATTCGACCTTGGCGCCGGTGAGGGCGGCCGCGTCATCGACGCCGCGCTTGACCACCGACCAATAGGGATCGGACGCCGACCCATGCACGACGAACGTGATGTGGACGTCCTTCGGATCCTTGAGGCCCGCGGCATATGCAATGCCTGTCATCAGGCCCGCCGTGACGAAGGCGCCCAATGCCGCTTTCAGAAGAGTTTTCATCTTATTCTCCCATTTGTCGTTGCAGTTCCAATCCCTCTGGCGCCGTTTTCCGGCCGCGACGATCGGCTCACGTCGCGGATCGGGTGGCCGCTTTGCGGGCCTTTGCCGACGTCAATCGCTGTTCGCCCGCGTTGTTGCGGGCTGATGTTGACGATCGCCCGGCCGAGAGTGCTGCGCGAAGCTCCTCGCGCAACGGCTTCATGCCGATGACATCGATCGGCTGTGCGGCGAGCCAGTCGCGAAAGCCCTGGTCGCGGAACAGCTCGTACTCTTCGGTGCGGATATAGGCGGAGCGCGGCTCGATCAGCTCGAGTTCACCGGGCGCGTTGCAATGCAGGCAAAAGAAAGTCAGGCCCTCGCGCACACCCTCGATGAGCGCTTTGTAAACGGGCTCGATCGGCCTGGAGCGCGGCCGGCCCCAGGTCGTCTGGATGGCGGCGTCGAAAATGGCAAAGCCGCCGGCGCGGGCCAGCGCCACGCCGCGCTGGAACGCCTCCTCGGTGACGCCGACCAGATTGTCGTTGGGGGAATAAGCGGACAGGGTCTTGGTCAGCAGCACGGGCAGCTGATATTCGAGCCCGAGCTTGATGTAGATGTCGCAAAATTCGGGCGACAATGCTGCGCCCATATGCGCGTCGAGGTGGGTGACGTCGATGCCGGCGCGATAGGCGGTGTCGATCTGGGCGCGAAGCTCGGCCTCGACCGCCTGCGGCACCGCCTTGCGGCGCGTGGTCGCCACGTCGGGCCATAAGAAGCCGAACTCGTCGGTCAGGCCGGCCGCCCGCGACGGCGCGGTCAGCGGCCGCCATTTGTAGTGCTGTTTCTCGCTGTTCAGCGTCAGGTGGACGCCAAGGTCAAGGCCAGGGTTGGCTGCGGCGCTTTCGGCCATTTCGAGGAACCACGGGCACGGCACCATCACCGCGCCGGAACTGCAGACACCTAGCCCGTTCAATTCGAGAAAGGCGCTGTTGGCGCCGTGGCACATGCCGACATCGTCCTCGTGGAGCACGATCCGTTTGCTGGAGCCGGCGGCGTTCACGAATGTCGGCCTTTCCGCCGGCGCGCCGGTCTCGAGGGTCTTCCAAAGTGTGTCCCGTATTTCATGGAACCAACCGTTTGCCCAACTGGCCGGAATGGAACGCCGAAAGCTGGCTTTCCGACAGGGCCACTTTGGCGAATTCGGATGGGTACGATTTGCCTGCCGGCTGAGACACTTAGCTGCCGATTTCCCCAATCAGGGTTCAAAACCACTCATAGGAACCGTCTTCCGGGCGCAGATGGCTTGGTCGAATAGCGGCGGAGTGGTTCTTCCAAACTGTGCCCACAAGCCTACAGCTGTCCACACCATCAAGCGACCCACATTACCAAGTGACCCAAACTACCAAGTAACTTGGAGGCCTGCCATGTACACCGCCGGCGAAGAGGAAATCGAAGCCATTGCCAGGGTGATCCGCTCGGGCGCGCTGTTTCGTTACGGCAAGGACAGCGAATGCGACCGCTTCGAGGCCCGCTATGCGCAGCATCTTGGCGTCGAGCATTTCGCACTGGCCGCCAGCGGCACCTATGGGCTCGCGGCCGGCCTGATCGGGCTCGGCATCGGTCCGGGGGACGAGGTCCTGGTGCCCGCGCACACCTATATGGCGACAGCGACCGCGGTGCTGTCGGTCGGGGCCATTCCCGTCATCGTCGACATCGACGAGAGCCTGACCATCGATCCCGTCGCCTTGCGCGATGCCATCGGGCCGCGCACCAGGGCGGTCATCCCGGTGCATATGTGGGGCGCGGCCTGCAACATGAATGCGATCATGGACATTGCTGCCAAGCGCGGCTTGCTGGTGCTCGAGGATGTCTGCCAAGGCATCGGCGGCGGCTATGAGGGCCGCAAGCTCGGCTCGATCGGCCATGCCGGCGCCTATTCCTTCAACTACTTCAAGAACATGACCTCGGGCGAGGGCGGCGGCATTGCCACCAGCGACCCGAAAGTGGCGGAGCGGGCGCGCTGCGCCATCGACCCTTGCCATTTCTACTGGCAGGGCAGAAGCGACAGCATCAAACCCTTCGCCGGCATCGGCGCGCGTGCTTCCGAACTGATGGGAGCGATGCTCAACGTCCAACTCGATCGACTGGACGGCATCATCGAGGCGATGCGCGCCGAGAAGAAGATGGTGCTGGCCGGCACCCGCCATCTCGGCAATCTCGGTCTGACACCGTCGCCGATGAACAGCCCGGACGACGATTGCGCCGCACAGGTGATGTACCTACTGCCGAGCGAGCAGGCGGCGCAGACTTTTTCGAAGACCATTCCGAGCGTCGTTGCCGGCAAGACCGGCCGTCACAATTTCACCCAGTGGGACCAGGTGCTGATGCATGAAGGGGCGCATCATCCGGCGCTCAATCCTTATGCATTGCCCGAGAACCAGGACCTGCGGCTGGATTACGCCGACGATCTCGGCAAGCGCTCGCTCGACATCCTCAATCGCACGGTGATGATCGCCATGAACCCGGCGCATGACGATACCGATATTCAGGACATGATCCACAACATCGACGCGGCGGCGCGGGTGGCGCTGGAAAATGCTTCGCTGGATGATGTCGAATTGCGCAAAGCGGCACCGGTTGATCTGCAGAAGTTCGACAGTGTGAACTAGACCAGTTCCGACGCGGTTTGCTACCCTGCGGCCGAGTTCCTTGTCCGGCGGCCGGGCGAGGATTCCGGCCGGCATAACCGGTCGTCAAAAAATCCGCAGGCCCGTGTCGGATAGGCCGGGCTCCCGCTCGTCCTAGGGGCATCGATCACCAACACGGAGGATTACGATATGCCCGGCACCGTACGTCTGCACCGCGTTCTGACAACCAGCCCGGAGAAAGTCTACCGCGCGTTCCTCGAAGCGGATGCACTTGCGAAATGGCTTCCGCCGAACGGCTTCACCTGCACGGTTCATCACTTCGAGGCGAAAGTCGGCGGTACGTTCAAAATGTCCTTCCGCAACTTCACCACCGGCGACAGCCACTCGTTCGGCGGCGAATATGTCGAGCTCGTGCCCAATGAGCAGCTGCGCTACACCGACCGGTTCGACGACCCCAACCTGCCCGGCGAGATCGAGGTGACTGTGACATTGAAGAAAGTGTCGGTCGGCACCGATGTGAATATCACGCAGGCCGGTATTCCAGACGCCATCCCGGTTGAGGCCTGCTATCTCGGCTGGCAGGAGTCGCTGCGAAATCTGGCGAAGCTCGTCGAACCCGAGATCAAGCAGTAGGGTAAGCGCGCGCGGCTGATCCATGGGGGCGATCTCTTCGCCCCAAGAGATTGAAGCGGGCGCTGCCTTGGCTGCATCGGCGTCGCTAGCCGGGATCCTAGGGATTCCCGATCTTGCCAGGCAACATGCGCCGGCGCCGGAAAGCCCGGATTGGGGAAGCCTGGCTCTAGCTTCTGTCCAACCTTAGGAACGCGGCGCGCAGCGCCAGCACCGCGCGCAGGATCTGGCGTTCGTCCATTGCCGCATAGCCGAGCAGCAGGCCGTGCTCGGGTTCTGTGGAATGGTAGTTGATCGAGATGCCCTGGACGTCGAGCCCCTCCTTGACGGCGGCGGCGACCACGTCGCTGTCCTTGTAGGGCCTGACGAAGCTCGCCAGCAGCTGCATGCCGGAATCGTTTTCCGTGACGGTCAGCCATTCCGCCAGATGCTCCTGGCACAGCTTGACGAAGTTCGCCTGCCGGCGCGCGTAGAGCCGGCGCATGCGTTTGAGGTGCGTGGCGAAATAGCCCTGCGTGATGAAATCGTTGACCGTTGCCTGCAGGATCAGCGGCGCGAACTGGCCGGTGATGCTCACCGCCCGGTCGAACGGCACCGACAGTTCGCGCGGCACGATCAGATAGCCGATGCGCAGCGCCGGGATCAGCGTCTTGCCGAAGCTGCCGATATAGACGACGCGGTCGGCATGATCGAGCCCGCGCAGCGCCGGCACCGGCCGGCCGCGGAACCGGTATTCGCCGTCATAGTCATCCTCGACGATCCAGGCGCCGTTGCGTTCGGCGATGTCGAGCAACTGCAATCGCTCCTCGATGCGCATGATGGTGCCGAACGGCCATTGGCAGGATGGCGTCACATAGATCAGCCGCGGCGGCGGCAGCTCCGGATCGGCAAGATGCCAACCGCGCCGGTCGACCTTCAACGGTGCCAGCCTGGCGCCGCTGGCGAGAAAGGCGCTCTTGGCGCCGAGATAGCCGGGCTCCTCCATCCAGACATGGTCGCCTTCGTCCATCAGCACGCGCGAGACGAGATCGAGCGCTGCCTGCGCACCGGTGACGATGATCACCTGGTCGGCGGTGCAGCTGATGCCGCGCGACAGGCCGATGGTCGAGGCAATGGCCTGACGCAGGCCGGGGTGGCCGGCAAAGGAGAGATAACCAAGCAGGCTCTCGTCGCGGCTGCGTGCATTGCGCACCAGAAGGCTTGACCAGATGGTGAATGGAAACGACGCCGTTTCAGGCACGCCGGGATGGAAATTGATGACGCCGGCATTACGCGGCGGTTGCGGGCCGTTGACGATGGTCTGACCGCGCCGCGACAGTTTTTGCGGCGCTGCCAGTCCGGCGCGCAGCGATGCCAAGGGACGGTTCTGCTGGATCGGCGCTACCCAGGTGCCCGATCCGGCGCGCGCCTCGATAAAACCTTCGGCAAGGAGCTGGTCATAGGCGGCGATGACCGTGTTGCGCCCGACCTTGAGGTCTTCGGCCAGCGAGCGCGTCGACGGCAGCAGCGTGTTCTGCGGGATTTGGCCGTCAAGGATGAAGCGTCGCAAGGCGCCGTAGATCTGACGATGCATCGGTTCTTCCGAAGCGCGGTCGACCGACATGATGTCGAGGGAAAGGCGCATGTGGTCGGCCAAGGCACTATTCCCCGACGAACCGGGCGGCGCGGGCGATCTTTTCCTCGTTGAGCCGACAGACGGTATCAAGCACCAGTCGCCTGGTTTCGGGGTGGACCTCGCGGCTGTTCTTCAGCGCGCGATGAACGGTGGCGGCGCCAAGTTCCGCCTTCTCGGCAATCTCCCGGATGGTGCAAAGCCGTTCCATGCCAAGCGCAGCTTCGAAAGCCATGTCGCTCCTCCTCGGTTGCATCAAGGCACGGCTTCCGGCCGGCCTCAAGCTCGAACGTCGGGGTTTGAAATCCAGAGCCGGGATTCTGCGATCCGCGCCGCGCAGGGAGCAAGGCGGCGCGGATCGCCGGGCGCATTCGCGTCGCTAACCCCATCGAGGCGCGCGCCCATTATGTTCCTCCGGCTCGCAATGCGGGCCGGTCAGTTTGCCTGCCGCGTTGCCACTTCGAAGCCGGCCTGCCGGGCGGTGGCGAGCAGCGAGAAATAGCCCTTGCTGGCATAGGTCAGCGGATGCGCCTTGGCCGGATCCTGCTCAGCCTCGACAACGATCCAACCCTCATAGCCGCGCGCGGCGAGGGGTTTCAGCAATGACAGGAAATCGACCGAGCCATCGCCGGGCACGGTAAAAATGCCGTCCACTACCGCCGCCATGAAGCTCATGTCCTCGCGGCGTGCCTTTTCCAGGACCGCCCTGCGAACATCCTTGCAATGGAAATGCACGATACGATCGAGATGCCGCTGCAACAGCGATTGCGGGTCGCCGCCCGAAAACAGGCA
This sequence comes from Mesorhizobium sp. M0563, assembly GCF_040321065.1. Lineage (NCBI taxonomy): Bacteria > Pseudomonadati > Pseudomonadota > Alphaproteobacteria > Hyphomicrobiales > Phyllobacteriaceae > Mesorhizobium > Mesorhizobium sp. M0563. The sequence continues at coordinate 101,022 of NZ_JAMYQV010000012.1, forward strand.
GTGGCCAGTATCGAACAACAGTCCGACGCTGTGCCCCGTCGCCGCCATCAGCCTGTCAACTTCATCGTCCGTCTCGACGATGGTGCCCATGTGGTGGTGGAAGGCCATGCCGACCCCGAATGCGGCCATGCGGGTGGCGAGGGCGGTCAGTTTCTCGCCATAGGCCCGCCAGTCGCCGTCGCCGAGGCGCGGACGCTCGGAGATCGGTGCGAAAATGCCGTCATGGCGACCGCGCGAGGTGTCGGCGTAGACGACGATCTTGGCGCCGAGGTCGCGCAGCAACGCCAGATGCGGGGTAATCGCCGCGAATTCCTCTTCGACCGTGCGGTCGAGGATGCGGCCATCATACCAGCCGGAGACGAGTTCCAGGCCATAGGAGGACAGGAGCGGCCCAAGCACCTCAGCCTGGCGCGGAAATTTCCCGCCGAGCTCGGTGCCGCGATAACCGGCCTGTGCGGTTTCGGACAGGCAGGTCTGCAGCGGCGTGTCGCCGCCAAGCGCCGGGACGTCGTCATTGCTCCAGGTGATGGGATTGATGCCGATCTTGACCGTCATGACGCCAGGCTTTTGCAGGCTTGCGAATGCAAGCCAGCCTGCAGACTGGCGACAAAGAGGCCCTGTAACTAGGTCCAGTTCAGCCTGATTTGGCAGAACCAATCAATAGTGACCGATTCTAGTCTTCCTTTGGGCGGCCAAAAAGGACGCGCAGTTCGTCCTTTGCGTCCTCCAGCACTTTCTTCTGCGCCGCCGGCAGGTTCTTGCCGGCGCGGTTGATGTAGAAATTCAGCATCGACATGGCGGATTGAAACGGCCCCGCCTTGCGCCGGTCGCTGTGCTCGGCCGACCGCCTCAGCGAGGCGGCGATCTTCCTCGGATCGTGGGATTCGAAGATGTGCTCCTCGAGATCCAGCGCGTCGCTATGCTCGGTGACGTCGGCAGACCATTTCCGTTGCGCGGTCATGGCAAACTCCTTCCACAAGCTCGTTCGAAAAGAAAACGCCCTATGGTGCGCCACTGTTCCACTTCGGCCCGCATCCCTGGAGCCACGGATTGGCCCGTCGTGGCGCTGCTCCGCGATGCGAATGCGCTGATAGTGGTCAGAACCGCCGATTTAAGAACTGCGGACAGGAAACGTTCTTGACCCCCATCGTCTCAAACCAGGCAGCAAGTTCCGGCATCGACAGTGCCTATGCCTGGATACGGCTCGGCGTCTCGATGCTGCTGGCAACCATAGGCGGGGTCGGCATGTGGGCGGTGGTCGTGGTGCTGCCCGCCGTGCAGGCAGAATTCGGCGTCGATCGCGCCGCTGCCTCGATGCCCTATACTGCGACCATGGTCGGCTTTGCCGCCGGCAATGTGCTGTTCGGCCGCGCCATCGACCGCGTGGGGTATTGGGTTCCGGCGCTGATTGCCGCGATTACACTTGGCGCCGGCTTCCTGCTGGCGTCGCTGACCAGTTCGATCCTGCAGTTCACCCTCGTCCAGGGCCTGTTGATCGGCGTCGGCTCGTCGGCGATCTTCGGGCCGCTGATTGCCGACATCTCGCACTGGTTCAACCGGCGCCGCGGCGTTGCGGTGACGGCTGCCGCGTCCGGCAACTATCTCGCCGGAGCGATCTGGCCGACGGCGATGCCCTATGTCATGCAGACCGAAGGCTGGCGCTTCACCTATGCCGCGATCGGCGTCGTCTGCCTGGTCACCATGGTGCCGCTGATCCTGCTGCTCCGGCGCGGCGCACCGCCCCACGCGGCTCCCGGATCGCCGGGCAGCCGCGTGGTCCAGCCGATCTCGCTGTCGCCGGCGGCCTTGCAGGCGCTGCTCATCGTCGCCGGACTCGGCTGCTGCGTGGCGATGTCGATGCCGCAAGTCCATATCGTCGCCTACTGCATGGATCTCGGCTACGGCGTGGCGCATGGCGCCGATATGCTGTCGATCATGCTGGCGGCGGGCGTCGTCAGTCGGCTTGGCTCGGGCTTCCTTGCCGATCGCATCGGCGGCGTCAAAACCCTGCTGATCGGCTCGGTGCTGCAATGCCTGTCGCTGTTGTTCTACATCCCGTTCGACGGGCTTGCCTCGCTTTATGTCGTCTCGCTGGTCTTCGGCCTGTCGCAGGGCGGCATCGTGCCCTGTTATGCGATCATCGTGCGCGAATATATGCCTGCCAAAGAGGCTGGCCAGCGCGTCGGCATCGTCATGATGGCGACCATCTTCGGCATGGCAATCGGCGGCTGGATGTCGGGCTGGATCTACGATTTGACCGGTTCGTATGCCGCCGCGTTCCTCAACGGCATTGCCTGGAACCTGCTGAACATTTTGGCCATGGTGCTGCTGCTGTGGAAGGCCCGGTGGAGCGCTGCTGTGACGGCCTGAAGCACGGCGACACGGGCACAGTCTCTCCGGCGGTCGCTTGACAATAGCCGAGGGCTGCGCGACGCCAGACAAGGTGTGGCAACGGGTTGGCAAGGCAGCAGTGGCAAAGACCCTGAACATCGTCTCACGGTCGCGTCTGGGCGGTTGCCCGGCGTCGGGACGAGTATAGTGATCAAGCCGCGCTCGCGCCGCGGCGGCGGCCGCCCGACCATCGCCGACGTCGCCCGCAAGGCCGGCGTCGGCGCCATTACCGTATCGCGCGCCTTGCGTGAGCCGGGGCGCGTCTCGGAAGATCTGCGCCGCCAGATCGAGTCTGCGGTGAACGAGCTCGGCTATGTGCCCGACCCGAATGCGCGGGCGCTGGCGTCGGCGCGCGCCGAGGTGTTTGGCGTCCTGGTACCGTCGCTTACCAACAACGTCTTTGCCGAAGTGGTGCGCGGCATCTACGACAGCCTGTCGGACGGCCCTTTCCGCATCCAGCTCGGCAACACCCACTATTCCGGCCTCGAGGAAGAGCGGCTGCTGCAGGTGTTTGGTCCGCAACGCCCGGCCGCGCTGATCGTGGCCGGCATCGACCAGACGCCGGCCTCGCGAAAACTGCTGGAAACGGCAGGCTGTCCGGTCGTGCAGGTGATGGAAACCGGGCCCGATCCGGTCGACATGATGGTCGGTTTCTCACATTTCGAGGGCGGCAAGGCGGCGGCGGAACATCTGATCGAGGCGGGCTATCGCCGGATCGGCTTCATCGGCGCGCGCATGGATCCGCGTTCGCAGCGGCGGCTTGCCGGCTATCGCGCGGCGATGGAGGCGGCCGGCCTGTTCGATCCGAGGCTCACCACCACGACGCCGGTGCCCTCCAGCGTGACACTCGGCCGCGAATTGTTCCGCGACGCGCTGGCCAAGGTGCCGAGCCTCGACGCGGTATTCTGCAACAATGACGATATCGCGCTTGGCGTGCTGTTCGAATGCCATCGCGCTTCGATCGCCGTGCCGAAGACGATCGGCATCGTCGGCTTCAACGATCTGGACATGATGGAGGTTGCTTTCCCGTCGGTCACCAGCGTTCGGACCTATCGCTACGAGATCGGCCGGCGGGCTGTCGCTATGGCGCTTGCGGCTATCGAGGGCAACAGGCCGGAGCAGCGGGTCGTCGACCTCGGCTTCGAACTCAAGCGACGTGAAAGCACGGCGCGCTGAAGCGAGCTCAACGCAATGTAAATGGCGCTTTACATAACGTCATGGTAGCGCTACCACTTTCCACGGTCGGAATTTCGCCTCGAAGAGCGGAGTCTGTTTATTATACATAAGCGACAGCTCATGCTTGTTTATTATGTATAATATGATAGTTTTTTGCGGGATTAGCCGGGCAATAAAGGAGGAAATCGGGTCGGCATTCGGCCACCTGAACGCGCAACGGGTAAGGCGGGAGGTGCCGGGCCGGGAACGCGCAAATTCATCGACGTAACAACAAACAAAACTGCAACTGGGAGGAATATCGATGATCAAGTCACTCGTTGGCGGTATCGTTGCCGCCACTGCTTTTGTCATGCTGAGCTCGTCGGCGATCGCCGATCCTGAAATCGTCAAGGGGCCATCGGCCGAGCCTGAGTGCTTCGCGCCCTGGTCTGCCGATACGCAGTTCTTCAAGTTCCCCAAAAAAGACGGCCCGTACCGCATCGCTCTGGCCAACGGCTACATCGCCAACACGTGGCGCATCCAGATGGTGCAGACGGCGAAGGCCTATGCGGCGCAGCCGGAGGTCGCGGCCAAGCTCAAGGAATTCAAGGTGGTCTCGACCGGCGAAGACGTGCCGGCCCAGATTTCGGCAATCAACAATTTCATCGATTCCGGCTATGACGCGATTGTCGTCAACGCCCAGAACCCGACCGCATTCGGCCCTGTCATCAAGCGGGCCAAGGAAGCCGGCGTCGTGCTGGTCGCTTTCGACAACATCCTCGACACCAAGGATGCCATCAACGTCAATGTCGACCAGAAAGGCCTTGGCGAATTGTGGGGCAACTGGCTGGTCAAGCATGTGCCGAACGGCGGCAAGGTGCTGGAAGTGCGCGGCGTCGCCGGCACGTCCGTCGACACCGACCGTCACAACGGCATCCACGAGGTTCTCGACGCGTCCGGCAAGAAGTGGGATGTCACCGAGGTCGTTGGCAAATGGGATGACGGCGTTGCGCAAAAGGCTTCGGCCGACGCCATTGCCACCAATGGTCCCTTCGACGGCGTTACCGGGCAGGGCGGCGATACCGGCATCGTGCAGGCGATGATCGATGCCAAGCATCCGTTCGTGCCGTTCGGCGGCGAGACGGAGAATGGCTTCCGCAAATTCTGCGCCAAGTTCGCCGCTGACGGCCTGAAATGCTCGTCGGCCGGTACCGGCCCGGCCCAGGTTGCGGTTGCCATCAAGACAGCGATTGCGGCACTTGAAGGCCAGGTCGTGCCGCAAGCGGTCAAGCTGCCGCTGGCGATCGTCGAGGATCCGAACTTCAAGGCAGGCCAGGATTACTTCCCCGACCAGTCCGACAATTTCTTCGTCGGCAATTCCTTCCCGACCTGCGGCATCAATTTCACGGCGCAGGAAATCATGGGCCAGAGCAAGGAAAACCAGTAAGCTCCAACAGCCCGACGCCGCGGGAAATCCCGCGGCGTCGGCGCTCGACATCCTGATTGCCAAGCGCCTGGGGAGGGCCGATGGACGGTGCGGTTCCGCTCTTCCGCATGGAAGGCATATCCAAGCGCTATGGCGGCGTGCGGGCGCTGGAAAAGGCCGAGCTGTCGGTCACTCCAGGCAGCATCCACGCCATTCTCGGCGAGAACGGCGCCGGCAAATCGACGCTGATCAAGGTCATGGCGGGGGTCGTCGCGCCCGACGAAGGCCGCATGATGCTGGACGGAAGCGAAGTGACCTTCGCTTCGCCGGCCGCCGCCAACCAGGCCGGCATCGTGTGCATCTTCCAGGAACTGTCGCTTGTCCCCGAACTCAGCGTGGCTGACAACATCGCCATTTCCGATCCGCCCAAGCGTTTCGGCATGATCGACCGCAAGGCACAGCGCCGCGTTGCGGAAGAAGCCCTGGCTCGCGCCGGCGCCTCCGATATCCATCCACTGGCGCTGGTCAAGGATCTTCCTCTTTCAAGAAGGCAGATGGTCGAGATCGCCAAGGCACTGGCGCGCAAGCCACTCATCCTGATCCTCGACGAGGCGACCTCGGCTCTGACCGCCGCTGACGTCGCCAGGGTTTTTGCCGTGTTGAAGCGGTTGCGTTCGGAAGGGCTGGCGCTGCTCTACATATCGCACCGCATGAACGAGATCGCCGAGCTGGCCGACCAGTGCACGGTGTTCCGCAATGGCCGCAATGTCGCCAGCTATGCGGCCGGCACCAAGAGCGACAATGAGGTCGTCGAACTGATGATCGGGCGCGAATACAGCCACATCTTTCCGCCCAAGCCCGCGCGGGCGGCTGCTACAGCCGCGCCGGTTCTCGAGGCGCGCAGCCTGTCATGGACGGATCGGCTGCACGATGTCTCGCTGTCGGTCGGGGCGGGCGAGGTGGTAGGGCTTGGCGGCCTCGACGGCCAGGGCCAGCGCGAATTGCTGCTCGCCTTCTTCGGTGTGCTGCGCGGCCTGTCGGGCCAAATCCTGATCGACGGCAGGCCGGTGGCGATCGCCAGCCCGGCCGCCGCGCGCGATGACCGGATCGGCATGGCGCTGATCCCGGAGGACCGCAAGACCGAAGGCTTGATGCTGCCGATGACGGTGCGCGAAAACCTCTCCTTCGCCGCCCTTGACCGGCTGTCCAGGGCCGGCATCATCGATCGCGCCGCCGAGCAGCGGCTGATCGACGACATGGTCGGTCTTCTGGCGATCAAGACGGCCGGCCTCGACATTCCGGTCGGCGCGCTGTCCGGCGGCAACCAGCAGAAGGTCGTCATCGCCAAATGGCTGATGCGGCAGCCGCGGATCATCCTGCTCAACGACCCGACACGCGGCATCGATGTCGGGACCAAGCAGGAGCTTTACCAGTTGATGCGCAAGCTTGCCGACCAGGGCGCGGCAATTCTGTTCTATTCGACCGACTATGACGAGCTGATCGGCTGCTGCGACCGGGTGCTGGTGCTCTATGACGGGGCGGTGAAGCGTGAACTGGTCGGCGCCGAAATCACCGAGCGGGCGCTGATCGCCAGCGCGCTCAACATTCACGAAGAGATGCCAAAGCAAGGAGCGGACGCGTGAAGGATTGGCGCTACTGGCTTGCCGAACAGCGCGGAACGCTGCTGGCGTTCGGCATCTTCGTCGTCATGTTCGTCATCTACACCTCGAACCATCCGGCGGGCTTCACCGCCAACGTCGTACAGACGGCTTCGAACAAGGGCGTGCTGCTCGCCTTCGTGGCCATGGCGCAGACGCTGGTGGTGATCACCGCCGGCATCGACCTCTCCGTCGGCATGATCTTCACGCTGACCAACTGCCTGGCGTCGTGGCTGGTCGTCGGCACCGGCATCGAGACCGCCTTCGGCGTCATCGCCGTGCTCGGCACCGGGCTGCTGTGCGGGGCAATCAACGGCGCCATCGTTATCTATGGGCGCCTGCAGCCGATCGTCGCCACCATCGCCACCGGCGCGGTCTATTTCGGCATCGCGCTGCTGCTGCGGCCGTTTCCGGGCGGCTCGGTCAATGAGGGGCTCGCCGACGCGCTGACCGGGCGCCTGTTTGGTATTGTGCCGGCGAGCCTGGTGGCGCTGGTGGCGGTCGTGCTTGTCGTCTGGGTGCCGTTCAGCCGGTCGGTGCTCGGCCGCGCCGCTTATGCAGCCGGCTCCTCGGAGATGGCGGCCTACATGTCCGGCGTGCCGATCCGGCGTGGAAAGTTCGCCGCCTATGCGCTTGCCGGGCTGCTTGCCGCGATCGGCGGGCTGTTCCTGACGTTCTTCACCTATACCGGCGATGCGGCCTATGCGAGCGGCAACGCCTATACGCTGTTTTCAATCGCCGCGGTCGTGCTTGGCGGCGTGTCGCTGTTCGGCGGCAAGGGCAGCGCCATCGGCGCGATCTTCGGCGCGCTTGCCTTCCGCACCATCGGCGACCTGCTGTTCGTCTTCGATTTCGATCCGCTCTGGCAGCCTCTGTTCCAGGGCGTCATCCTGCTGATCGCGGTCAGCCTCGGCGCCTTCGCCCTGTTCCGGGTCCGCAACCGGCTGGAGTGGTTCCTGTGAGCGAAACGACTGTGAGTGGTCTCGCCGGCCGCATGCCGAAATTCCTCCGCCGCGCCGACCCGGCGGTGCTGACGGCGTTCGCTTGTATCGTGCTGCTGCTTTTCCTCGGCAGCCTCTATTCGCGCAGCTTCCTGTCGCCTGAATACCTGTTGCAGCAGCTCAAGGTGGCCTCGTTTCTCGGCGTCATCGCCACCGGCATGATGCTGGTCATCCTGCTCGGCCAGATCGACCTGTCGGTGCCATGGTCGGTGGCGGTCGGCGCCATGATGGCCTGTGCCGCAGCCGCGTACGGCCCTGTCGGCGTGGCGCTTGCCATTCCGTTCGGCATCTTCTGCGGTGTCCTGATCGGCATCGTCAACGGCATTGGCGTCGCCTATCTGCGCATTCCCTCGATGATCATCACGCTCGCCACCAACGCGGTCGCGCAGGGGCTGATGGTGGTCTATACGGGCGGTTTCTCGCCGCAGGATTCGGCAACCGGTGCGATGCGCTATCTGGCGACCGGCTTTGCCGTTCCTGGCGTGCCGAACGCAGTTCTCATCTGGGCGCTGATCGGCGCCGCAATGGTGTTCGTGCTGACCCGCACCGGCTTCGGCCGCACTGTCTACGGCATCGGCAACCGCGAGCGTGCCGCCTATCTTTCCGGCATCGACACACGGCGCGTGGTGATGATCGCCTTTGCGGTTTCGGGCGGGCTCTCGGCCTTCGGCGGCGTGCTGTTGGCCGGCTATGCCTCCAAGGCGGCACAGTCGATGGGCGATGCCTATCTGCTGCCGTCGATCGCTGCCGTGGTGCTCGGCGGCACCTCGATCCTCGGCGGACGGGGCTCGTATCTCGGTACCGTCGCCGGCGTCATCCTGATCACGCTCCTGCAATCCATCCTTTCCGTCATGCAGATGCCGGAGGCGGGGCGGCAGATCATCTACGGCGTCGTCATCGTCGCCATGCTGCTGCTCTATGGCCGCGCGCCGGCAAGCCGCTGACCTGCATGACCGGGAACGACGTGTCATATAAGCCGGCGAGCACTGTTCGAACGATACCCGCCATCGTGGTGATGGGCGTTGCCGGCTGCGGCAAGTCGGTCGTCGGCGAAGCGCTTGCAGCGGCATTGGGCGCCCTCTTTATCGAAGGCGACAGGCTGCATCCGCCCGAAAACGTCGCGCGCATGGCGAGCGGACAACCGCTTACCGACGCGCTGCGCGAAGGCTGGCTCGACGCGATCGGCCAGCGCATGGCCGCGTCGATCGCAAGCGGGCAACGTGTGGTCGCCGCCTGCTCGGCGCTGAAGCGCAGCTATCGCGATCGCCTGCGCGGCTTTTGCCCGGATATCGTTTTCGTCTATTTGGAGATCGACCCGGCAACGGCGATGCGGCGCGTCGGCAATCGCAAGGGCCACTTCATGCCGGCAAGCCTGGTCGACAGCCAGTTCGCCACGCTGGAGGCGCCAGCGACGGACGAGGCGGCAATAACCTTGGATGGCACGCGTCCGGTCGCCGACATCGTCGCGACTGCCTTGAGCTTGCTGGCACGCTAGTTTAGCGCCTCGTTCAGTCCTGCAACTTTCGAGATTGGCTGTCATCCCTGGATTTCGCCAATCACAATGGTGAAGAGCGTAGAACTCGACGCGTGTGCTTGCATCGCTCTATGCCTCATCGCCATCGTCGAGCAAGCGGGTGGCGCGCCAGCGGGTGAGCACGATGTTGGTCTGTTCGATGACGAAGAAGCGCGCGGAATCGCGGTCATAGCCTTCGGCCAGCAGCTTTTCGTAGTCGGTGTGCATATGGCGGATGTGGGCTATTGTCGCCAGCCATACGGCAATGCTCGGTGGCAAGGTCTTCATATGCACGGCGCCGGCATCGGCACGGATCTTTTCCATGTCGGCATAGGGCGCCAGCGGCAGGAGCGCTGTCAGTGCCTTGGCGATGGCGCGGCGGCGGCCGGTCGGGGCGCTCACTGCTCATCCGATCTGGGTGACTCGTCCCGCCCGGCCATGGTCGCCTCGGCGAAGGCATCGGTCGAAGCGAAATAGGGCTTGATGTCGATGACCGGCGTGCCGTCGAGCACGTCGATGGCGTCGAGATCGATGCGGCCGATATCGATGTCGACGGCAACCAGCCTGGCTACATGCAGCCCAATTGGGTTCGGCCGGGCAGGGGAGCGCAGTGAAAAGACGCCCTTCGGTTCAACTGCATGGCGGGGTTTCTGGACAATCAGTTGCCGCGGCGCATGGTGCAGCCAGGACAGGATGATCACGTGGCTGGCGCGTTCCAGCCCAAGCAGGCCATCCCGGTAGAGCGGGTCGATGACCAAGTGCGCCGGCTGTCCTGTCTCCCGCGCGGCCCTCATGTTTTTGGGGCAGGTTTCCCGTGTCGTCCAAGGCGAAGCGATGCGGCCGATGAAGACGACATGGCCATCCGGCGGCATCGTTTCCGGGTCGGTTTCCAGAAGCTTTTCGCCGCTGCGCGTTTCGAACATGGTTCTCGCCTCGATGCTTGCGGCTTTGCGCGATCCGCCACGCATGCGTCATTTTCTTGTCCGGAAGCGACATAGCGCTTGCAAGCCTATCAAAATCGACATAAACATATGTTTATATCTTTTCAAAGAGAATGCTCGCATGCATGTCGCTCTCGACACGATGGTAGATACGTTGAAGGCGGCAGCCGAATCCAGCCGGCTGCGTATATTGGCGCTGCTGTCGCGCGGCGATCTAACCGTTTCCGATCTCACCGAAATCCTCGGCCAGTCGCAGCCCCGCGTCTCGCGCCATTTGAAATTGCTGCTGGAGGCCGGGCTGATCGGCCGCTACCAGGAGGGCTCGTGGGCCTTCTTCCGGCTTTCGGATTCCGACACGTCGCGCGATTTCGTGCTCAGGCTGGTCTCCGGCATCCGCGGCGCCGATCCACAGGTCGAGCGTGATCTCGAACGGCTGGCCGCGGTCAAGCGCAAGCGGCAGGACCGGGCCGCCCAATACTTCTCGGTCAACGCCGCAAGCTGGGACCATATCCGTTCGCTGCACGTGCCGGACCGCGCGGTCGAAGCAGCACTCGTAAAGCTCGTCGGCAAGCGGCCGTTCCAGTCGATGCTCGATCTCGGCACCGGCACCGGGCGCCTGCTCGAGATCTTTTCGCCGCTCTATCGGCGCGGTGTCGGCATCGATATGTCGCGCGAGATGCTGACGGTGGCGCGCGCCAATCTCGACAAGGCCGGCGTTTCGAATGCGCAGGTGCGGCAGGGCGATATTTTTGCGCCGCCGGTCGAGCGCGACGCCTTCGATCTCGTTACCATCCATCAGGTGCTGCATTATCTCGACGATCCTGCCCGCGCCATCCGCGAGGCGGCACGGCTGTTGCGCCCGGCCGGCCGGCTGGTGATCGTCGATTTCGCGCCGCACACGCTGGAGTTCTTGCGCGAGGAGCACGCGCATATGCGTCTCGGCTTTTCCGACCGGCAAATCGGCGACTGGTTTTCCGAGGCTGGCCTCGATCTCGAGGACAGCCAGGAATTCGAGCCGCGCGGCGGCAACGAGGCCAAGCTCACCGTCAAACTCTGGCTCGGCCGCGATCGGCGCATGCTGATTGCCGAGCCTTCCAACGACAGACAACCGGCCAATGCGTATCCGATAGGGGAAACCGCCTGATGAACCAGTTCCGCTTCTCCCGCCGCCCCGACATCGGCGACAAGGTCAGGGTTTCGTTCGAGTTCTTTCCGCCGAAAAACGACGAGATGGAAGCAAGGCTGTGGGATACGGTCACCCGGCTGGAGCCGCTCAAGCCCAAATTCGTCTCCGTCACTTATGGCGCCGGTGGTTCGACCCGCGAGCGCACGGCCCGCACCGTCAAGCGCATCCTCAACGAAACGACGCTGACGCCGGCGGCGCACATGACTTGCGTCGATGCGGCGCGTCACGAGGTCGATGCGGTGATCCGAGAGTTCGCCGATATGGGCGTCAAGCGTTTCGTCGCCCTGCGCGGCGATCCGGCCGAGGGCGTCGGCGCGGCCTACCGGCCGCATCCGGAAGGCTATGCCAATGGCGCCGAGCTGGTCGACGCGTTGAAGGGCGCCGGCGATTTCGACATATCGGTCTCGGCCTATCCGGAAAAGCATCCGGAAAGCCCGGATTTCGCCACCGACTTCGACATGCTGAAGCGCAAGGCCGACAATGGAGCGACGCGGGCGATCACCCAGTTCTTCTTCGACAACGATCTTTATGAACGCTATGTCGAGCGGGCACGGCGGGCCGGCATCTACATACCGATCGTGCCGGGCATATTGCCGGTGCACAATTTCACCCAGGTCGCCAACTTCTCGGCGCGTTGCGGCGCCTTGGTGCCGGCATGGCTGGCCGAGCGCTTCGATGGGCTGCAGAACGACCCGCAAACGCATGCGCTGGTGGCGTCCGCGGTTGCGGCCGAGCAGGTGCTGGACCTTGTCGAGCGCGGCGTCGGCGATTTCCACTTCTACACGATGAACCGGGCCGATCTGGTCTTTGCCATCTGCCACATGATCGGCATCAGGTCGCACGAAGTCGAGGCAGCTGGATCGGCCGCGGCGTAATGCGAAATGTCAAAGATCGGGGGAATGCAAAAGGCCGGGCAAAATGCCCGGCCCTTTCAATGGTTGTAGTATTCGGTGCTGGTCTTCCCCCGCTTAGCGGCCTTATGGAAGGACGCCCATAATGAGGGCGCCGATGAATGCAAACGCAGCACAAATCATCAATGCGTTGATCGGCCTCGTCAGTCCCATGTCATAGCCTCCTCTTAAAGAGCTATGGCGAGAGTCTAGGGTCATTTGTGCCACAGGCAAGCAGAAACTTTGCTGCAATGCGACGAGATTGTGGAATTTGCGACCTGCCGTTTGCCGTTAGGCATTGAAACTCTTTGTCAAAAGCCGGCTCGGGACCTGTGAATAATCTGTGGCAAAGCCGGGGCAGTAACGAGAATGGCAGCGCTACCGCTCCAGAAATCGGATTCGATTTTCGGACCGACTGAAGGTTCGGAGCGTCAGAGCGTCCTTTGCATGTCCAACCGGGTGCTGCACGCCATACGAATGCGATGGGGCAACCAGCAGCGCGTTGTGAGGATAGCCGGGACTTGCATATCCTGCCAATTGGCAGTATATTGTCTGCCAAGTGATGGAGGTTGGAATGAGTGTCGCTTATGCGGTTCGCGATCCTGCAAATCAGGCTTTGCCGGCAAATCTGGCGGATGCCTCGGCACGGGCGCGGCTCACGCCAGCGGCTGTTGCCGGCATCGTCAGGATCGCAGACATCTGGCATCTGACCAGCACCGAGATCTGCACCTTGATCGGCGACGTATCGGAGAGAACCTGGTTCCGTATGAAGAAAGGCGAGTGGGAGGGCGTTCTCTCCCAGGATTCGCTGACACGCATCAGCGCCCTGATCGGCATCTTCAAGGGACTGCGGCTTCTGTTTTCCGAAGCGCTTGCCGATGAATGGGTGCGGTTGCCGAACAAAGGACCTCTGTATGGTGGCCGGCGCCCCCTGGACGTGATGATCGAGGGCGGCATTCCGAAGCTGCTGCAGGTTCGCCAACACATCGACGCTTTGCGTGGCGGACTTTGAATGCAGATCCCGCCGCGCGCCGACATTTCCCAGCGCGACACGATCCGGCTGATTTCGACAGGCAGGCTCAAGGAGCCGGTCCTGATGCCGTTGGCCCGGAATCATGGAGATCTGGAGGACCTTGCGGAGCTTGAAGGAGCCACCAGCGGCCGTCTTCAGGCGCAGCAAGGGGGATTGCCCGACCTCGATCCGCGCGAACTGGTTTTCGGGAGGCCGGGCTACACCTTCATCAATGCGGCGTTCGCTTACACCCGTCCGGGCGGCAATCGTTTCAACGATGATGCCAGGGGCGTCTGGTACTGTGCGTTCGATGCGGAAACCGCGCTCGGCGAGGTCTCGTTTCATCTGACGCGCGAGCTTGCTGCGATCGAACGGTTCGAAAACGTTACCGACTATGCGGAGCTCGTTGCCGACTTCATAGGCTCGTTTCACGATCTGCGCGGCGCTGAGTTCAGCAAGGACCCGGTGCTCGATCCGGATACAGCCTTAGCCTATCCTGCCGGTCAGGCGCTGGCGAAGCAACTCCGCAAGCAAGACGCCGCGACCGGTTTTGTCTATCCTTCCGTGAGACATGTTGGCGGGACCTGCCTCGCCGCCTTCCATCCCGATCTCGTTCAGAATCTCCGGCAAGGCGGTCTCTGGCGTCTGGAATGGCAGGGTTCATCTGTTCCGGCGATCACGCCCATATAGCGCCATCTCTAGCGCCGCCCGAACAGGCGACCGTCGATGGTGACGAGGCCGAGCGCGATCAGCGCCATACCGCCGAGTTCGAACAGTTCGAGCCGCTCGCCCAGGAACAGGAAGCCGAGCAGGATGGCACTGGCCGGCACGATGAGCGTGACCAGCGAGGCGTTGGTGGCGCCGGCCGAAGCGACGAGGTTGAAATAGAGGATATAGGCGAAGGCCGTCGACAGCAGAGCCAGTGCCAGCACAGCCGCCCATACCGGCGGCGAAGCCGAAAACAGATTGGCAGCATCATAGGTGAACAGAACGACCGGGATCATGATGATGGTCGAGCAAGTCAATTGGCCGGTGGCAATGACCGGTGACGGCACACCCTTGAAGCGGCGGGCAATCATCAGCGCAACCGCATAGGATACCGACGCTCCGATGAGCGCGAATTTCGCCCAGACCGGGCCGCCGAGCCCGGCGACAAGGCCGGGACCGATCATCACCGCCGTTCCCGCGATACCGAGGGCGATGCCGGCAAGCTTGTTCCAGGACAGTTTTTCGTCGCTGGTCAGGGCGTTGGCGAGGATCAGCGTCCAGAACGGCGTCGTCGAATTGAGAACGGAAGCGACACCGGCGCCAAGCTCGGTCTGGCCGGCAAAGATCAGCGAGAAAGGGACGACATTGTTGGCGAGCGCCAGCAGGAAGAACAGGCCGATATGTGGGAAGGCGAGGCGAAAGGACGGGCCGCGGACCGCAAGATAGAACTGCAACGCGATCGCCGCGATGGTGACGCGGAACAGCACCAGCACCAGCGGCGGAAGTTCCGACACCGCAATGCGGGCAAAGAAGAACGAACCGCCCCAGATGGCGCCGAGCAGCAGAAGCTGCGCCCAGTCTTTGAGCACCATCGGCCCGCGCATCGTGGTGGTGGCAGCTATCGCCATTGGCCGTCCTCCCAGACGAGATGCCTTCCTCTTCAGGCGTCTGTTCACGCCATACCCGATCCGGCCGCAAGGGCCACCCGAAACCTGAGCGATGGCCTAGTTCGCTCATAACCGGCGTGCAGAACCGGAACAGCGCCGCGAAGCCGGGGCGGCGAGACATAGAATTGTTTTCATTAGCCGCTAGCTTGGATTAATTGTGCGCAGCCTCAGTCAAGGGATTCGTCCATGCAGCGATTCGAAAATGCCCGCGAGGCAGCGCTGGCGCTTCGCCCGGACGATCCGATCTATTGCTTCCGCCCGCAGGTGCTGAAGGCGGACGCCAAACAGTTCATGGGCATGTTTCCCGGCAAGACCGCCTATGCGGTCAAGACCAATGGTGAGCAGATCGTGCTCAACGCCCTGGTCGAGGCCGGCGTCAGCGCCTTCGATGTGGCCTCGCCCGGCGAATTCGCCGCCGTGCGCGCCGTCTCGCCGGACGCCGAGATGCTCTACATGCACCCGGTGAAGGCGCAGTCGGACATCAGGCTGGCGCTGGAAAAATACGCCATTCGCGTCATTTCGCTCGACCATGAGGACGAGATCACCAAGCTGACCAGGGTGGTGCGGGCGCTCGACATCGATCCGGGCGCGATCACCGTGTTCGTGCGCATCCAGACGAAAGGCTCGGCGGCCTACGAACTGTCGAAGAAGTTCGGCGCCGGACCGGCCAATGCGGTCGAACTGGCCGAACGGCTGAACCGAACCGGCTACAAGGTCGGGCTGTGCTTTCACGTCGGCAGCCAGATCGAGGATCCCGACACCTATGAGCGGGCGCTGGCTTCGGCCGACTGGGTGCGCAACCGCGTCGGTTTCGACATTGCCGGGCTCGATGTCGGCGGCGGCTTTCCGGCCGAATATGGCCATGATCCGAACAGCCGCAAGCCGGAGATGCCGTCGCTCGGCCAGATCATGTCGCGATTATCGGGCGACCTCCAGGAGTACCAATTCGACCAGATGCCGCTGGTGGCCGAGCCCGGCCGAGTGATCGTGGCGCGCTGCCTGTCGCTGATCGTGCGCGTGCTGCTGCGCAAGGGCAAAAGGCTCTACATCAATGACGGCATCTGGGCGTCGCTGTCGGATTCATGGACCGGCAAGATCACGCTGCCGGCGCGCTTCATCCCCGATCCGGCGATCCGCTCGCGCAATGGCGAGGATAAGACTATCGTGCCGTTCAAGGTCTGCGGCGCGACCTGCGATTCCGTCGACATATTGTCGCGGCCGTTCTGGCTGCCCGAAACCGTCGATACCGGCGACTGGATCGAGATCGGCCATATCGGCGCCTACTCGCTGTCGCTCAGGACACGGTTCAACGGCTTCTATCCCGACACCTTCGTCGAGGTGGCAACGCCATTCGACGAAGGCGACGCGCCGCAGGGGTTTGCCAGCCTGGAGACCATGGCGGATTAGTGAATAGTGAATAGTGAATAGTGAATAGTGAATAGTAGTAGCTCTTGTGCTCTGCGCGGCTCAGGTGTTGTTCTTTTCACCATTCACCATTCACCATTCACCATTCACCATTCACCATTCCGTCAGGCCACGCCACCGCCGGCCTGGATGTTCTCGCCGGTAAGCCAGCGAGCCTCGTCCGAGGCCAGGAAAACCGCGACATCGGCGACGTCGCGCGGTGCTCCGATCCGGCCGAAGGGCGACATGCCGGCGGCCACGGCGCGGTCCCGCTCCGGAAGCAGGTCGGTGTCGGTGAAGCCTGGTGAAAGCGCATTCACGGTAACGGCGCGCGGGCCAAGCTCACGCGAGAGGACGCGGACGAACTGCTCGACGGCTCCCTTGCTGCCGAGATAAAGCGCCGTCTGCGTGAAGAACATCCTGGTTCCACCGGTCGAGACGGCAATGATGCGACCACCGTCGCGAACGCGGCGCGCCGCTTCCTGAAGCGTGAAGAAGGTGCCCTTGGCATTGGCCCCGAACACATGATCGAAGTCCGCTTCGGTGGCCTCGACGAGCGGCTTTATGACGGCGACGCCGACATTGGCTACGACGATGTCAATCGGCCCCATCTGCCGTTCGGTTTCGTCGAACAACTTGCGAATGTCGGGGATGCTGGAGACGTCCGCATGGATGGCGACGGCTTTTCCGCCAATCCCTTCAATGGCGGCAACGACTTCCCTGGCTGCTTTCTCGTTGCCGACATAGTTGACGACCACGGCAGCACCCTTGGCCGCGAGCCCCTCGGCGATGGCGCGTCCGATGCCGCGCGAGCTGCCGGTCACAAGTGCAGTCTTGCCTTCGAGTGGACGATGCATGGCTGTTCCTTCGTCTGGCTACGGCCGCCTCGATCGAGCGGCGTTCCGGGGAAAAGCTAGGGGCATGCTATTGCTCAGAGAATAGCCTATTATCTAACTGACTTGTTAAGCCTGAGGTACATAATGCGAGGAAGCGAGTTTTCCGAACTCACGGCATTTGCAGCAATCATCGAAGAGGGAAGCTTTGTCCGCGCCGCGGCCAAGCTCAGGATTTCGCCTCCAGCACTCAGCCAGACGATACGTGGGCTGGAAGAGCGTCTCGGTATCCGCCTGCTTAACCGCACCACGCGCAGCATGTCGCCGACCGCTGAGGGCGAGAAGCTGTTTGCCCGCATCGCACCGGCATTCGGCGAACTGGAAGGCGCCGTCGCGGACGCGCATGCATCACGCGGCCGGCCAGCAGGCTCGCTGCGCATCAATGTTCCGCGCATCGCCGCCACGCGTTTCATCGCGCCGATCCTCGGCGATTTCCGCCGCGCCTATCCCGATATCGCCCTCACAATCATTGTCGACGACATGCTCACCGACATCGTCGAGGGCCGCTTCGATGCTGGAATCAGACTGGGTGAGCGGCTGCACAAGGATATGGTGGCTGTGAAGCTCAGCGAGGAGCTCGAGATGGCTGCAGTGGCGGCGCCGAGGTATCTGCAGCATCACCCGATACCCCGTCACCCCGCGGACCTGCATCAGCACCAGTGCATCAATTTCCAGTGGCCGAGCGGCGGCAATCTCTACCGGTGGGAGTTCGCCCGAGGCCAACGTGCCCTGGAAGTGGCCGTCAGCGGTGGCCTGACGGTCAACGATACGGACCTGATGATCGGGGCGGTTCTGGATGGGGTCGGCGTGGCGTACATGCTGGAATACCAGGTCCGGCCGTGGATCGAAGCGGGAAAGCTCATCCGCTTTCTCGAAGCCTGGTCGCCGAGATTTCCGGGTTTTTATCTATATCACGCAAGTTCCCGGCAGGTTCCCGCGCCGCTGCGAGCCTTCATCGATTTCTTGCTTGCCAGGCGGTGATGTGAATAGTGAATAGTGAATAGTAGTAGCTCTGGTGTTCAGTGCGGCTCGGGTGCTATTCTTTTCACCATTCACCATTCACCATTCACCGCCCTCACAGCCTCGCCAGCAGCTCGAGCGTCGGCCAGCCGTCGACCGGCAGGCCCAGCCGCATCTGCTCCTTGCGGATCGCCTCGCGGGTGTTGGTGCCTAGGATGCCGTCGACGGTACCGACGTCATAACCTTTCGCCTCGAGCTTGGTCTGCAGCGCCTTCATCTCGTCGCCGTTGAGGCCGGGTTCCGGGTTGCGCGGATCGAATCGCGGCGCGCCCCCCAGCCGGGCGGCAAGATTTGCCGCGGTCAGGGCATAGGTGAAGGATTGGTTCCACTCGAGATAGACGTCGAAATTGTCGTAGGTCAGGAAGGCTGGCCCCTTGCGACCCATGGGCAGCGCCAGGCCGGCCTTCAGGCCGTTGTCGAGAAGCGGCGTGCCGTCTGGCCTGGTAACGCCCCACTGGGTCCATTGCATCAACGGCAGCTTGTTGGTGCGTCCCGTCTGCTCCCACGGCAAATCGTCGGGCACACGGACTTCCTCGATCCAGGGCTGGTCGCGCTTCCAGCCGCGCGACTGGATCTTGCTGGCCGTGCTCATGATCACATCAGGCGCGCTGCCGCGCAGGTCGACCAGGCCATTGCCGTCGCCGTCCACGCCGTGGCCGAGATAGTCGGAAGGCAACATCTGCGTCTGGCCGATCTCGCCGGCCCAGGCACCGGTCACGTCGGCCGGCACCACGCCGCGATCGATCAGCATCAGCAGCGGCACGATCTGCGGCCGGAACAACTGCGGGCGGCGGCAGTCATGCGAGAGGCTGACCAGTGCGTTCAGTGTGTGGAAATCGCCTTGCACGGCGCCAAAATCGGTTTCCAGGGCCCAGAAAGCAGCGATGACCGGCGCCTGCACGCCGAATTCGCGATCGGCGCGGGCAAAGATCTCGGCATATTTTTGCAGATTGGCCGCGCCTTGCTTCAGTCGATGCGACGAGATCATGCGGTTCGAGAATTCGATGAAGGTCTGGGTGAAGACGCCCTGGGCGCGGTCGCGTGCCAGCGCCTTCTCATCGAGGGTGGCGTTTTCCAGCGCATCAAGGCCGGCAGCGCCGACGCCGGCCGCCCTGGCCTCCGCCGCCACGCCCTGCTTCCATGCCTCGAAATCGCCGCCGCATTGCTGTGCCGCGGCCGGCACGGCGGTCAGGAGCAGCGCCGCGAGAATTCCAAAGCGCGATCGCATCGCCATCCTTCCGAGAAGATTACCAGCGGTTGCGGGTATTCGTCATTGGCTGTGTCGAAAAGCAGGCGGCAGGCCTGGTGTCAACGGGTGTTCTGCCGCAACCACTTCTTCCAGGCGGCTTCGGAGCCGTTGAAGACGTTGATGTCGGCGTTTCCGGCCATGCCCGGCACGACGCCCGTTCCGGTATACTGCCAGAAGGTGAATGGATGGCTGCCGTATTTCTGGCGCGGGTGCCCGGCGACGGAGCGCAGCCAGTAGGGGTAGCCCCGGAAACCCGATAGACCATTATCTTCGAAGAAGTCGACCGACGTGTAGATGATCGGCTTCTTGCCGTAGTGTTTTTCGACGATTTTGAGGAATGTGCTCATCTCGCTGCGTACCGTGGCGGAATCTGGCCGCAGCTTGCAGGTCGGCGATTTCGGGTTCCATTCCATGTCGAGAACGGGCGGCATCGCCGAACTGTCTTTGGGCACGTTCTGGATGAACCAGCGCGCCTGGGTAGCGGCCGGCGTGCAAAAGTAGAAGAAATGATAGGCGGCACGGGGGATACCCGAGGCCTTCGTGCGGCTCCAATGCTCGTTGAAAGCTTCATCGAACCGGTCTCCGCCTTCGGTAGCCTTGATAAAGGCAAAGGAGATGCCGCTGGCCCTGGCCGCCGGCCAGTCGATCGATGTCTGGTATTTGGAGACGTCGGTGCCGTGGACGGCGTAGCTCCACGGTGCGCCGCTATCCCATTCATGCGGGTCGGAATCGGCAAAACGGGGCGCGCGTACCGCAACCGTCGGGGCGCTGGACGACGACAGCGATGGCGTCAGATCATCGACCGTCGAGCAGGCACCAAGCAGCATCAGCGTGATGAGGACCGCGAAACGGCGCATCGCTACTTCCCGAGCCGGTTTCAGCCGGCCGCTGATGGGTCTTTCCGCGGGTGGCCCCTCGACCGGGCGCGACGCGTTTGAAACTGACTTACGCGAAGCGCCTGGATCTTCGTTTCATGCATTCCCAAACCGTTGCGCAGTTTGGGACACATGCATGCAAGCCCAGCCGGACGATCACCCCACAGAATCGCCCAGTCCCTCGTGATCGCCGATCATGGTTGATATTCGGTTGACGGCGCTCGACAAGAGCCGCGATTTTGCCGAAACAATGGCGGCAAATCGATGACATAGATCGCGCTCGGGGGGAATTCGAAAAAAATGCAGATCCTTCTGAAGTTCGTCAAATGGCTGCTGGGCCTGGCTGTGCTGGCCGCTGCGATGCTCGCCGGCTGGCTGTATTTCGCGCCGCCGGAACTGATCCGCGTCGGTTCCGGCTATTCGGCCAAGATCGTCTGTTCGAACGTCTTCATCGCAGGGCGAGACGCCGACGACGTGCTCGCCGTCGATGTGCAGGCGCCGGGCCATCCGCTGCTGAAGCTGATGAGAGTGTCGGTGGACAAGGAGAAGGGAACGGTTTCGGCGGGCCTGTTCGGCGGGCTCGGCAAGAGTGTCGCGGTCGCCCGCGACGGGCTCGGCTGCGCCTCGGTTCCCGACAGCGATATTGCCGCCGCCAAGGCTGTCGCGGGAGTTGCACCGACGCCGGCGCCGCTGCCCGATGCGATCTGGCCGGAGGGCGACAAGGCCGATGCCTCGCAGGATCCCGAGGTCACGGCAATCCTCGACGATCCGGCATTGACCGGTGCTGGCATGCGGGCGGTGGTGGTGGTCAAGAACGGCCGCATCGTCGCAGAGCGCTATGGCGACGGCTTTTCCGAAAAGACCCCGCTACTGGGCTGGTCAATGACCAAGACGGTGAATGCGGCGATCGTCGGCACGCTGATGAAGGACGGCAAGCTGGCGATCACCAACCAGGGCCTGTTTCGACCCTGGCAAGCAGATGGCCGTGCCGTGATCAGCCTCGCCGACATGATGGCAATGTCGAGCGGACTGGAATTCAACGAGGATTATGGCGACGTCGCCGATGTGACGCGCATGCTCTATCTCGAACCGGACATGGCAGCATTTGCCGGATCCAAGCCGCTGACCGGCGAGGTCGGCAAGGTGTTTTCCTATTCGAGCGGCACGGCGGTGATGCTGTCCCGATTGTGGCAGGACGCGATCGGCGACAAGGACAAGGCGCTGGCGTGGCCGAGGGTCGCGCTGTTCGATCCGCTCGGCATGCGGAGCGCGGTGCTAGAGGCCGACGAGCACGGCACCTTCGTCGGCTCGTCCTATCTCTATGCCACGGCACGCGACTGGGCGCGCTTCGGCCAATTCCTGCTGCAGGGTGGCGTCTGGAACGGCAAGGCGATCCTGCCCGCCGGCTTCGTCGACTGGATGCGGGAACCGGCAACTGCCTCGAAGGTCTACGGCAAGGGGCAATTATGGATCGAAGGGCCGGGCGACGAGGAAAATCCCGGCGCCGGCATTGCCGCCGGCCTGCCCAAGGACACCTACTGGATGGAGGGGCATGATGGGCAAACGGTCGCCATCATTCCCTCCGAGCAGCTGGTTGTGGTGCGGCTCGGGCTGACGCCGGCCAGGCTCGGCTACCGGCCGCAGGTAATGGTGGCGGCGCTGGTCAAGGCGCTGCATTAGGCTGTATCGATATTCAGGTGATACCGGCCTGCAAACGGCGGTTTCCTGCGCTTCCGGCCTTCGCCGGCCAAAGCACTCATGAGCGGTCGTGGCAGTTAAGGCTACGGCCGGCGTAGGCCGGTGCTCACGTACCCAAAAGTACACCCCGCGCCGGTTCTCGGAGCCCACCGTTTTCGACTCGGCCTGACCTGAATCTCAACACACCCTGGCTATCGACCTAGGCCGATCACAGCGAGCCACGCATAGCCGCGATAAAGCGCTTGGAAACGGAAGCTTGCACCGGTTCTTGCAGATTCCGAATCCAGAACCGCGCGCAGCGATTGACGTGGCTCGACATGGAATTTTTTCAGCCAGCCGCGCAGCAGCGTGCGGAACCAGCGGGGCAGGGCCTCCTGCTGGCCGAAATCGACGATATGCAGCGAGCCGCCAGATGACAGGGCAGCAAGAGCCGCGGATACCGTCTTCTCCCAGCCGGGGATCATCGACAGCGAATACGAGACAAAGACGCGGTCGAAATTTTCGACGCCGAACAGCGCCTTTGCGTCGAAATCCGTGGCATCGCCGCGCGCCAGCGTGACGCGGCCGGAGAGGCCTTCGCGGGCAAGGGCGGCGGTGGCCGTCTCCAGCATCTCGGCCGAAATATCGAGGCCGAAGAAGCGCGCGCCGGGATAGCGGCGGGCGGCAAGGATGATGTTGCTGCCGGTGCCGCAGCCGAGCTCGAGCACGGTGCCGCCGGCCGGCACATCCAGGCCGGCGATAAGCCGGTCGCGACCGAGCAAATAATATTTGCGGGTCAGGTCGTAGATATGACGCTGCCAGCGGTAAACGCCGTCCATCAGCTCGGCATGGCTGGCCGGCAACTCGGTCGTGCTCATGCGCCCTGCTTCACGTAGAGATGAAAGCCGCCATAGATCGCCGAGCGGTCGCGCGCCGAAAACTCGCGCGAGGCGTCGTTCTCGTAGCGCCACTGGTCGAGCAGCGAATTCGAGACGCGGCCGGGCAGCAGGCTGGGTTCCGCTGCGGTGCGGAAGATGACGCGGGCGCCGGTGGAGGCGGTTCGGGTGATCTCGGCCCACAACCCGTTGAGCTGGTCGTCCGTCATCCAGTCCTGTGCGTCGAGCAGCACGAAGCGGTCGACCGAACCGGCATCCTTGCCGGCAAGGAACTCGATCAGATTGGCATGGTGGATTGCCACGCGATCGACATTGTTGCGGATCGTCTTGTAGTTGCGCTTTTCGAGATAGGCGGGCAGGGCGGCCTCGCCGGGATTGGGATAGCGGCGGGCAAAAGCCTGCCAGGCGAAATAGTTGGTCTTCAGCGGAAAATCGCAGGCGAGCTTTTCCAGCCGCGCCTTGAGCACGCTGGCCATGGTGCCGTCACCCGAGGTGATCAGCGAATCGTACTGGGCCGGCGGAATGCCGAGGCCGAACAGCGAAGCTTTTCGCGAAGTCGCCCATTTCAGCAGCGGTTTTTCGAAGACCGGCGCCAGCTCTTCGTCGAAGAAGCGGCGCTGATCGGCGATGCTCTTGGCGTCCATGATGTCGGCCGGGTCGACGCCGAAGAATTTTGCGGTGCGATGGCCCATGGCGATGAACAGGCCAAGCAGGCCGGTCTGGTAGAAATTGCGGTCGAAGACAGCGATGCGGCGACGGCCGCGCCAGCTGCGGCGCTCCCAATAATGGCGGCTGACCGGGTCGAGATGCGGTGCGATGAAGCGGTCGTAGGCCTGCGAATTGTGCCCGGTCTCAGCCGCGCCGAAGAAACGGAACAGGTCGCCCTGCGACGGCAGGTGACGGACGGCTTCGAGCTTCATACGGTTCAGCGCGATGTGGGCGGTGTTGAGGTCGACGGCATCGATCCTTTCCGGCGACCGGGTGAGATAGGCGAGGATGTTGCAGCCGCCCGAGGCAATGGTGACGATGCGGTGACCCTTGCCGAGCTGCATCGCGTCCATGTCGATTTCGGGGTCTTCCCAGATCTGCGGGTAGACAAGGCCGGAGAACAGGAAGGCGAACAAGCGCTCGGAGATGCCGGCTTTCGACAGCGGGCGGTTCTGGTAGACGGCTTTGCCAACTTCCTTGCCGCGGCGAAAAACCAGTTCTCCAGAAATGTCCGTCATGGCAAGGCGATTCCCCGTTTGCTTTGCCGCAAGCGGGTAGCGCAGGGTCATGACAGGCCGGTGACAGCCTGTTGACGCGAGTTCAGGCCTTGCCAAATCCACCAGGCGTCGGCGTCGTCACGATGACTGCCTCGCCGGCGTCGAGGATGGTCTGATCGCAGGCCTTCAGGACCTCGACGCGGCCATCCTTGCGGCGGATCTTGGTCGAGCCAACCTCGCCATCGCCGCCGCCGTCCAGGCCTTGCGGCGGGCGGTTGCGATGCGAGGACAGGATCGCGCATTCCATTTTTTCGAGGAAGCGGATGGTGCGCTTGGTGCCGTCGCCGGCATTCCATTTGCCTTTGCCGCCGGAACCTTCGCGGATATGGAAATCTTCGAGCAATACCGGGAAACGCAGTTCCAGCACTTCCGGATCGGTCAGGCGCGAATTGGTCATATGGGTGTGGACGCCGGAGGTGCCGGCAAAACCGCGGCCGTCGTTCATCCGGCCGGCCGGCGAGCCCGAGCAGATCGTCTCGTAATACTGGTACTGCTTGTTGCCGAAGGTGAGATTGTTCATCGTGCCCTGCGCGTTGGCCATCGCCCCCATCGCCCCGAACAGCGCGTTGGTGACGTGCTGCGAGGTCTCGACATTACCGGCGACGACTGCCGCGGGATAGGCGGGTTTCAGCATCGAGCCGTCGGGGATGATGATATTGATCGGCCGCAGGCACCCGGCATTCATCGGGATGTTGTCTTCGACCATGACGCGGAAGGCATAAAGCACCGCGGCACGGGCGACCGGCTCCGGCGCATTGAAATTGTTCTTCATAACCGGCGACGTGCCGGTGAAGTCGACGGTCGCTTCGCGCTTTTGCCGGTCGATCGATATCTTCACCTTGATCATTTGGCCGGTGTCGGTCGGATATTCGTATTCGGAACTGTCGGGCAGCCGTTCCAGAACACGGCGCACGCTTTCGGCGGCATTGTCCTGGACATGGCCCATATAGGCTTCGACCACAGCGAGGCCGAAATGCGCGACCATCTTGCGCAGCTCGGCGACGCCCTTCTCGTTCGCGGCGATCTGCGCCTTGAGGTCGGCGATGTTCTGGTGCGGATTGCGTGCCGGGTAGGGATGGTCGGTGAGCAGCGTCTCCACGTCCTTTTCGCGGAACCGGCCACGATCGACAATGCGGAAATTGTCGAACAGCACGCCTTCCTCGTCGACGGTTGTGGCAAGCGGCGTCATCGAGCCGGGCGCGGTGCCGCCGATATCGGCATGGTGGCCACGCGAGGCGACGTAGAAGAGGATCTCCTCCCCCCTCGAGGGGGAGGTGGCGGCGAAGCCGCCGGAGGGGGTCGTTGCGGCAGTGCTCGACGCACTTGTGGTGCGTTCTGAGAGGACCCCCCCCGGCCGCTTCGCGGCCACCCTCCCCTCGAGGTGGAGGGAAAACACCGGTGTCACCACGGTGATATCAGGCAGATGCGTGCCGCCATTGTAAGGGGCGTTCAGGGCAAAGACGTCGCCGGGGTGAATGTCGCCGGAATTGAGCCGGATGATGGTCTCCACCGAGCGGTCCATCGAGCCGAGATGCACCGGCATATGCGGCGCGTTGGCGACCAGCGCGCCATTCCGGTCGAAAACGGCACAGGAGAAGTCGAGCCGCTCCTTGATATTGACCGAATAGGCGGTGTTCTGCAGCGTTACGCCCATCTGCTCGGCGATCGACATGAACAGATTGTTGAAGACCTCCAGCATCACCGGATCGGCTTCGGTGCCGAGTGCGGCCTGCCGGTGCTTCTTCTCGATGCGGCGCATCAGTACATGGTCCTTGGCGGTGATCTCGGCCTGCCAGCCGAGCTCGACGACGATGGTCTGGTTCGGCTCGATGATCAAAGCGGGGCCGGCGATCTTGTTACCGGGCTTCAGCGTTTCGCGAGGGAAGATGCCGGCGTCGCGCCAGATGCCGTCGACGAAAATTTTCCGTGTCCCGGAAGGACTTGCGGCCTTGTGTTCAAGAACTGAATCGCTTTCGTCGCGGCCGGTGCTGCCGGTATCGGTACCTTCGACGCCGACCGATTCGACGATCATCGGCTTGTCGTCATAGACGAAGCCGAACTGCGCCTTGTGCGCCAGTTCGAAGTCCGCCTTGGCCTGCGCAATCGAGCCGTGCCCAAAGTTCACAGGCAGCGCGGTATCGGTGCCGTCATAGCGGATCTGCAGCACCGGCTTCGAGGCGACCGCGTCTTCGGTGATGCCTTGCGCGGCGAGTTCGTCGATGACGGCTTTGCGCAGCGTTGCGATGAGCTCGTTGATCGCCGGCCCGGAATCGTCCGCCAGCGGCTTCAGCAGCGCCTGCTGGCGTGACGCAAACACCGAGGACAGGCCGATGCCGTATGCCGAGAGCAGGCCGGAAAAGGGATGGATCAGCACAGCCTCCATGCCGAGCGCATCGGCGACGAGGCAAGCGTGCTGGCCGCCGGCGCCGCCGAAACAATTCAGCAGGTATTCGGTGACGTCGTAGCCGCGCTGCACCGAAATCTTCTTGATGGCATTGGCCATGTTTTCGACGGCGATGGTGACGAACCCTTCGGCAACGGCTTCCGGCGAGCGGCCGTCGCCGATTTCGGCGGCAAGTGCGGTGAACGTCTCGCGAACTGTCCGCACGTCGAGCGGTTCGTCCTGGCCCGGCCCAAAAATGGCCGGAAAGAAGTCGGGCTGCAGCTTTCCCAGCATGACATTGGCGTCGGTGACCGCAAGCGGACCGCCGCGCCGGTAGGCGGCCGGGCCGGGATTGGCGCCGGCCGAATCCGGCCCGGCGCGAAAGCGGCCGGCCTCATAGTGCAGGATCGAGCCGCCGCCGGCGGCGACGGTGTGGATGCGCATCATCGGCGCGCGGATGCGCACGCCGGCGACCTCGGTGTCGAAGGCGCGCTCGTAGTCGCCATCATAGTGGGCGACATCGGTGGAGGTGCCGCCCATGTCGAAGCCGATGACTTTGCCGAAACCGGCGAGTTTTGCCGTCTCGACCATGCCGACGACGCCGCCGGCCGGGCCGGACAACAGCGCATCCTTGCCCTGGAACATGTCGGCGGCGGTGAGGCCGCCCGACGACATCATGAACATAAGGCGGGGGGATTGGCCAATCTCCCCCGTTGTGGGGGAGATGCCCGGCAGGGCAGAGGGGGGCGTGACAGACTGAGATGTTGGCGGGACAGCGCCCCCCTCTGTCGGCTTCGCCGACATCTCCCCCACAAGGGGGGAGATTGGCGCGGCACCCAGTTCCGCCGCAACGCTTTGCACATACCTTGCCAGGATCGGCGACAGATACGCGTCGACCACCGTGGTGTCGCCGCGGCCGACCAGCTTGATCAGCGGCGAGACCTCGTGGCTGACCGAGACCTGCGAGAATCCGAGTTTTCGACAGACTTTGGCGACCGCCTTTTCGTGATCGGGATGTTTCCAGGCATGCATGAAGACGACCGCGACCGCATCGATACCGTCAGCCTTGGCCTGTTCGATGGCAGGACGCACGGAGGCGATGTCGAGCAGGCGTTCGACACGACCGTCGGCGCGCACGCGTTCGTCTATCTCGATGACGTGCTCGTAGAGCTGTTCGGGAAGGATGATCTGCTTGGCAAAGATATCGGGCCTGGCCTGATAGGCAATCCTCAGCGCATCGCGGAAGCCCTTGGTGATGAGCAGCAGCACGCGGTCGCCCTTGCGCTCGAGAAGCGCATTGGTGGCGACCGTGGTGCCCATTTTGACGTCGCCGATCAGAGCGGAGGGGATTGGGGCGCCGGGCTGGACGCCGAGCAGTTCGCGAATGCCCTGGACGGCAGCGTCGGCATAGGCTTCGGGATTTTCCGAAAGGAGTTTCCTGGGATGCAGCCCGCCTTCCGGGTCCCGGCCGATGATGTCGGTGAAGGTACCGCCGCGGTCGATCCAGAAATCCCATCTTGCGGTCATGGCAGCGCCTCCGGCATTTTCACTTTACGCATCCTGTTAGTGCTCAACGCTTTGTACGGCCAAGCGCTTGATGTTACACGCGGAAACGCAACGTTACGAAACTCATCATGACCTGATGCATTGTGTTCTCGATCGTCGCCGGTAACGGTGGCGTGATTAGAGGAGAGATATCATGAAGAAACTCATTCTTGCGTCGGTCTCGGCGCTTGCCTTGCTTGGCGTTGCAGCCTGCAGCGATAGCGGCACCGACAACACTACGACGCAGAGCACTAACCCGCCGGCATCCGACCAGACGATGAAGCCGGCTGCTCCTGACGCTAACAAACCGGCCGAGCCGGCCCCGGCCCCCGCTCCTGCGCCGGCTGCCCCTGCGCAGTAATTGATGTGACAACCAAGAGAGGCCGGCCTCACACGCCGGCCTTTCTGCTGCTTACGATACCCGCGCCTTGCGGCCGAGTGCGCCGACGCTGGCGCCGAAACGACGACCCAAGGCGCCAATCGCTAGGCTCGCCGTTTGCGCGCCGAGGCTGCCGTCTGCGGATTTTCCATGGGTGAGCGCTAGCGCCAGCCGCCTCAGGCATTCCGCCAAATCGATTGGGCCAGCCCCTGCGGCACTGTCTTGGCTTGATAGCGATGGGCGGTTGGCCCTATGAAACCCTCATGTCGATTTGGGACCGCCTCGGCGACTTCGTCACACGCGTTTCATCTTCAGCGTCGTCAGGCGTCGCCGAAGTGGTCGAAGCCGTGCGCACGGTTTTCTCCGGCGATGCCGATCTGCGCCGGCGCGTCGCCTTCTCGGTGGCGATGATCGCGCTGTCGGCCAAGATGGCCAAGGCAGACGGCATCGTCACCCAAGACGAGGTGCGCGCCTTCCAGGAAATATTCGAGGTGCCGAAGGAACAGAGGCGCAATGTGGCGCGGCTCTACGATTTGGCCAAACGCGACATTGCCGGTTTCGAAACCTATGCCGAGCGGATGGCGCAGCTTTGCGGTTCGGGCCATTCGAATTGCCTGATGCTGGAGGACATACTCGACGGGCTGTTCCACATCGCCAAGGCCGACGGGCTGGTGCATGAGCGCGAGCGCCAATTCCTGCATCGCATCGCCGAGATCTTCCGCATCGATGAGGCGCACTACCAGAGCATCCTGGCGCGGCATGTCGATCTGGGCGCCGCCGATCCTTATGTTGTGCTCGGCATCGAGCGTGGGAAGCCGTTCGAGGAGGTCCGCAGGCGCTACCGCAAGTTGGTCTCCGACAATCATCCGGACCGGCTGATCGCACGCGGCCTGCCGCAGGAATTCATCAAGATCGCGACGACCAGGCTGGCGGCGATCAACGCGGCCTATGAGATGATCGAGCGAGGCCTGCGGCACGCATGAGCGGCTTTCCGCCCGACGAGCCGAGCGCCGAGGTTAGGGTATCGCCGAATTTCGGACCGCGGCGCGGCACGCTTAGACCCGATATGATCGTGCTGCACTACACCGGCATGGCGACCGGCGCCGGCGCCGAGGCATGGTTGTGCGATCCGGCAAGCGAGGTCTCGTCGCACTATCTGGTCCATGAGGACGGCCGCATTGTTCAGATGGTAAGGGAAAGCGATCGCGCCTGGCATGCCGGCAAGAGCTCGTGGTTCGGACAGAGCGACATCAACTCCTGTTCGATCGGCATCGAGATCGTCAATCCGGGGCATACTCTGGGCTATCGCAATTTTCCAAAACCGCAGATCGACGCGGTGATCGGCCTGTGCGTCGGCATTGTCGAGCGCCATTCCATTCTGGCGCAGCGGGTGCTCGCCCATTCCGACGTGGCACCGGGGCGCAAGGTCGATCCGGGCGAGAAATTTCCATGGAAAGTCTTGTTTGCCGCCGGTGTCGGCCATGTTGTGCCGGCAGCACCGATCCGGCGCGGCGCCGTACTGAAGCCAGATGATACCGGCGCCGAGGTCGAGGCGCTGCAGTCGATGCTGTCGCTCTATGGTTATGGCGTCGAGATCACCGGCGCTTTCGACCGGCAGACCGAAATCGTGGTCGAGGCATTTCAGCGGCATTTCCGGCAGCGCCTGGTCGATGGCATGGCTGACGGATCGACGATCCGCACGCTGGAAAGGCTGCTCGCTTCCGCAAGGATAGCCTCTCTCAAATAATCTTTTCCCAGATTAAAAGTTACAATCTGTTACCTAAAGTGACTTGCGCCGCCTTCTTTGGCGCCAATTCCGTCGTCAAAGGCGATCCGTACAGATTGTCGGATCTCTATCCCCAGATGTTCCGATGTTGATTGAGGGTATCTGCGCGAAGTTCTTTGTGCAGATCAAACAGAACAGGATCACATGCAGAAATTGACCGCTTTAACGGCAGCCATTGCTGCCGGCGTAATGACTTTTGCCTTCAGCGCGGCGAACAGCGCGCCGCTGAGCCAGCGGGCCGATCAAGGCTTCAGTGCCGCAGCCGGCAAAACCGCCATGCCGAAAGCCACCCGTGGTACAAAAATAGAGAAGACCACCACCGCAAAAGTGGAAAAAGCGGCCGCGGTAAGGACGAAAAAGCCAGTCTCCGCGAAAAGGCCAACCGCTGCGAGAAAGACAATCGCCAAACAGCATGTGAAGCGTAACCGCAAACGTATCGACCACATGGCAACGGCGTCAGTCGCTCCGAAGAGCAGGCCAGCGCCCCAGGCGGCGGTTGTCGGCGGCAGCGGACAGTATTCGGCGATCATTGCGCGATATGCCGCCAGCTACGGCGTGCCGGTATCGCTCGCCAATGCCGTCATCAAGATCGAGAGCAACTACCAGCCGAACCAGGTCGGCAGCGCCGGCGAGATCGGCCTGATGCAGATCAAGCCGGCGACGGCAAGAATGATGGGCTATAGCGGTTCGGTTCAGGGTCTCTACGATCCCGATACCAACATCAAATACGGCATGAAGTACCTTGCCATGGCGCAAGATCTCGGCGGCGGCACGACCTGCGGCACGATCCTGAAATACAATGCCGGCCACGGCGCCACACGGATGAACCCGGTGTCCGCAGCCTATTGCGGCAAGGTCAAGGTGCAACTGGCAGCACTTGGAGCGCCCGCCTGACAAGCGATAACTTGCTTTTTCGTTTGCGTTTTTGGGCCTGAACCCCTTTATACGCCTTGCCAGCTGGCCGGGCGGCCGCACCCGCGAAGCCGAAAGGCTGCGGGTGAGGAAAGTCCGGGCTCCATGGAGACACGGTGCCGGTTAATGGCCGGCGGGGGCGACCCCAGGGAAAGTGCCACAGAAAGCAAACCGCCACGATCTAATCGTGGCAAGGGTGAAAGGGTGGGGTAAGAGCCCACCGCGCGACTGGCAACAGGAGCGGCACGGTAAACCCCACCGGGAGCAAGACCGAATAGGGGCGGTGCGAGGGGAAACCCTCGAGGGCTGTTTCCGGCTCACCGTCCGGGTAGGTTGCGTGAGGCGCATGGCAACATGCGCCCAAGATGAATGGCCGCCACGTTCTCGCCCCGTAAGGGGCGAGGGCCATACAGAACCCGGCTTACAGGCCAGCTGGCAGTTTCCCCGATAAAAGGAAATCTCCTGATATCAGCAGGTTACGTCTTCGGGCGCAGCCGTTGATTCACTTTTCGACCCGCAATCGAGCGCGACATTCCTTGAAAATGGTGCGATTAAATCGTACCAGTTGATGACGATATTCAGGAGCGCGTCATGGGACAGGTCGATAAACGCAGCATCACGCTGTCGCCGGAGTTGGCCGCGGCAGTCGACGACGTGGTCGCCGCCGGCGAATATGCCTCGGCGAGCGAGGTGATCCGCGACGCACTGAGACAATGGAAGGACAGGCGCGACCTGCTCGGCTACACGGTCGAGGAATTGCGCAAGATGGCGCAGGAGGGGATCGACAGCGGACCGGCGCTGGACGGGCCGCCAATCATGGAACGGCTGCGCGCCAAATATCTAAAAATGGCCGAGGCCAAAGACCTTGAGGAGTGAAATATCGCCTGCTTCCTCAGGCATTGATCGACCTCGAAGCCATCGTCGACTACATTGCCGAACAGAATCCAAATGCGGCGGTTCGCCTCGTGGATCTCTTGCAAAGGCGGTGGATTTGCTGACCCTGCATCCCTTCTCAGGTGCACCGCGCGAAGACATTGCGCCCGGCATCCGTCACCTGATCGGCGAATACCTCACTTTGTATCGTGTCCGCGAAGAGGCGATCGAAATCGTTCGCGTTCTCCACGGCCGGCGCAAGATCGACGCCGGCGATCTGAATTCGTAGTCGCGCTGCTCAGGTGCCGATGCGGTCTAGCGACGCCTCGATCGCCTGCCAAAGCTCTTCCACCGGCTCGCAGCCGATCGACAAGCGAACGAAGCCGGGCGGAACGGCATCTCCCCTTTTTGATCGCCGTTCGGCCGAAGTGTGTACGCCGCCGAACGATGTCGCTGCCTGCATCAACGCGCAGTTGTTGATGAAATCCTCGGCCTTGTCCTCCGAGGCGAGCACGAACGAGATGAGAAATCCGAAGCGCTCCATCTGGGCGCGGGCAAGATTGTGTGATGGGTCGCTCTCCAGTCCCGGAAAGCGCAAGCCGCTGATTGCGCGATGGTCTTTCAGCCGTCGCGCTATCATTTCGGCGGAAGCGCACATGCGGTCGAAGCGCACGTCCAGCGTTTCGAGGCCGCGATGTACCAGCCATGCCTCGAATGGCCCGGGGATGGCGCCCGACGTCTCGCGCCAGTCGGTCACCCTCGAGATAATATCTGCGTTGCGGCTGGCGACATGGCCGAACAGCACATCGGAATGGCCGTTCGGCGCCTTGGTGTCGGCAGCAATGACGATATCGGCGCCGAGATCGAGCGGGCGCTGGCCGAAAGGCGTCATCGTCGTGTTGTCGACCACAAGCATCGCACCCGCTTTGTGCACGGCTTCGGCGACGGCTGCGATGTCGCATATGTCCAGTCCTGGATTGGCGGGCGTTTCGACGAAGGCAAGCCGGTATCCGTCAAAGCCGCCGTCGAGGAAGCTCGATGTCGGCCGGACATCGTACGCGACGCCGAAGGACTTCAGGAAACGGTCTGCCAGCGCTCTCGTCGTATGGTAGCCGTCGGACGGCAGCAGGATACGGTCGCCGGCTTTGAGCAGGCCGAAAAACACCGCCGAGATGGCAGCCATTCCCGAGGGAAAGGCGACGCATGGGGCGTCTTCCAGATGCGCCAGCATGTGCTCGACTGCATCCCAGGTCGGATTGCTGAAGCGGCCATATTGATCGTAGCCGGTGGCGTCACCCGGCGCGTGGAAAATGGCGGCCATGGTCAAGGGCAAGGGAATTGGGTCGCCCTTGGCCAGCCCGGCGCGACGCAGATGAGGAAGTGCCGCGGCGCGCGACTTGGCTGTTTCAGACATGGCTTCAAACCTCGTTACTGACCGGAAAAGGAGATGCCGAGGCTATGCGCGGCAACGATCCGCAGCAAGCCGCGTCCGGTTGGACCACACGGCTCTAAACCCTTCGTTAGGCTTAATGGAGGATAAAGACCGGAGTGCCGTCAAAGCTGCTCTCCCCAGTCGTGGCAGGCGCGTTTTGAAGACTGTTCCCGTTGACGCCCATAACACCCCATGATATCCCATTCCGATACTCAAGCCTTCGTTCCGTGTCAGGGTGAAGCGTACGCCAATCGGGCAGCCGCGGCGGCTGCGCGTTTGCCTGCGTTCGCCCGTCATAATGAAGTGGGTTTTGGACGGCGACCGGGCCGGGGCGGCGCGGACAGGAAGATGCAGAGGGGTGCGGCGGCGCAAGCGGCCGTAAGGCGTAATGGACCGGTTTCTGTCGAACGCGGTGAACAGGATCGATGCGAAGGGACGGGTGTCCGTGCCGGCGCATTTCCGTGCCGTTGTGCAGAAACGCGGCTATTCGGAACTTTATGCGCTACGCTGCCTGGATCGCCCGGCGATGGATGTCGGTGGGCTCGACCTGCTCGATCGCTACGAGCAGCGCATCGCGCAGGAAGACCCGTTCCTGCAGGCGGCGGACGACATGTCGTTCTTCTGCCATGGCGATGGAACGTTTCTGAAGCTCGACCAGGACGGCCGTATCACGATGAGCGATTTCATTCGCGAGCATACCGGCATTTCAGCGGAAGTGGCCTTCGTTGGCCGCGGCAATTTCTTTCAGATCTGGGAGCCGGGACGGCTCAGCGCCTATGGGACGGAAGCTCGCGCCCGGCTTTTGCAGCTTCGGCAGGGGACGAAGCCCGGGGAGCGGCCGGAATGATGGCGGGCGACGGCGATGAAGTTCATGCCGTTGGCGGACCAGCCCGTCACATTCCGGTCCTCCTTGCCGAAGTTCTGGAGGCGCTGGCGCCGACAAAAGGCGAGGTGCTCGTCGACGGCACGTTCGGTGCTGGCGGCTACACGAAGGCCATTCTGGCAAGCGGAGCCTCGGTCGTCGCCATCGACCGCGATCCGGATGCGATCGCGGCGGGGCGGACCCTTGAACAGCAGTCCGGCGGCAGGCTCAGGCTTGTCCAGGCACCGTTCTCAACGCTCGACGAGCAGGTTGAAAGTGCCGATGGCGTCGTGCTCGACATCGGCATCTCCTCCATGCAGATCGACCAGCCGGAGCGCGGCTTTTCATTCCGCGCCGATGGACCGCTCGACATGCGCATGGCGCAGGCGGGCCTGAGCGCCGCCGACGTCGTCAACACTTTCAAGGTGGGCGATCTTGCCCGCATCTTCGGTTTTCTCGGCGAAGAACGCCATGCTGGGCGCATCGCCCGTATGATCGAGAGCCGTCGCGAAAAACGCCCCTTTGAGCGCACGCTCGACCTTGCCGATGCCATCGAGACGCATATCGGCCGCGCGCCGAAAGACAAGATCCATCCAGCCACCCGGGTTTTCCAGGCGCTGCGCATCTTCGTCAACGACGAGCTCGGCGAGCTGGCAAAGGCGCTGTTTGCCGCCGAGCGCGTGCTGAAACCGGGCGGGCGGCTTGCCGTGGTGACCTTCCATTCGTTGGAGGACCGCATGGTCAAGCGCTTTATCGCCGACAGAGCTGATTCAGCGACCGGATCGCGGCACCTGCCCGAGGCGCAGGCGCGCACCGCCACCTTCACCAAGAAGGGCAGCGGCGTGACGCCTGGCGATGCCGAGATTTCGGCCAATCCGCGGGCGCGCTCGGCAAGGCTGCGCGCTGCGATCCGTACAGAGGCGCCGGCGCGCGCTGGTGATTTTTCGATTTTCGGCCTGCCAAAACTGCCTGGCCCAAAGCTTCCCGGTGCCGATCGACCGGGAGAGAGGTGAACACGTGTTTCGTACCAGCGACATAGTCCTGATCGCCGTCATGGTTTCGGCGGCTGCCTTGACCTACAAGACCAAGCGCGAGGCCGAGGAGCAACTGGCGGCAGTGCACAAGATCCAGGCGCAGATCCGTTATGAAGAGGACACGATCGACCTGCTCAAGGCGGACTGGAGCCTGCTTACCCAGCCGTCGCGCCTGCAGAAGCTCACCGAAATCTACAAATCGCAACTCGGACTCGAGCCGGTCAATGCGCGCCAGATCGTCGGGCTGGACGATCTGCCGGCCAAACCCGTCAACATCGAGGACCTTTCATCGCAGCGGCTGGGCGGCATGGCTGATATTGGCGGCAAGGATCCGGTGGTGACCGGAGGCATCGTCCAATGATCACCGGATTTCCAATGGCCGCCAGATTTCCACAGGTTGGCAGGCTGCTGAAGCGCGGTTCGAAGCCCGGCGCGGGCGGATCGATCGTGGTCGAAGGTGCCCGCAAGGCAACCGGTGGCAAGGGCAGGACCCGCATTGTCATGACGATGGCGGTGTTCTTCGGTATCTATTCGACCATTGCCGGGCGGCTGGTCTATCTGGGTTTCCAGAACCCCGACCTGTCGGGCGGGCCGCAGAGCCGGGTGACGGCATCGCGGCCCGACATCGTCGACCGTAACGGCGAAGTGCTGGCGACCGACATCAAGACGGCGTCGCTGTTTGCCGAACCGCGCCGCATCGTCGATGCCGACGAGGCGATCGAAAAGCTGTCGACGGTGCTTCCCGAGATCGACTACGAGCAGACATACAACAAGCTGAAGAGCGGCGCCGGCTTCGTCTGGCTGCAGCGGCAACTGACGCCGAAGCAGCAGGCCGATATCATGCAGCTCGGCATCCCCGGCTTCGGCTTCCGCACCGAAAAGCGCCGGTTCTATCCGGCCGGCGAAACCTCGTCCTACATTGTCGGCCTCACCAACATCGACAATCAGGGCATCTCCGGCATGGAGAAATACATCGACGAACAGGGCTTGAGCGATCTTCAGGCGTCGGGCCTGGCGGTGGCCAAGGATTTGAAGCCGGTCCAGCTCTCGATCGATCTGCGCGTCCAGCATATCGTACGTGACGAGGTCGCCACCGGCATGGAAAAGTACCATGCGATCGCGGCGGGTGCCGTCGTGCTCAACGTCAAGACCGGTGAGGTGCTGGCGATGGCGTCGGTTCCAGATTTCGATCCGAACAACCCCTATAACGCGCAGGACAAGGACCGGCTCAACCGTATGTCCGCCGGCCTGTACGAAATGGGGTCGACCTTCAAGAGCTTCACCACCGCCATGGCGCTCGATTCCGGCAAGATAACGCTGCAAAGCCGCTTCGACGCATCGCGCCCGATCAGGATCGGCCATCAGACCATCCATGATTTCCATGGCAAGGGCCGGGTGCTGTCGGTGCCGGAAGTGTTCATCTACTCATCCAATATCGGCTCTGCCAAGGAAGCCGAAGCGGTTGGCATTGACGGACACCGCGAATTCCTGCATCGCCTGGGAATCCTCGAGAAGATGCAGACCGAACTGCCGGAAGTCGCCCGGCCGACCGAGCCCAAGGTCTGGAAGCAGGTCAATTCGATTACCATCGCCTTCGGCCACGGCGTGTCGACGACCCCGCTGCAGACGGCGGTCGGCTGCGCCGCGCTGATGAATGGCGGCTATCTGATGGACCCGACCTTCCTGCCGCGCACCCAGGAGCAGGCGATGGCGGTGGCCAAGAAAGTGGTCAGCGACAAGACCGTCGAGGGCATGCGCTATCTCTATGCCCTCAATGCCGAAAAGGGATCCGGCCGCAATGCCCGGGTGCCAGGATACCGGGTGGGCGGCAAGACGGGAACGGCGGAGAAGGTCGTCAACGGCCGCTACTCGAAGGAAAAGAATTTCAACGCTTTCGTTGCGGCTTTCCCAATGGACGATCCGCAATACATAGTGCTTACGATCGCCGACGAACCGAAGCCGGAAAAGCCCGGCATGGGTGCCACGGCTGCCTCGAATGCGGGCATCATGGCTGCAAACATCATCCGACGTGCGGCTTCCATGCTTGGCGTGAAGCCAGATTTCAGCCATGAAAATGGTGCAACGCTGGTTTCCTATCAGTGATTCTTGGGGCGCGCCGGCAACTGCGCGCTATTTTGTTGCGATGAACGGGGTTCGATGAAGCTGAAAAATCTAGCCGGTATCCTGCCTGTCGAGGGGACAGCTTCCTTCGACATGGAGGTTACAGGGATTTCGTCGGACTCCCGCCAGGTAACACCGGGTGTTGTCTTTTTCGCGCTCACCGGCTCCAAGGCGGATGGCGCAGCCTATGCCGCCGATGCCGCGAGCCGCGGCGCTGCCGCGATTGTTGTCGGCAAGGGCAGTGCGGTCGCCGGGCTGCCAGTTCCGGTTCTTGTCGTAGACGATCCGCGCCTTGCGCTGGCGCTGAGTGCTGCCCGTATTTTCGGCAAGCAACCGCAAACCATGGTCGCGGTGACCGGCACCAGCGGCAAGACCTCCGTCGCCGCATTCACCCGACAGATATGGGAGCAGGCGGGTTTGGTCGCCGCTTCGATCGGCACGACCGGCGTGGTGGCGCCGGGCCGCAATGAATATGGCTCGCTGACCACGCCGGATCCGGTGGCACTGCACAGGCTGCTCAAGGAGTTGGCGGAGGCCGGCGTCACCCACGCCTCGATGGAAGCGTCCAGCCATGGCCTCGACCAGCGCCGGCTCGATGGCGTCAGGCTCGCGGCCGGCGGCTTCACCAATCTCGGCCGCGACCATATGGACTATCATCCGACGGTCGAGGACTATCATCGCGCCAAATTGCGTCTGTTCGATGCGCTGCTGCCGAAGGGCGCGCCGGCCGTCATCTTTGCCGACGACCCGTGGTCGGAGCCGACAATCAAGGCGGCGCGGGCAGCGGGACTGAACGTGCTGACGGTCGGCCGCCACGGCGATTTCCTGCGGCTGAAGCGGGTCGAGCACGAGCGCCACCGCCAACGCGCCGAGGTCGAAGTTGACGGCGTTCTCCATGAAGTCGACCTGCCGTTGGCGGGCGACTTCCAGATCGCCAATGCGCTGGTGTCGGCGGGCCTCGCCATTTCGACTGGAACATCTGTTGCCAAGGCGTTGATGGCGCTAGAGAAATTGAAGGGTGCGCCGGGGCGGCTCGACCTCGTTGGGACGGCCGCCAATGGCGCACCGGTCTATGTCGACTACGCGCACAAGCCGGACGCGCTGGAAAACGTGCTGGCTTCGGTGCGTCCCTTTACCACCGGCCGCGTCATCGTCGTATTCGGTTGCGGCGGCGACCGTGACCGGGGCAAGCGGCCGATCATGGGCGAGATCGCCACAAGGCTGGCCGATGTCGTCATCGTCACCGACGACAATCCCCGCTCGGAAGTTCCCGAGACGATCCGCGCCGCGATCCTGGAGGCCGCACCTGGCGCCATCGAGATCGGCGACCGGCGCAAGGCCATCCACGAGGCAGTCGGGATGCTTCACGCTGGCGACACGCTGATCGTGGCCGGCAAGGGCCATGAGGAAGGCCAGACCATCGGCACCGAGACGCTGCATTTTTCCGATCATGAGGAAGTTCGCTCGGCGCTCAGGGAGCAAGCGGCGTGAGCTATCTGTGGACCTCCGAGGCGCTGGTTGCCGCCATGGATGGCCGGCCGCTCGGTCCGATGCCTGAAGGCATCGCCGGCATTTCCATCGACAGCCGCAGCCTGCAGCCGGGAGACGCCTTCTTCGCCATCAAGGGCGAGGTGATGGACGGCCATGATTTCGTCACCGCCGCCATCAAGGCGGGCGCCGGCGTGCTTGTCGTCGCCGAGGGCAAGCTGCCGTCGCTGGGGCGGCTGACGGCACCGATGATCGTCGTGGAGGACGTGCTCGTCGCGCTGGAAAAGCTCGGCGTTGCGGCGCGCGCACGCTCGAAGGCGAGGGTGATTGCCGTGACCGGTTCGGCGGGCAAAACCACCACCAAGGAAGCACTGCGCCACGCTCTGTCCGCGGTCGGTACGGTGCATGCATCGGCTCAGTCGTTCAACAATCACTGGGGCGTGCCGCTGACACTGGCGCGCATGCCGCAGGATTGCGACTATGCCGTCTTCGAGATCGGCATGAACCATCCGGACGAGATCCGGCCCCTCGTCAAAATGGTCCGGCCGCATGTCGCCATCATTACGCTGATCGCGGCCGCTCATCTCGGCTTCTTCCGCAACCTGGACGAGATCGCCAAGGCCAAGGCAGAGGTTTTCGAGGGACTGGAGCCCGGTGGCGCCGCCCTTCTCAACCGCGACGACCAGCGCTGGAAGCTGCTGGAGAAGATGGCGAAAGAAGCGGGCGTCGAGCATGTCTACGGGTTCGGCGAGAATGCACGGGCGACCTTCAAACTGATCAAATGCGAGCTCAATGCCGATCACTCCGTGATAGCCGCCAAGATTGGCGGACACGAGATTGTCGCCAGGATCGGCGCGCCGGGCCGCCATATGGTGCAGAATGTGCTGGCCGTGCTGGGTGCCGCGCATCTGGTCGGCGCCGACGTCACCAGGGTTGCGCAGGCGCTGGCCGATCTTTCGCCCGAACGCGGACGCGGCAAACGCTATGTGTTGCGCCATCCCAAGGGGCCGATCACACTGATCGACGAGAGCTACAACGCCAATCCGGCGTCGATGACCGCTGCAATGGCACTGCTCAACACCACACCGGTGTCGGGCGAGGGCAGGCGCATTGCCGTGCTTGGCGACATGCTCGAGCTCGGCAGCCATTCGGCGAAATTGCATGCCGCGCTTGCCGACCTGATCGTCGGCACCGATACGCGCACGGTTTTCCTCGGCGGCCCGGAAATGCGGGCGCTGGCCGACGTGCTGCCGGGCGAGATCAAGACGGAATACCGCGCCGGCGCGGAAGATCTGAAACCGGTGCTTCTGTCGGAATTGAAGCCCGGCGACGTGGTCATGATCAAATCGTCGAAGGGCATAGGCTTTTCAAAGCTGGTCGAGGCGTTGCTCGGCAAGTTTCCGGCGGAAGCCACAACCAGCAGACAGACCTAGGATCGGTCCGGGGGACGCAAGCGCATGCTAACACTGCTCGTCGAATTTGCGGACAAGATCTCGGTCTTCAACGTCTTCCGCTACATAACTTTCCGCACCGGCGGAGCGCTGATCACAGCGGCGCTGATCGTGTTCATCTTCGGACCGACCATCATCAATTCGCTGAGGCTGCGGCAAGGCAAGGGCCAGCCGATCCGCGCCGACGGGCCGCAGACGCATTTCAAGAAGGCGGGAACGCCGACAATGGGCGGACTGATGATCCTGTCCGGCATCGTCGGTTCGTCGCTGCTGTGGGCGAACCTGTCGAGCATCTACGTCTGGGTGGTGCTGCTGGTGACGCTGGGGTTCGGCTCGATCGGCTTCTACGACGATTATCTCAAGGTGACGAAGCAATCGCATCTCGGCTTTTCCGGCAAGGCGCGGCTCGGGCTCGAATTCGTCATTGCCGGCATCGCCGCCTGGGTGATCATGCATAACGGCCAGGTGCCGTTCTCGTCATCGTTGACATTCCCTTTCGCCAAGGAGTTTCTCGTCAATCTCGGCTGGTTTTTCATCCCGTTCTCGTGCTTCGTCATCGTCGGCGCCGGCAATGCGGTGAACCTGACCGACGGCCTCGACGGGCTGGCGATCGTGCCGATCATGATCGCGGCGGCGTCCTTCGGCGTCATCGCCTATCTCTCCGGCAATGCGGTGTTCGCTGAATATCTGCAGATCCATTTCGTTCCCGGCACCGGTGAGCTTGCCGTGGTCCTCGGAGCGGTGATCGGTGCCGGTCTCGGTTTCCTGTGGTTCAATGCGCCGCCGGCGGCAATCTTCATGGGCGATACCGGCTCGCTGGCGCTGGGTGGGCTGATCGGCACGGTCGCGGTGGCGACCAAGCACGAGATCGTGCTGGTCATCGTCGGCGGCCTGTTCGTCGTCGAGATATTCTCGGTCATCATCCAGGTCGGCTATTTCAAGATGACCGGCAAGCGCGTCTTTCTGATGGCGCCGATCCACCATCATTTCGAAAAGCTCGGCTGGACCGAAAGCCAGGTGGTGATCCGCTTCTGGATTATCGCCGTCATTCTGGCGCTGGTCGGGCTGTCGACCCTGAAGCTCAGATAGGAGGCCGCTTGATCCCCGCCGCATCCTTTTCAGGCAAGCGCGTTTCGCTCTTCGGGCTCGGCGGCTCGGGGATTGCCACGGCGCGCGCGCTGATCGAGGGCGGCGCGGACGTCCTCGCCTGGGACGACAATCCCGACAGCGTTGCCAAGGCCGGCGCGGTCGGCATCGCCACCGCAGACCTGCGCGGCGCGGACTGGGCGAGGTTTTCCGCCTTCGTGCTGTCGCCCGGCGTGCCGCTGACGCATCCCAAGCCACACTGGACCGTCGAGCTCGCGCGGGGCTCAGGCGTGGAGATCATCGGCGATATCGAGCTTTTCTGCCGCGAGCGGACGGCGCGGGCGCCGGCAGCAGCCTTCATCGCCATCACCGGCACCAACGGCAAGTCGACGACCACGGCATTGACGGCGCACATCCTCAAATCGGCCGGGCGCGACACGCAGATGGGCGGCAATATCGGCCGCGCGGTGATGACGCTCGATCCGCCGCAGCCCGAGCGGCACTATGTGGTTGAGTGCTCGTCCTATCAGATCGATCTTGCCCCTTCGATCAATCCGACGGCCGGCATCCTGCTCAACCTGACGCCGGACCATCTCGATCGCCATGGCACGATGCAACACTACGCCTCGATCAAGGAGCGGCTGGTGGCCGGCAGCGAGACGGCAATCATCGGTGTCGACGATTCCTGGTGCGCCCAGATCGCCGACCGGCTGGAGCGAGCGGGCCGGCAGATCATTCGCATCTCCAAGCGCCTGCCGCTGACCGACGGCTATTTCGCCGAAGGCACCAACCTGATGGAAGCCGTGCACGGCCGCTACAGCCGGGTCGCCTTTCTCGAAGGCATCGGCTCGTTGCGCGGCCAGCACAACGCGCAGAATGCGCTGGCCGCCGCCGCCGCCTGCCTCAAGGTCGGGCTCGAGCTCGGCGAGATCCAATCCGGACTGGAGAGTTTCCCGGGGCTGGCGCACCGCATGGAGCAGGTCGGCCGCAAAGGGCATGTGCTGTTCGTCAACGATTCCAAGGCGACCAAT
The DNA here is from genome assembly GCF_040321065.1 of Mesorhizobium sp. M0563. Classification (NCBI taxonomy): domain Bacteria; kingdom Pseudomonadati; phylum Pseudomonadota; class Alphaproteobacteria; order Hyphomicrobiales; family Phyllobacteriaceae; genus Mesorhizobium; species Mesorhizobium sp. M0563. The sequence goes on from NZ_JAMYQV010000012.1 coordinate 143,512, forward strand.
GCCGATGCCGCGGCACCGGCGCTGTCGAGCTTTGCACGTATCTACTGGATTGCCGGAGGTCTGCCGAAAGAGGGTGGCATCGAGCCGTTGCGCGGCTTCTTCCCGCGTATCGCCAAGGCCTATCTGATCGGCGAAGCCGCACCGGCCTTTTCGGCGACGCTGGGCGAAGCGGTGCCCTACGAGATATCAGGCACGTTGGCTGCGGCGGTCGAACACGCCGCCCGCGATGCGGCCAAGGATAGTAGCGGCGAGGCGGTGGTGCTGCTGTCGCCGGCCTGCGCCAGTTTCGACCAGTTCAAGAATTTCGAAGTCCGCGGTGAGGCGTTCAGGCAAGCCGCAACCGCCATTGATGGCGTGAAGCCCATCGGAGGGACACGATAATGCAAAGCCGTCTCGACAAAAGCCCCGTGGCGACCTGGTGGTGGACGATCGATCGCTGGTTCCTGGCGGCGTTCCTGTCGCTGATGGGCCTCGGCATCGTTTTGTCCTTCGCCGCAAGCCCGGCGGTGGCCGAACGCATCGGACTAGACAGTTTCCACTTCGCCACACGCCAGATCATCTTCACCATTCCGGCACTTGGAGTGATGCTTGCCGTCTCGTTCCTTGAATCCAGGCAGATCCGGCGCATGGCGCTGGTCATGCTGTGCATCACGCTGTTTTTGATGGTGGCGGTGCTCTATATCGGCGTCGAGGTGAAAGGCGCGCGGCGCTGGGTATCGCTTGCCGGCCTGTCGATACAGCCGTCCGAGTTCCTGAAACCGGGCTTCGTCATCATCTGCGCCTGGCTGTTCGCCGAGCACAAGCGCCAGCCCGACATTCCGGGCAATCTGTTCGCCATGTTGCTGCTTGCGCTGGTCATCTCGCTGCTAGTGGCGCAGCCTGACCTGGGGCAGACCATGCTGGTGCTCGGCACCTGGGGGGTGATGTTCTTCATGGCCGGGCTGCCGTGGCTGTGGATCGTCGCGCTGGGTGCTGCCGGCGTCGGCGGCGTGTTCGCCGCCTATGCGGTGTTCCCGCACGTTGCCGGCCGCATCGACCGCTTCATGACCGGCGAGGGCGACACGTTCCAGGTCGACATGGGCCGCGAGGCGCTGATCAATGGCGGCTGGTTCGGCGTCGGGCCGGGCGAGGGCACCGTCAAGCGGGTCATCCCCGACAGCCATGCCGATTTCGTCTTCTCGGTCGCTGGCGAGGAATTCGGGCTGATCATGTGTTTCTTCATCATGTCCATCTTCGGCTTCATCGTGCTGCGCGGCCTCAACACGGCACTCAAGGAGCAGGACGATTTCACGCGCTACGCGGTTGGCGGCCTGGTCACCGTCTTCGGCCTGCAGTCGGTCATCAACATGGCCGTCAATCTGCAACTGATGCCGGCCAAGGGCATGACGCTGCCGTTCATCTCCTATGGCGGTTCCTCCCAGATCGCGATCGCCATCTCGATGGGCATGGTGCTGGCGCTGACGCGCAAGCGCCCGGAAAAGCGCAAGCAGCTGGGCTTCATGCCGTCGCCGCGTGCGATGCCGGCGGAGTGAGATGGCGAAGGGGGTCATCCTTCTAGCTGCTGGCGGAACGGGCGGACATCTGTTCCCGGCCGAGGCGCTGGCACATGAGCTCAAGGCGCGCGGCTGGGCGGTACATCTGGCCACCGACGACCGCGCCGAGCGCTTTGCCGGGCAGTTCCCGGCGACCGCCATCCATCCGATCCAGTCGGCGACGATGGGCTCGAAGAATCCTTTTGCCATGCTCGCCGCGTTTTGGAAAATCTGGCGCGGGGTGCGGCAGGCGTCGGCCGTCATCGCCAGCATCAAGCCCGCCATAGTGGTCGGCTTCGGCGGCTATCCGACACTGCCGCCGCTTTACGCGGCGACCCGGCGCAAGGTGCCGACGCTGATCCACGAGCAGAATGCGGTGATGGGCCGCGCCAATCGGGCGCTCGCCGGCCGCGTCGACGCCGTTGCCGGCGGGTTCCTGCCGGAAGACATCAGTGCCACTGGCGCCAAGACGGTGACCACCGGCAATCCGGTCAGGCCGCAAGTGTTGGAAGCAGCGAATACACCCTATGCTGCATCGGCCGGCGAAGAGCCGTTCCGGTTTCTGGTGTTTGGCGGCAGCCAGGGCGCGCAGTTCTTTTCCGATGCGGTGCCGGCGGCGATCGCCCGGTTTTCCGATGCACAGCGTAGGCGACTGGCGATCACGCAGCAGGCCCGCGCCGACGATGTGGCGCGGGTGGAAGCCGCCTATGCCGCGCTTGGCATCGAGGCCGAGGTGTCGCCCTTCTTCACCGACATGGCGGCGCGGCTCGCGGCGGCGCATCTGGTGATGTCGCGCTCCGGCGCGTCGACCGTATCGGAAATCGCGGTGATCGGCAGGCCGGCGCTGCTGGTCCCTTATCCGCACGCGCTCGACCACGACCAGGCGGCGAATGCGGCCGCCCTTGCCGCAGCGGGTGGCGCCGAGGTGCATCCGCAATCCACGCTTTCGGCGGAGCGGATCGCTGCGCTTGTCGGCGGGCTAATGGATGATCCAGGCAGGGCGGCGACAATGGCTGCGGCGGCGAAATCGTCCGGTAAACCGGATGCCGCGCGGTTGCTCGCCGATCTGACAGAGGCTATTGCGTCCAGGAAATCCGTTTCGGAATTCAGGAAGGAGACGCATTGATGAAGATGCCACAGACGATCGGCCTCGTGCATTTCATCGGCATTGGCGGCATCGGCATGAGCGGCATCGCCGAGGTGCTGCACAATCTCGGCTACAAGGTGCAGGGATCCGATCAGGCCGACAGCGCCAATGTGCAGCGGCTGCGCGACAAGGGCATCGAATGCTTCGTCGGCCACCAGGCCGAGAACCTCGGCGAGGCCGAAGTGGTCGTCGTCTCCACGGCAATCAAGAAATCCAACCCGGAGCTGAAGGCGGCGAGAGAGAAGTTGCTGCCGATCGTGCGGCGCGCCGAAATGCTAGCCGAGCTGATGCGCTTCCGGCAGGCGGTCGCGATCGGCGGCACGCACGGCAAGACAACGACGACTTCGATGGTGGCGACGCTACTCGATGCCGGCGGGCTCGACCCGACGGTGATCAATGGCGGCATCATCAATGCCTATGGCACCAACGCCCGCATGGGCGACGGCGAATGGATGGTGGTCGAGGCCGACGAGAGCGACGGCACCTTCCTCAAGCTGCCGGCCGAGATTGCCGTCGTCACCAATATCGACCCCGAACATCTCGACCATTACGGCTCCTTCGACAAAGTGCGCGAGGCGTTTCGCCAGTTCGTCGAGAACGTGCCGTTCTACGGCTTTGGCGTGATGTGCACCGACCATCCCGAGGTGCAGGCGCTGGTCGGCCGCATCGAGGACCGGCGCGTCATCACCTATGGCGAAAATGCGCAGGCCGACGTGCGCTTCACCAATCACCGCATGGACGGCCCAACCTCGGAATTCGACGTGGTGATCCGCGACCGCAAGACGCACGGCCAGATAACGATTGCCGGTCTGCGGCTGCCGATGCCCGGACGCCACAACGTTTCCAATGCGACGGCGGCGATTGCCGTCGCGCATGAGCTCGGCCTTTCGGCCGAGGCGATCAAGAAGGGCCTGTCGTCCTTCGCCGGCGTCAAGCGGCGTTTCACCCATACCGGTTCGTGGAACGGTGTCGATGTGTTCGACGATTACGGTCATCATCCGGTCGAGATCACGGCGGTACTGAAGGCGGCGCGCAGCGCCACCAAGGGCCGCATCATCGCCGTTACCCAACCGCATCGCTTCACTCGGCTGCGCGATCTGTTCGACGAGTTTTCCGTCTGCTTCAACGACGCCGATACGGTAATGGTGGCGCCCGTCTATGCGGCCGGCGAGGAACCGATCGACGGCGTTACGTCCGACGCACTGGTGTCGCGCATCCGCTCCGGCGGCCATCGCGACGCACGCTACATCGAAGGTCCGGCGGCGATTGCGCCGATCGTGCGCGAGGTGGCGAAGCCGGGCGATTTCGTCGTCTTCCTCGGCGCTGGCAACATCACCCAATGGGCCTATGCGCTGCCCAAAGAACTCGGCGGGACTATCTCATGATGCGCGGCCAGGCGTTGATCGACAAGCTTGGCGACCGGCTTGCCGGATTGCGCGGCCGCATCACGCCCAATGCCGAGATGGACAAGATCACCTGGTTTCGAGCCGGCGGGCTCGCGGAGGCATTGTTCCAGCCGGCCGACGAGGACGATCTTGCCGCGTTCCTGAAGGCGGTGCCCGAGGAAATACCGCTGACCATCGTCGGCGTCGGCTCAAACCTGCTTGTCCGTGACGGCGGCATTGCGGGCTTCGTCATCCGGCTTTCGGCCAAAGGCTTTGGCGAGACCGAAGTGATAGCGCCGACCACGATCAAGGCGGGGGCCGCGACACCCGACAAGCGCGTTGCGGCCGTTGCCTACGAGGCCGGCATCGGCGGCTTTCATTTCTACCACGGCATTCCCGGCGCCATCGGCGGAGCGCTGAGGATGAACGCCGGCGCCAACGGTGTCGAGACGCGCGAGCGCGTGGTCGAGGTGCGGGCGCTCGACCGCAAGGGCAATGTGCATGTGCTGAGCAACGCCGACATGGGCTATGCCTATCGCCATTCAGCTGCGCCGTCCGGGCTGATCTTCACGTCGGCGCTGTTCGAAGGCGTTCCGGAGGACAAGGCGGCGATCAAGGCCGCGATGGATGCTGTCCAGAACCATCGCGAGACCGTGCAGCCGATCCGCGAAAAGACCGGTGGCTCGACCTTCAAGAATCCCGAGGGCACCTCGGCCTGGAAGGAAATCGACAAGGCCGGCTGCCGCGGCCTGATGGTCGGCGGGGCACAGATGTCGCCGATGCATTGCAACTTCATGATCAACACCGGGACCGCCACAGGCTACGAGCTTGAATATCTCGGTGAGACGGTGCGTGCGCGCGTGCTCGAAAGATCGGGCATCCGGCTGCAGTGGGAGATCAAGCGCATCGGCAATTTTCGGCCGGGCCATGCCGTCCAGGAATTTCTCGGGCAGCTGCTTTAGCGCAAGCCGAAGACCGTTGCCTCCGGACCTCATGAATTCACATTTTGCTGCCGTTTTTGCGGAAAGTGAATCCATCGGAATCGTAAGCACTTGCCAGCGAATCAACTCTCTGATTCTCTGCCCTGAAGCGTTTCCTGATTTGAGTCGTTTCGACGCGTTACTCGCGTTTCCGTCTGGGGGGCAACCTGCCGGGAGACTCGGACTCAATGTTGCGGAAACACGGGAGCAAAGCTGCTCGGCGTATTTGAGTGCGCGCGATGCTTTTCGGGCCATGCACGATGGTGCAGGCCTGCTGTGAGAGGAAATGACGGGGAATGACAAGCAAGCACGTGGCCGTCCTTCTGGGGGGATTCTCGTCCGAGCGGCCCGTGTCCCTGTCGTCGGGCAAAGCCTGCGCCGATACACTCGAGGGGGAGGGCTACCAGGTCACCCGGGTCGACGTCTCGCGCGACATCAGCTCGGTGCTCGTCGAGCTCAAGCCCGACGTCGTCTTCAACGCGCTGCACGGCCCCTTCGGCGAGGACGGCACCATCCAGGGCATCCTCGAGTATCTGGCCATTCCGTACACCCATTCCGGCGTGCTTGCCTCGGCGCTCGCGATGAACAAGGAACAGGCCAAGAAGGTCGCCAAGGCGGCCGGCATTCCGGTAGCGGAATCGAAGGTGGCCAATCGCTTCGCCATCCAGAACAAGCACCCGATGAAGCCGCCCTATGTGGTCAAGCCGGTCAACGAAGGATCGAGCTTCGGCGTCGTCATCGTGCATGAAGGCCAGTCGCATCCACCGCAGATCATCGGCTCGTCCGAGTGGAGATATGGCGATACGGTGATGGTCGAGCGTTATGTGCACGGGCGAGAATTGACGTGCGCGGTGATGGGCGATGTGGCGCTCGGTGTCTGCGAGATCATCCCGACCGGCCATTCCTTCTACGACTATGATTCAAAATACGTCGCGGGCGGATCAAAACACGAATGCCCGGCAAAACTTTCACCGAATATTTACCAAAAAATACAGACACTGACGCTCAAGGCTCACCAAGCTATCGGCTGTCGGGGCGTTTCCCGGTCGGACTTCCGTTATGACGATCGTCACTCCGAAAACGGTGAAATTGTCTGGCTCGAGGTCAACACCCAGCCGGGTATGACGCCGACGTCTTTGGTGCCGGAAATCGCCGCGCAAGCGGGACACTCGTTCGGCGATTTGTTGAGTTGGATGGTGGAGGACGCTTCGTGTCTGCGTTGAAGTGGGGACAGGGCAAGGGGAAGGGCGCGGCCGGGCCGGTGCTGTTCGGCATGCCGTTGTCGTTCGACCATTTCGTGCTGCCACGCCTGCTCCGCCGGCCGGTGCGTGTGCTGGCGCGCCTCGGCGAGGGCGATTTCGAAGCGCCGCCCTATTGCGCTGCCATCCTGTCGGCGGCACTGCTTATTTCGAGCAGCGCCTATGGCGCCTATCTCGGCGGGCATGCCGACGCCATCGTCCAGAGTGTCACCGCCCGCACCGGTTTTGCCGTCGACCAGGTCAAGGTCGTCGGCAACCGCGAAACCTCCGAGATCGATATTCTCGACAGGCTGGAACTCGACGGCTGGACCTCGCTGATCGGCTTCGATGCCGAAGCTGCGCGCGAACGCATCACCACGCTGCCCTGGGTCGAAGCCGCGGCAGTGCGCAAAGTCTACCCGCATACGCTGGAAGTGCGCGTCGAGGAGCGCGAGCCGTTCGCGCTGTGGCAGCAAGGGAGCGCGCTTTCGGTCATCGAGAAATCCGGCACCGTGATCGCGCCGTTCTCCGGCGGCAAGCAGATATTGCTGCCGCTGATCATCGGCACCGGCGCACCGGCCAAGGCGCCGGATTTCCTGGCCAGGATCAAGAATTATCCGGAGCTTGCCGCGCGGATCAAAGGCTATATCCGCATCGGCGAACGGCGCTGGGATCTCAAGCTTGAGAATGGCATCACCGTCAAGCTTCCCGAAGACGGTGAGGACCAGGCGATTGCCGACCTGGTCAGGATGGACCACGAGAACGGGCTTTTGACGCGCGACATCGCAGCCGTCGACATGCGTCTTTCCGACCGTCTGGTCGTCCAGTTGACGCCGGAAGCGGCGACGCAGCGCGAGGCTGCGCTTAACGAAAAGCCCAAGATGCTGAAGCGCAAGCCGGAGACGAAGATATGAGCTGGCTTGGCGGCAACAGCGATGCCTCGTCGCGCCGGTCCGGCATCCTGACGGTGCTGGATGTCGGTTCCAGCAAGGTCTGCTGCGTGGTGGCCAAGCTCAAGCCGCGCGACGATGGCAAGCTGCTGCGCGGACGCTCGCATCGCATCCAGGTGATCGGCATCGGCCACCAGAAATCGCAAGGCGTGAAATCGGGCGTCGTCATCGATCTCGACCGTGCCGAGCACGCCATCCGTCTTGCCGTCGACGCCGCCGAACGCATGGCGGGACTGACGGTCGATTCGCTGATCGTCAACATGACCGCCGGCCGGCTGAAGAGCGAGGCTTTTTCGGCCACCATCAATCTCGGCGGTCATGAAGCAGACGAGGCCGACATCAAACGCGTGCTTGCCGCCGGCGCCAAGCAGGCGCTGCGGGCTGAGCGCGAGGTGATCCATTCGCTTCCCGTGGCCTTTTCGCTGGATGCCGAGCGCGGTGTGCGCGATCCGCGCGGCATGGTTGGCGACCAGCTTGGCGTCGACATGCACGTGCTGACAGGCGACGCGGCGCCTCTGCGCAATCTGGAGCTCTGCATCAACCGCTCGCATCTCTCGGTCGAGCGCATGGTGGCGACACCCTATGCCAGCGGGCTAGCCGCCCTGGTCGACGACGAGCTCGAAATGGGCGCGGCCTGCATCGACATGGGCGGCGGCACGACGACGATCTCGGTATTTTCGGAAGGCAAGTTCGTCCACGGCGACGCCATCGCGATTGGCGGCAACCACGTCACGCTGGATATGGCCAAGGGCCTATCGACCTCGCTCGATGCCGCTGAAAGGCTGAAAGTGATGCATGGCTCGGCGCTGCCAGGAAGCGCCGACGACCGCGACCTGGTCTCGATCCATCCGATCGGCGAGGACGGCGAGGTGCCGTTGCAGATCCCGCGCTCGGTGATGACGCGCATCATCCGCGCCCGCATCGACGAGACGCTGGAACTGCTGCGCGACCGGCTGAACAAGTCCGGCTACGGCAATGCCGTCGGCAAGCGTGTGGTGCTGACCGGCGGCGCCAGCCAGCTTGCCGGCCTGCCCGAAGCAGCACGCCGCATTCTCGGCCGCAATGTACGTATTGGCCGCCCGCTCGGCGTGGCAGGCCTGCCCGAGGCGGCCAAGGGGCCGGCTTTCTCGACCCCGGTCGGACTTCTGATCTACCCGCAGATGGCGAGCTTCGAGAGCCGCCCGGCGAAGGGAATTTCCGGTCTTCGGATGACCGGAACAGGCGGAAAACTGCATCGAATGAGTCAGTGGTTGAGAGACAGTTTTTAATTTGACGGGGACAGCCCCATAGGCGGCCGCGGCGGCGAAGCGGCGGGAAAGGCAAAGGACGAAGACAATGACCATCAATCTGCAGAAGCCGGACATCACCGAGCTCAAGCCGCGCATCACCGTGTTTGGTGTCGGCGGCGGCGGCGGCAATGCCGTCAACAACATGATCACCGCCGGCTTGCGCGGCGTCGAGTTCGTGGTGGCCAACACCGACGCGCAGGCACTGACGATGTCGAAGGCCGAGCGGCTGATCCAGCTCGGTGCGCATGTCACCGAGGGTCTCGGCGCCGGATCGCAGCCTGAAGTCGGGCGCGCGGCGGCGGAAGAGTGCATCGACGAGATCATCGATCATCTCTCGAACACGCATATGTGCTTCGTCACCGCCGGCATGGGCGGCGGCACCGGCACCGGGGCGGCGCCCGTGGTCGCGCGCGCTGCCCGCGAAAAGGGCATCCTTACCGTCGGCGTCGTCACCAAGCCGTTCCACTTCGAAGGCCAGCGCCGCATGAAGACGGCCGACATGGGTATCGAGGAACTGCAGAAATGTGTCGATACGCTGATCGTCATTCCCAACCAGAACCTGTTCCGGCTGGCCAATGACAAGACGACCTTCGCCGACGCCTTCGCCATGGCCGACCAGGTGCTCTATTCGGGTGTCGCCTGCATCACCGACCTGATGGTCAAGGAAGGCCTGATCAATCTCGACTTCGCCGACGTCCGCTCGGTCATGCGCGAAATGGGCAAGGCGATGATGGGAACCGGCGAGGCTTCGGGCGAGGGCCGCGCAATGGCCGCCGCGGAAGCCGCCATCGCCAACCCGCTGCTCGACGAGACCTCGATGAAGGGCGCCAAGGGCCTGCTGATCTCGATCACCGGCGGCCGCGACCTGACACTGTTCGAAGTCGACGAGGCCGCAACCCGCATTCGCGAAGAGGTCGACCAGGACGCCAACATCATTCTGGGCGCCACCTTCGATGAGGAACTCGAAGGCGTTATCCGCGTGTCGGTGGTCGCCACCGGCATCGACAAATCGGCGGCCGAAATCGCTGCAGCGCCGATCGCCATCCGCACGGCTCCGCCGAAGCCGGTCAGCCGCCCGGCGACTCAGGTCACGGAAATGCGCCCGGCGCCTGTCCAGCAGCCGATCTATGAACCACGTGCTGCCGATCCGGTCGCCGAGGCCATTCAGCTCGCCGAGGCGAATGCGGCAGCGATGGCGCAGGCCCGCCCGGCACCGGTCGCGCATTCGGAAGACTTCCGTCCGCAGAGCAAGATCTTCCAGGCGCCTCCCGCTCAGCCGCAGCCGATGATGCAGCCAGTGGTTCAGCAAGCGATGCAGCCGGCTCCGCATCGTGAAATGCCGCAGCCGATTGCCGCGGCACCCCAGCGCATGCCGCGGGTAGAGGATTTCCCGCCGCAGGTGAAGGCTGAAGTGGAAGCCAAGGCCCGCCCGGCCGACCACGAGAACAGCGGCCCGATGGGCTTGCTCAAGCGCCTGACCAACGGCCTAACCCGCCGCGAAGAGGAACCTGCACGGCTGCAGCCGGCGCAGCCGCGCGAACCGAAACTGCGCCAGGCGCCGGCGGAAGTGCGCCGCCTAGCCAGCCAGGATCCGCAGCTTTACGCGCCGCGCCGCGGCCAGCTGGACGAGCAGGGCCGACTGACGCCGCAGAGCCGGGCTGTCCAGGAAGACGATCAGCTGGAGATTCCCGCCTTCCTGCGCCGGCAGGCCAATTGATCTGTTGACGGTTCGTAACAGTTGTTAACAGGCGAGCAGGAAACTGTTCGCCTGTTAATATTAAAAGCGATTTTAAAACAAGGACTTATGGGGCAATCCCGCGCTGGACCGCAGTTACAAAGAGTAAGAAACCGTGATTTGGAGTCTCCCTGTGGGACCATTATCTTCGCCACCGACCAAAGTCGGTTTGCTGGGAGTCTCGGGGAAGTGGCCCTGCCTGCCGATCAATCAAGAGCCGCGCCCTTAGGGCAGATGAAGCGGACCTAGGCAGTACGGGCTATGGGGATTGTTTTGCACGACTATCAGACGACACTTAAATCGCGTGCGACGCTGACTGGTATCGGCGTCCATAGCGGCAATCCGGTCACCGTCCATTTCCTGCCGGCAGATGCCGATACGGGTATCGTCTTCCAGCTTTCGAATGCAAGCGGAAGCCACGAATTTCGCGCGCTCGTTTCCGAGGTCGGTGCCACCGACCTCTGCACCATGCTTGGCGATCCGCAAGGCGAGCACATTGCCACGGTCGAGCATCTGATGGCGACGCTCTTTGGGCTTGGGATCGACAATCTCGTCATTGAAATCGACGGCCGTGAGGTGCCTATCCTCGACGGCAGCGCGGTCATGTTCATCGAGGCCATGGACCAGGCAGGCATCGAAACGCTGCCGGTCAAGCGTCGCTACATCAGGGTGGTCAAGCCGGTTCGCATCGAGAACGGCGCCTGCTGGGCGGAGTTCAGGCCCTATGATGGCACGCGCTTCGAGATCGAGATCGATTTCGAAAGCCCGGCGATCGGCCGCCAGCTTTTCGCATCTGATATGAATGCCGACATTTTCCGCCGCGACGTCGCGCGGGCCCGCACTTTCGGGTTCATGAAGGACGTCGAGCGGCTATGGGCAGCTGGCTACGCGCTCGGCTCCTCGCTGGAGAACTCGCTGGTGATCGGCGATGACAACCGCGTGATCAACATGGGAGGCCTGCGCTATCCCAACGAGTTCGCGCGGCACAAGACGATGGATGCAATGGGCGACCTGGCGCTCGCCGGTGCCCGGTTTATCGGCTGCTTCCGCTCCTATCGTGGTGGCCACAGGCTGAACGCCGCGGCGCTGCGCCGTCTCTTGTCCGACCGTTCGGCTTTCGAGATCGTCGAGACGACGCGCCGCGAGCGCGGCCGTGCCGCTGAGATGAGCGCCGTCAATGCCCCCCTCTTTGCGCCCTGGATGATCTGATTCTTAACGTTTTTGCGGCTCTTATTGCGATCAGCTGTGTTGCAAGGATGCATCACTGGCCGGCCAAATCGCACAGCTTTCCAGGTGGCGCCAAACCGCCACAAAAATGTGCGATTGGCCGGGGATAGCGTTGCCGGGCAAGGCGGTTATGGTTTATGGCTGCTGCCGTCGACTGAAATGACGCCGAAAGGGCGGAATCCAATCATGTTTTTCAAGCGAGTTGGTCAATCGAAGGCGCCGCGGCGGGCTGTTTTCCTGGCGCTTTCGGTCGTCGTTCCATCGCTGTTTCTGTCGGCCTGCATGTCGTCCGAGAAGGACGTCGATCTATCGACCTATGTCGATCAGACCGAGCCGGCCGACGTGCTCTATAATCAGGGTCTCGCCAATCTGAATGCCGGGCGCCTGCAGGAGGCAAGCCGCAAATTCGATGCCGTCGACCGCCAGCATCCGTATTCGGAATTCGCCCGCAAATCGATGGTGATGGGCGCCTTTGCCGACTACCGTCAGGGCAATTACGACGAGGCGATTGGTTCGGCCAAGCGCTACCTGACCCTTTACCCGTCGACCGACGATGCAGCCTATGCCCAATATATTATCGGGCTGAGCTACTACCGCCAGATCAAGGACGTCACCCAGGACCAGAAGGAAGCGCGTCTTACCGTGCAGACGATGCAGGACCTGGTGACGCGCTGGCCCACGTCCGAATATGCCGACGACGCCAAGGAGAAGATCCGCTTCGCCAACGATCAGCTCGCCGGCAAAGAGATGCAGATCGGCCGCTATTATCTCGAGCGCCGCGAGTACATCGCAGCCGTCAAACGATTCCGCAACGTGGTGGAGAACTATTCCAACACACGCCATGTCGAGGAGGCGCTGGCGCGTCTGACCGAGAGCTACTACGCGATGGGGCTGACGTCGGAAGCGCAGACCGCCGCGGCCGTGCTCGGCACCAACTATCCCGACAGCCAGTGGTACAAGGACTCCTATAAGCTCCTGCAGAGTGGTGGGCTCGAGCCGCGCGAGAATGCCGGATCGTGGATCTCCAAGGCCGGGAAGCTGATCACCGGCGCCTGAGCGGCGCGTCACCATGCTCTCCAGGCTGTCGATCCGCGATATCGTTCTGATCGAGAAGCTGGACATCGACTTCTCGTCCGGCCTTTCGGTGCTGACCGGCGAAACCGGCGCCGGAAAGTCCATCCTGCTCGACGCCTTGTCGCTGGCGCTTGGCGCCCGCGGCGACGCCTCGCTGGTGCGGCATGGCGCGGCACAAGGCCAGATCATCGCTGTGTTCGACGTGCCGCGCAACCACCCGGCCCGTATGCTGCTCGCCGAGAACGCCATCGAGGACGACGGCGACATCATCCTGCGCCGCGTCCAGACGGCGGACGGCCGCACGCGCGTTTTCGTCAACGACCAGCCGTCCAGCGTGACGCTGATGCGCGACGTCGGCCATGCGCTGGTCGAGATCCACGGCCAGCACGACGAGCGCGCTTTGGTCGATCCCGGTGCGCATCGGGAATTGCTGGACAGCTTCGGCGGTCATCTGGGCGCCGCGCGTGCAACAGGCGAGGCGTGGCGGCACTGGCGCGCCTGCGAGCAGGAATTTTCACGGCACCGGGCCAAAGTCGAGGCGGCTTCCCGCGAGGCCGATTATCTGCGTGCGGCGGTCGCCGAATTGACCAGGCTCGATCCGCAACCGGGTGAAGAGACCGAGCTCGCCGACCTGCGCGCCTCGATGATGCGTGCCGAAAAGATCGCCTCGGAAATCCACGATGCGCAGGATGTGCTCTCGGGCCCGTCCTCACCCTTGCCGCAGTTGGCCAGCCTGCTCAGGCGGCTGCAGCGCAAGGTGACGGAAGCGCCCGGCTTGCTTGAAGAGGTCGTCAAATCGCTCGACGAGGCGATGCTGTCGCTCGACGCGGCGCAGTCGGGCGTGGAAGCAGCACTTCGCGCCACTGAATATGATCCGCAGCGGCTGGAGAAGGCCGAGGAGCGGCTGTTTGCGCTGCGTGCCGCCTCGCGCAAGCACAGCGTCGCTGTCGACGATCTGGCGCAACTGCGCGACACCATGGCGGCCGACCTTACCGATCTCGACGCTGGCGAAGAGCGCCTGCATGCGCTGGAGAGACAGGCTGCAGCTGCGCGTCAGGCCTATGACATTACGGCGGCCCAGCTGTCGTCGCTTCGCCATGCGGCGGCCGCAGGGCTGACCAAGGCGGTAATGGCCGAACTGCCGGCGCTGAAGCTCGAACGGGCTGAGTTCATCGTCGAGATCGCAAGCGATGCCGGGAGCCGCATGGAAGAAGGCATCGACCAGGTCGAGTTCTGGGTGCACACCAACCCCGGCACCCGGCCCGGCCCAATGATGAAGGTCGCTTCCGGCGGCGAGCTTTCGCGCTTTCTGCTGGCACTCAAGGTGGCGCTGGCCGATCGCGGCTCGGCGCCGACCCTGGTCTTCGACGAAATCGACACCGGGGTAGGCGGCGCGGTTGCCGACGCCATCGGCCAGCGGCTGGCGCGGCTGGCAAAGCGCGTGCAGGTGCTTTCGGTCACGCACGCGCCGCAAGTGGCGGCGCGCGCCGCGACGCATTTCCTGATCTCCAAGTCAGGCGGGGCCGACCGGGTGTCGACCGGCATCGCCGAGATGGACCGGGCGGCGCGGCAGGAGGAGATCGCGCGCATGCTCGCCGGCGCCACCATCACCGACGAGGCGCGCGCGGCGGCCGAGCGCTTGCTGCGGGAGAACATCGCGGCAGCGTAGAGCGGTTCATCACGCCGAACCGCTCTACCTCTTTGTTTTGCGCAATTCCGGACGGAAAACCGTTTCACACTTTTCCTGGAATTGCTCTAGACGAGTTCGTTTCCGGCGCTCGTGACCTGAGTCAGGGTCTGGCTCCATCCTGCTGTTCAGGAATGATTTCCGTGTCTGATCTCTCCCTCATGAGAGAATCCTGTTCTATTGTGTCGCGCCACCGTGGAGGGAGCAGTGTATGGACGAAAAACCAGTCGATTCGCTCAGCGAAAGCGAGGCGGCAAGCGAGTTGAAGCGGTTGGCGCAGGAGATCGCCGAGCACGACCGGCGCTACCACGGCGAGGACGCGCCGATAATCACGGACGCGGAATATGACGCGCTGACGCGGCGCAACCTCGCCATCGAACAGCGCTTCCCCGCTTTGGTGCGCGAGGATTCGCCCTCACGCAGGGTCGGCGCACCGCCGGCGGAAGGCTTTGCCAAGGTGCGTCATGCGGTGCCGATGCTCAGCCTCGCCAAGGCCTATACCGACCAGGACGTCACCGATTTCATTGTACGTGGCCGGCGGTTCTTTGATCGCGACAAGGATCTGGACATCGCCTTCACAGCTGAGCCGAAGATCGACGGGCTGTCGGCTTCGCTGCGTTATGAAGGTGGTGTGTTCGTGCAGGGAGCAACGCGCGGCGACGGCGCCGTTGGCGAGGACATCACCGCCAATCTGAGGACCATCGCCGACATTCCCAAGACCTTGAATGGATCGGGCTGGCCCGAGGTCATCGAAATACGCGGTGAGGTCTATATGACCTACGCGGAATTCGAGGCGTTGAAGCAGCGGTCGGCGGCGCTCGGCGGCCAGGACTACGTCAATCCGCGCAATACCGCGGCCGGGTCGCTCCGTCAGAAAGACCCGTCCGTTACCGCCAGCCGCAACCTCAAGTTCTTTGCCTACGCCTGGGGCTTTACCACAAAGGATCCGGCTCCGACCCAATACGATTCCGTGCAAAAATTCGCGGAGTGGGGATTCAAGGTCAGCCCGCTGATGGTCCGGGCAAGATCGGTCGAGGAACTGGTCGCGCATTATCACCTGATCGAGACCCAGCGCTCATCACTGGGCTACGACATCGACGGCGTCGTCTACAAGGTCGATCAGCTGGAATTGCAGCGCAGATGGGGTTTCGTCACTGGCGAACCGCGCTGGGCCATCGCCCACAAATTTCCGGCCGAACAGGCGATGACAACCGTGCTCAGGATCGACATTCAGGTGGGCCGTACCGGTACGCTGGCGCCCGTTGCCCGGCTTGCACCCGTCACGGTCGGCGGCGTAGTGGTCGAAAACGTCACGCTTCACAACGAAGATTACATCAAGGGTCTGGACAGCAACGGCCAGCCGATCCGCGACGGCTATGACGTGCGTATCGGCGACACAGTGGTCATCCAGCGGGCAGGGGACGTCATTCCGCAGATCGTCAGCGTCGTAGCCGATAAGCGTCCGCCAGATGCCGTGCCCTACGAATTCCCGCACAAATGTCCGATCTGCGGCTCACCCGCAACGCGCGAGATCAACGAGAAGACCGGCAAGGAGGATTCCCGCCGCCGCTGCACCGGCGAACTGATCTGCCCTGCGCAGGCCGTGGAAGGATTGCGCCATTTCGTGTCACGCGGCGCCATGGATATCGAAGGCCTGGGCGCTGAAAACATAGATCTGTTCTTCAACGCCGGGTTGATCAAGACAGCCGCCGATATCTTTACGCTCAGGGATCGTCGTCCCGCCGTTACCAAGGCGCTGGCCGAGCGGCGGGAAGAGCAGGCCAGGCAGCGTGAGGCCGCGTCGGGCAAGACGCGCAAGAATGTACGCAGTGTCGAGGAACGCAACTACGACGGCCTCGACAAGCTCTTCGCTGCCATCGACGCTCGCCGCGAACCGGAACTCGATCGCTTCATCTTTGCGCTGGGCATCCGCCATATCGGCGAAACGACGGCCGCTGTGCTTGCCCGAACCTTCTCGACGATCGAGGAGTTGATCCGCATTGGCAAGGAGACAGCAGCGGCAGCCGATCCACACACCGTTTTTCCTTCGATCAACGGCATCGGCGATACGGTGATAGGTGCGCTTCGCGATTTCTTCGGCAATGAACGCAACGACGCCGTGCTTGAAGCGCTGCTCACACAGGTCCACCCGAAGCCATACATCGTGAACGTCTCAGCCGATAGTGCGGTCGCCGGCAAGACAATCGTGTTTACAGGCACGCTGGAAAAGATGACGCGCCCCGAGGCCAAGGCGATGGCCGAACGTCTCGGCGCGAAGGTCGCCGGCTCGGTTTCTGCGAAGACCGATCTCCTGGTAGCGGGGCCGGGCGCCGGTTCCAAGCTGAAGGACGCGACCAAATTCGGCATCGAGGTGATCGACGAGGACACCTGGTTGCAGCGGATCGGCAAGGGCGCGTGATGGCGGCTGCGTTCAACGGTTTTGGGCAAAAGGCCATTCCCTTCCTCAAGGCGCTGGATTTTCATCAGAGCCGGGAGTGGTTTTTGGAAAACCGCGACCTTTTCGAACGGGATCTGCGCGACCCCTTCGGCGATCTGGTCGAAACGCTCTCCGAGCGCTTCACGGCCGCGGCGCTCGGCCTGCGCGGCGACCGCAAGAAGTCGCTGTTCCGGATTAATCGCGATGTGCGTTTCGCCAAGGACAAACGGCCTTATAACCGGCATTTGTCGGCGATCCTTTCGCCTGACGGCACCAAGATGGAACAGGGCGTGTTTTACGTCCATATCGGGCTCGATCGCTGCTTTGCCGCCGTTGCCTGGTGGCAGCCCGGACCGGAGCTATTGCTGGCGCTGCGCAACGCGATCGCGAAGCGGCCGGCTGAATTCCGCACCCTCGTCGCGGCGCTGAAGAAGAACGGCCTCGAGCTCGACCCGGACGGCTGCATGAAGCGCACGCCGCGCGGCTTCGAGCATATCGCCGAGCCTGATCTCGCTGCCGCGATCCGCAATCGGCATTTTGCCGTCCGGCACGCAGTCGAGCCGGCGGATATTTATGGAGCTGGATTGGTCGACGAACTCGTCGACTTCGTCATGCGGGCAAAACCGCTGCTCGACTGGGGCAGGGCGATCGAAGGCAAGGCTTCGCCGCGCTAGCGGATAAATCAGACAGTCAAATGCGCCGCGCAGTGTAGAGGCTGGTGGTCATGTTGCGGGTTATGGAGCCTTGGAACTCGTCGCGGACGATGCGACCCAGCTCCGCCAGGATTGCTTCGCGGTCGCTGCGGATGTTGATGTTGGAAAAAGTGGCATAGAGGGCCACCGTCTGGTCAGGATCGAGGACAAGCGACCAGACACTTGTCCGATGTTCGATGGAATCGAACGCGCCGGTTCGCTCCAGCGCCGCCGCGCGGGCCTCGGCATCAAGGGCGAACGGAATACCATTTGAGCCCGCCGAAGGGCTCGAAGGCCCTTCAAGCAGTGCCTTCGTCGCATCATGAAAGGGATCGGGGCGACTGTTGTCGCCGAATACATTCCAGACCATTGCCCACCAGCCGCCCGGCCGAAGCAGCTCGGCGACCTTGACCAGCGCGGTGTCCTCATCCAGCCAATGAAAGGCAGTGGCGCTGACGCCGAGATCAAAACCGGCCTTCTCAAGGACGGCATCCTCAAACGCAGAGACGCTCACCGAGAGCGCCTTGTCCTGAATAGTCTCGCAAAGGAAAGTCGCGAGGCGAGAATCCGGCTCGATGGCGAGCATCGGGCTCGCGCCCAGTTCGAGTAAGCGGCGCGTAGCAGTTCCTGTACCTGCGCCAATCTCGAACGTCGCCGTGCCAGGGGCGAGACGGCACCGTTCACATAGAATTTCGAATACCCAATCAGGATAGCCAGGCCGCGTCGCGTGATAGCTGCCGGGATCGGCGCCGAAGGCCAGGCGGCCGAATTTTGGATCGATGAAAAATTCGCTCATTGCAACCACCTCTGGGGAACCACCTCTGGCCTTGGGTCTGTGGCCGCCACTTTTGGCAAGGACCGATGGGCGCCAACGGATATGCCCTCCCAGGTGCCAAGCGTCTGATTTTTATCCACTGGGCACTGGAGCGCCTTGCCGCCCGCCTCAGCCATCACTTCCGCTGATCATTTGCCTCAATCGAATTGGTGTGACAAGGAGGGCGGCCCTCCCTACATACGACCGTCCCGAGGAGGCGATTGATGTCGGCGGAAGCAATCTCCGAAAACAGTGCGAAAAGCGATTTCTGGGACGGCGTGCGGCTCAGCATGCCCGTCGTGGTGGCATCGGCGCCGTTTGCATTGCTGTTCGGGGCGCTCGCAGTCGACAACGGGTTTTCCGTGCTCGAAGCGTTCCTGATGAGCGCAACGGTGTTCGGCGGCGCCAGCCAGATGGTAGGCATCGAGCTGTTCGGCCAGCATGTCGCGCCGTGGCTGATCGTGCTGTCGATCTTCGCGGTGAATTTTCGCCACGTGCTCTATTCGGCCGGTATCGGCCTGCGCATCGCGCATTGGCCACTGATCCAGCAGGCGATAGGCTATTTCGTGCTCACTGATCCGCAGTTCGCGATGGCCGAGCGCAAGGCGGAGGCCGGCGAAACCGTCGGGTTTACCTGGTATATGGGGCTTGGGCTGCCGGTCTATGTGTTCTGGGTCATCGAAAGCGCGCTCGGCGCGATGTTCGGCAAGCTTATTCCCGACACCCATGTGCTGGGCATCGACTTCCTGCTGCCGATCTATTTTCTCGGCCTGGTCATGAGCTTCCGCAAGCGGCCGCTGTGGCTGCCGGTGGTCATCGCCAGCGCTGCCGCCTCCATCATTGCGTACAAAACCGTCGGCTCGCCCTGGCATGTCTCCATAGGTGCGCTGGCCGGCGTGCTGCTCGCCGTCATCCTGCCGCCCCGCCACAGCGGCGTGGAGACACGGCCATGAGCACGACCTTGTGGATCATCGTCGCCGCTTCGATCGCGACCTATCTGACCCGCATCGGCGGTCATCTGGTGATCTCACGCTTCGACCATATCCATCCGCGCGTCGAGGCCGGGCTCAGCGCCGTGCCGGCGGCGGTGCTGACCACGCTGGTGGCGCCGGCGGCGCTCAGCGCCGGACCGGCGGAATGGGCAGCCTTGATTGTTGCCGGCCTGGTCTCGCTGCGCGGCGGGCTGATGGCGATGTTCCTGGCGGGTGCTGCCGTGCTGATCCTTGCGCGGCAGCTCGTCGGGTAGTGGACCGACGGAGTACGCCTGTCTTCCTGCCAGATCGCCGCTCTATGGTATTTTGCCGTCCATCTTCGGGAAGAGAATGACACTCTCCTGTGCGGTCGGTTCGTTGCGGGCGCCAATAAAGGTGGCCGGCGTGCTTGCCCGGTTCACGGCAACGTGAAGCACGTTGGCGGGAATGTAGAGATAGTCGCCGGGATGCACGAGGTCGCGAAACTGCAGTTCGTCCCCGCTCCACATCTCCAACTCGTCTCCGCTCAGCATATAAAATGCTGTTTCGTGGCGCGCATGGACATGGGCTTTGGTCCGCTTGCCCGGCGGGATTGAGGCGACGCCCAGCCAAAGGGCCTTCGCTCCGACGGTCTCAGCACTTATTCCCGGCAGATAGTCCGACCCCTGTTCGGCCCGATAAGCCTCGCCGCCCCTAACAACCAAAGCCTTTCCCTCGCTGGGCGCAGCACTGTCCATTGCGGCCGGCTGTTTCAACATCATCATCTTGAACCTCCATTTGTGTTAGTCTGTGCGAAGGACGGCCAGAATGATCAGTCCCCCGTCCGAAGTCCTTAACAGGAGGCGAAAAGTTCCGAATTCTTCCGAAGCCGGAAAGCGAGATGCTTCAGCACCGCGACGCTTCGCGTTCGGGCCGTTCGTGCTCGACCTGCTGCGCGGGACGCTTGTTCGCGAGGGCAAGCCAGTTGCGGTCGGGCAAAAAGGCTTGTCGTTGCTTCAGGCCTTGGTGGAGGCACCGACGCAGGCGCTGAGCAGGACGGCCCTCATGGAGGCCGCCTGGTCCGATGCCGTCGTCGAGGAAAGCAATCTTTCGGTGCAGATTGCCGCCCTGCGCAAGCTACTCGGCCCGCAGCCGGACGGCAGCGAATGGATCGCCACCGTCCCCCGCACCGGATATCGCTTCGCCGGCAGTGTTCATGTGCTTGACCCCGCTGCAGACGATGCGCTTCCGAGCCAACTGGCGGGTCTCTCCGAAAGGGCGTCCATTGCGGTGTTGCCGTTCGCCAATGTCAGCGGCGACAGGGAACAGGCCTATCTGGCTGACGGCATCACCGAGGACATCATCACCGCGCTGACAAGGTTCCGATGGTTCCGGGTGATCGGGCGCAATTCCAGCTTCGTCTATAAGGACAAGTCGGTCGACTCCAAACAGGTGGCCCGCGAGCTTGGCGCCCGTTATGTCTTGGAAGGAAGTGTGCGCCGGTCCGGCCAGCAGATCCGGGTCTCGACGCAACTGGTCGATGCCGCCTCGGCCAATCAGATCTGGGCCGAACGATACGAGATGGAACTGACGGAGGCGTTCGCCGTCCAGGATGCCATAGCCGAGCGGGTGGCTGGTGCGATCGAACCCGAACTGCTCAAGACGGAGTCGCTCCCAGCCGTTGGACGCAACAGCGGAAATGCGACGGCCTGGGACCTGGTGCGGCAAGGTACCTGGCATTTTCACCACGTCGGCCGTCAAACTCACTTGCGTGGCCGCGAGTTATTTCGGCTGGCGTGCAAGCTCGATCGTGAACTCGCAGAGGCCCATCTCTGGCTCGGTCGGGTGAGCGCCGGCATCGTCGCTTACGGCTGGAGCGACAAGCCGGCACAGGATATCCGAGAAGGCCTGGATGCAGCCCTGAAGGCGGTTCGGCTCGACGAGAAAAATCCCTATTCGCATTATGCGCTCGCCATCTGCAGCATCTATGCCAATGCGCAGGAACAAGCCGTTCTTGCTGCGGAAAGAGCGATCGAGATCAGCCCAAGTTTCGCCCTTGGTCATCTGGCTATGGGAATGGGGCAGCTTTTCCGCGGCAGCGCATCCGAAGCGATAGCGCCGCTCGAACACGGCCTTATGTTGAACCGGTACGATCCGCAGAACTTCGTCTGGTTTAATGTCCTGGCGCTCGCTTATCTATTTGCGGGGCAGGCAAACGAGGGGCTCGTCGCGGCGATTGAGGCTCGCAAGGTCGGTCCCACGTGGCGACCCACCTATGAAACACTCGCCTGCTGCTACGTCTCGCTTGGCCGTCTGCCGGAGGCAAGATCTTGCGTCGAACTGATGCGGGAGATGGAGAACCCTACAGGCGATGCCTTGGCGCCGCTCAGGCTGCGCAATCCACATTGGGCAGACCAGATGGCGGATCTGTTGAAGAAAGCCGGTTGGCAGCAGTAAGGCTGCGGTCAATCCCCTGCAGATTGGCGTCGTCTGTGTGATGTCGGTCACGCAGTTGTTGGGCAGCACAAGCCAGGTCGGCTTCGCACTCAGGGTGATGCTGGGGTCCGGTCGATAGCCGACCCACCGCCATTGCGAAAATCACCACTTCTGATCGTGCGGCTTCGCCGCAGCGCTCATCTGCGCTGCAAACCATGTAATAGCTCCTGCCCAGCCAGCAGGTTTCTTGAATATCGACGCGACCTGCGACAGGCTCAGCCGGATCGCCTCCGCTCTCTCCTGGTGGGCGCGCCGCACGGCGCCGCTATAGAGCGCTTCACGCTGCTTTGGCGTCAATGCGCTTAGATCGATCGGCTGGATGCCGAAGGGCTCGGGCGACATTTCCATCTCCCCCTGGTTTGCCGTTTTGATAGGCAGCTACACCGACGATTTACGGGAAAGGGCTAATCAGCTAAAATGAATAATTAAGATCGTTACGTTCTCCAGGAGAGATGTATGGATTTGGCCGATCTGCGCATCTTCCGCACGGTGGTGCGCGAGGGCGGAATCACCAGGGCAGCGGAAAAACTGTTTCGCGTGCAATCGAACGTGACCACACGCATCCGGCAGCTCGAGGAGGATCTCGGCGTGCAGCTGTTTATCCGGGAGGGCAAGCGCCTGCACGTATCGCCGGCCGGTCACAAATTGGTCGGCTATGCGGATCGGCTGCTGGCGCTTGCGGAGGAGGCGCGAACGGCGATGCTCGATCCACGCCCGCGCGGCACGCTTCGCCTAGGTGCCATGGAGAGCACCGCCGCGGCACGGCTTCCAAGTCTGCTCGCCGACTATCACGCACGTTATCCCGAAGTGGAAATCCAGTTGCGCACCGGCAACCCGCAGGTTCTCGCGACCGCCATGCTTGCCGGCGAACTCGATGCAGCCTTCGCCGCCGAGCCGATCGCCGACGCTCCGTTCGAAAAGCAGTCAGCATTCCAGGAGCAACTGGTCATTGTCTCGGCGGCATCGCGCGTTTCGATCGACGACCGCCTGGACATGCCCAAAACCATGATAGCCTTCGAGCACGGCTGCCCGCACCGCAAGCGGCTGGAACAATGGTACGCGCGCAGAGGGTTCATGGCCGAGAAAACCATCGAGCTTGGTTCATACCATGCCATCCTTGGTTGCGTGGTGGCTGGCATGGGCATAGCGCTGATGCCGAAAAGCGTGCTTTCGGGTTTCCCGGAGAGCCGCTGGCTAAAGCTGCACGAACTGCCCGCTGACGAAGACAACGCCGTTACGGTGTTGTTCTGGCGCAAGGGAGCCGGTTCTTCCAACGTCACGGCTTTGCAAGAACTGCTTGCGGAGCAAAGCCTGTCAACCGGCGTTGCCGCCGCCGCTATTGCTTGAAGTCGTGCGGCAGCGGGGCGGTTGCCTTTTCCAGCCAGGCCAGCGTCTCGCCGTCGAGCATCGGTCCGATCTCGGCCAGCACCCGCGCGTGGTATTCGTCGAGCCAATGCAACTCGTCACGCGTCAACAGATCCGACCGGATCAGCCGCTTGTCGATCGGCGCCAGCGTCAGCGTCTCGAAGCCATGCATGGCGATGTCACCGCCTTCGACCATCTCAGCCGGAGTGACCAGGACAAGATTTTCGATGCGGATGCCGTAAGAACCTTCCTTGTAATAGCCGGGCTCATTGGAGACGATCATGCCGGCCAGCAGCTTTTCGGTGCCGGTCTTGGCGATACGCTGCGGGCCCTCATGTACGGCAAGATAGGAGCCGACACCGTGCCCGGTGCCATGGGCGAAATCGCAGCCGTGTCTCCATAGCGCCAGGCGCGCCACTGCATCGAGTTCGGAACCGCGCGTGCCTGGGGGAAAGCGCAGCATGGAGATGCCGATCATGCCTTTCAGCACCAGCGTGAAGCGTTCGCGCATCTCCTCGGCCGGCGTACCGATCGGCACTGTGCGGGTGATGTCGGTGGTGCCGTCCTGGTACTGTCCGCCGGAGTCGAGCAGGAACAGCTCGCCATGCTCCAGTTTGCGATTGGTGGCGCGGGAGACGCGATAGTGCATGATGGCGCCGTTGGGGCCGGCGCCGGAGATTGTGTCGAACGAGACGTCGCGCAGCGGCATCTGTGTTTCGTCGCCGGTTTGCCGGCGCGTCTCCTCGAGCCTGGTGACAACGGTGATCTCGTCGAGCGTGCCGGGTTCCTGACGGTCGAGCCAGCACAGCAGCTTGGCGACCGCGGCTCCGTCACGGCGATGCGCGGCGCGGGCGCCGGCGATCTCGGCTTTGTTCTTCGTTGCGCGTGGGATGCGGGCCGGATCCGGTGCGGCAGTGACGGTGCCGCCATTGTCCTCGACCAGCATGCTGAGCTTCTCCGCCGCCAGAGCGGGGTCCAGCGCGATTTTTGCACCGCCCTTGGCCAGGGTGACGATCGCTGTTTCGAATTCACCGGGTTCGTGCAATTCGGCGAGCTGCGTCAGATAGGCTGCGACGGTGCGTGAGAACTTGCGCTGGTCCATGAAAAGCAGATGCGATCCGTCGGCGGCGAGCACGGCAAAGCCGAGCGCCAGCGGTGTGTGCGGCACGTCGCCACCACGGATGTCGAAGGCCCAGGCGATGGAGGAGGGGTCGGTCAATACGGCATGGGTGGCGCCCTCCTTCTCGATGGCTGCCGCCAGCCGGACCAACTTGTCCTTGGCCAGTTCGCCGGCAAAGCCGATCGGGTGGATCTCGACCGGCGCCAGTGGCGGCCCGGGCTGGTCCTGCCAAATGGCGTCGATCGGATTTTGTTCGAGCGGCACCAGTATCGCGCCGGACTTGACGGCCGAGGCCCTCAGCGCCTTGACGTCGCTGATCGTATGCAGCCATGGATCGAAGCCCAACCGCACGCCCTTGCCGAGATTGTCCTTGATCCAGTTGGCCGGCGGGTTGTCGACAAGGCTCTCGATCGAAAAGATGTCGAGATCAACCTCCTGGCGCACCTGCAGCGTGTAGCGCCCGTCGACAAACATGGCGGCGCGCTTGCCAAGCACAATGGCGACGCCGGCCGAGCCGCTGAAGCCGGTCAGCCATTTCAGCCGTGCCGAGCGGTCGGCGACATATACGCCCTGGTGCTCATCGGCGCGGGGCACGATGAAGCCGTCCAGCCCATTCGCCGCCAACCATTGGCGTAGCATTGCCACGCGCGGCTTGCCAACGGCCGGATCGCCGGCGGAATCGAAGGTCTGGAACATGTGGGCTCTCCTCGAATGCTGGCGCGACCGTAGCGCATGACCTCGAAAATCGGAATCGATTTTCGGAACGATCATGCCTGGTCGCGACAGCCTCTTTTTGCGCATGGAGGCCATGCAGAATCGGCGATTTCAAAAAGCGTCAGCAAGGCTTACCTTCTTAACGTGGAGGAACGTGTCTTATTGCCTGCAAAGGAGACCATCATGTCCACGATTTCAGCCAGACGCGGATTTTTCAGAAGCGCTGTGAACGCGCTGATCGAAGCTCGCCAGCGCGAAGCGAGCCGGTATGTGAGCGGCGTTTTGCTTGGCTTTGATGACGAAACGCTGAAAGCTCACGGCTACGATCGCGAAGAGCTGAAGAAAGCGGCGAACTCTCGCTAGGTCCGAGCGGATGCGTTGAAGGCGCGGCGCCTCAGCGCTTGAGATGGATCGTCACCCAGCCTTCGCGGTGCAAGGTGCGGACGTGCCGGAATTTCTGGCCGACATAGGCCGCGATCACCGCGTCGCGCTGGCGCTCGAGAATGCCTGACAAAACGATCGAGCCACCGCGCGCGATATGCCCGGCCATTTGCGGCGCCAGCCGCATCAGCGGCCGCGCCAATATATTGGCAATTATCAGGTCGAAGGGCGCACGCGCGGCAAAGATCGGATGATGAAAACCGGGTGCAGCCACCGTTTCAATGAGCGCCTTGACATGGTTCAGCCGCGCATTGGCGGCGGCCACCTTGACGGCGACCGGGTCGATGTCGGTCGCCAGCACTGGAATATGAGCGAGCTTGGCCACCGCGATGGCGAGCACCGCGCTGCCGGTGCCAAGGTCGAGCGCGTTGCGCGGATGCTCGCGCTCTATGACCTGCTCCAGCATTTCGAGGCAGCCGGCGGTGGTGCCGTGATGGCCGGTGCCGAAGG
Source organism: Mesorhizobium sp. M0563 (assembly GCF_040321065.1). Taxonomy (NCBI): domain Bacteria; kingdom Pseudomonadati; phylum Pseudomonadota; class Alphaproteobacteria; order Hyphomicrobiales; family Phyllobacteriaceae; genus Mesorhizobium; species Mesorhizobium sp. M0563. The sequence continues at coordinate 169,235 of NZ_JAMYQV010000012.1, forward strand.
CAAGGCCGGCCTCGATCTCGATGGCGAGCTCACCGCTGTGGCGCTTCCTGCGGTCATGCGCGCCATGGACGAAGAAGCGCCCGGCCCGCACCGGCTTCAACCCCTCCAGCGAGCGCGCCACCCAGTCGATGTCGGGCAGCGCTTCGCGCTCTATCGATTTCGACAGCGACAGTCCGGCAAGGATGTCCCTAAGCCGCGCCTCGACCGCATCGACGTTGTCGTCCGCATAGAGCGATACTTCGTGGATGTCGCGGTCCTCGTCGACCTCGAGCACCGCAACCGGCAGGCCCTCATCGTCGAACGCCGCACCGAGCGCCGCGAAGATGCGATCAGCCTCGATCTTGCCCGCGGTGAAATACAAACGCGTCTGCGTCATTACCGGATATGTCAACCTTCCGCCACCAGCCGTTTGAGCTTGGCGATGGCGGCGTCCGGGCTTTCGCCATAGGCAATGGTGCCGGCGAAATCGCCCTTGGCATTGAGCAGCAGCACCGAAGCGGTGTGGTCCATCGTGTAGTCGCCGTCGTTCGTGTCGACTTTCTTCCAGTAGATACCGAAGGACTTGGCCATGGCGTGGACCTTGTCGGGATCGCCGGTGATGCCGAGGATGCGATCGGAGAAATTGCTGACATAGGTGTTCATGATTTCGGGCGTGTCGCGCTCCGGGTCGACCGTAACGAAATAGGCGCGCAGGTTCTTGCCGTCGTCGCCCATCGTCTTCAGCCAGCCGGCCAACTCGAAAAGCGTGGTCGGGCAGACTTCCGGACAATGCGTGAAGCCGAAGAAGACGACGCTGGGGTGGCCGCGAAAGGCGGCTTCGGTGACCGGCGCGCCCTTCTGGTCGACCAGCGTAAACGGCGCTCCGAACGGCTCGCCGCCATAATGTCCGCGGTACCAGTCGAAGGTGAGCCAGCCGATGCCTGCGGCCATCAAGAGCAGAATGCCGACCAGAATTGAACGCATCATCAGTGAAAGTCCGTCGTGATTTCCATCGGCCGCCATATTGGCGCCGTGAAGGCCCTGCCTTGGCGAACACTCTTAGCGGTTCGGTCGCGCCGACGCAAAGATGTCGCGTTGCCGCAACCGGCAATCCAGTGGGAAGGCGATCTGCTTGCAAAGCGCTGCCGTTCGTCCCACCTGAGGTCGGCAAAATTCGAACCGCAGGAGGCCTCTTTGCGAAAATTGATTGGCGGCGCGTTGGCCGCATGCCTGGTCATTGGTGCCGGCGCGGCCGTCGCCGAGGAAGTCGGCAAGGTCGGCGTCGATTGGCTCGGCAACGACATCATCGTCGAGGCGATCAAGGATCCGAAGGTCGAGGGCGTGACCTGCCACGTCTCCTATTTCGACCGTGGCATGATCGACCGCCTGCAGAAAGGCAACTGGTTCGAGGACCCGTCCGATTCTTCGATCTCCTGCCGCCAGACCGGGCCGATCACCATTGGCGATATCGACATGAGCGAGGCCGGCGAGGAGGTGTTCAAGCAAGGCATCAGCCTGATCTGGAAAAAGCAGGTGGTGAACCGGATCTACGACAAGGCCAACGAGACGCTGATCTACCTCTCGCATTCGCGCCAAGTGCAGGATGGCTCGGCAAAAATGTCGGTCACCACCGTGCCGCTCTACGGCCAGAACGTGGTGTGGACCAGCGGCAAGCCGAAATAGAGACTGAAGGTGCTACAGGGTCCTTGGCGCATCCAAACGGATGCGCGGCGCTGCACTCGGCTTGCGAGACTATGCGTGCCGGCGTAAAGCGCGCGCATGGACCGTCCCGAACACCTTGTCCTGAAAGATCCCGAGCCGCGCATCCATCCGACGGCGGAGCTGAAGGCTTGCAAGCTTGGACGCTATGCGTCGATCGGCGAGCGGGTCATCCTGCGCGAGGTGGTGGTCGGCGACTTCTCCTACTTCGAGCGCCACGCCGAGGCGATCTACACGACGATCGGCAAGTTCTGCTCGATCGCCGCCAACAGCCGCATCAATGCGCTGGAGCATCCGGTCGAGCGGCTGACGCAACACAAGATCAGCTACCGGCCCAACGAGTACTTCCGCTGGCTGGGTGTCGATCAGGCGTTCCGCGACCGGCGGCGGGCGAAAGCCGTCAGCATTGGCCATGATGTCTGGATCGGCCATGGCGCGGTGATCATGCCTGGCATAGTGATCGGCAATGGCGCGATCGTCGGTGCCAACGCGGTGGTGACGCGCGACGTGCCGGCCTATGCAATCGTCGCCGGCGTCCCGGCCAAGCCATTGTACCAGCGCTTCAGCGCGGAAACTGCGGCACGGATCGAACGTCTTGCCTGGTGGGACTGGCCGGTCGAGAAACTGGCCAGGGCAGTCCCCGACATGCAGGCCTTGCCTATCGAGGCTTTCCTCGACCGCTGGGAAAACGACGCCGCCTGATCGTTGCGAGCGCGGCGCGTGCGCTGTTTGACCGTGAATTCCTCCTCGCAGGGAACTCGAAGCAGTTGCCGATTGTTTCTCCCTGCCATGATCGAAAAGCTGTTCACCAGGATCGCCAACCATATCGCCCATCTTGCCGGTCTGCCGCCGACGTTTGCCGTCTGTTTCCTGATCATTGTGGTCTGGGCGGCAAGCGGTCCGGTCTTCGGCTTTTCCGACACGTGGCAGCTCGTCATCAATACCGGCACCACGATCGTCACCTTCCTGATGGTGTTTCTCATCCAGAACACCCAGAACCGCGACAGTGCAGCGATCCAGGCCAAGCTCGACGAGTTGATCCGCGTCAGCAAAGCCAAGAATACCTTTATCGGCATCGAGCACCTGACCGAATCCGAAGTCGAGGAAATCCGGGCCAAATGTGAACGCGCGGCGAAGCGGCACGACGAACAGGTTGCCGACATGGCCGCACCCAAAGCCGTGGCCAAGAAGCGCAACCCGAAGAAGCACGCTTCGGCGTGAGGGAGCCTGTTGTCCGGGTTCCTGCGCGACGTTCGCCGGATCATTTCATGAATGCTGCAAAGGCTTCCTTGTAGTCCGGGTGCCAGCGCGACAGGGCAGGGCGGTTCTCGATGATGTCGCCAATCGCCCAAGCCATGCGCTTTTCGTCCATGGACCGGGTCGCCTCGTTATCGGGACACAGGATGTAGAAATCGCCACGCAGCACCGAGGCCAGCATGAAGTCGATGACCTGCTCGCCGGTCCAGGCGCCGGCCGGCTTTTCGGTCGCACCTTCGGTCAGGCCGGTAAAGGTAAACCCGGGAATGAGCAAATGCGCCGCGACATTGGCGCCGGGCTCGTTGCGCAGCGCGTGTGCAAGGCCCTCGGTATAGGTCTTCACGCCAGCCTTGGAGACGTTGTAGGCGAGGTTGCCGGGCGGCGTGGTGATGCCTTGCTTGGAGCCGGTGTTGACGATCAGACCCGGCTTTCCCGCCGCCAGCATGCGCTGCGCAAAGGCCTCGACGCCATGGATGACACCCCAGAAATTGATGTCCAGCAACTGCTTCCAGGCCTCGCGGTTCTCCCAGGGCTTGCCGGGGTTGTTGCCGACGCCGGCATTGTTCATCAGCAGCGAGACGTCGCCGAAGGCGCCGAATGTCCGTTCGGCCAGTCGGTCGAGCTCGTCGGCTTTCGAGACGTCAGTTGCAACGGCAAGCACGGCGCTCTCGCCGGCGATGGCGGCGACGGCGTGTCGGGCCTCATCGAGGCGTGCGCCGCCGATGTCGGCCAGCACGATCTTCATGCCCATCGCCGCTAGTCGTTTGGCCGCGGCAAGGCCGATGCCGCTGGCCGCGCCGGTGATGACGGCGACATTACCGGAGGCAAGTGCGGGCAGGGCGGTCTGGATCTCGGCGTTGGTGGTCATGATTTTCTCCTGTTCTGGCCGCGGCGAACTTAGCGCGGAACGAGGCTCGCGCAAGCCGATGCCGGTATCTTCGGGTTGACCGCGTCGGCGGGCGCTGCGCATGCTGATATCGAAAAAGGAGACTGGCGATTGACCGACTGGATCGAGATCCTGAAAGAACAGACCGCAACCGGCGACCAGATGAGCCGCGAAGTGCCGCAAATGCTTGCCAATCCCGACATCAGCGAAGCGCAAGTGAAAACGCTTTTTTCGGCGCTCGAAAAACAGGCGGAGTTCGTCGAAAAGCTGCGTATGGCGCTGGAAAAGTTCGGCCATGATTTTTCAGTGATCAAGGCGGCCGAGCGGCTGGAGGAGCGCTACGCCGACCTTGCCGCCTCGGTAGCGGAAAAGCTGAAGGAAATGCGAGGCTAGAGCCTGTTCCATCCCGATAAAATTCGGGATGGGCTCTATCTTCTCGTTGGACCATGATCTTTTCCGAAAACCGGCATCCACTTTTCGCTGACGCGGTCCTTCGGTTCGGGATCATGGTCTGTCTATTTCTCGATTAGCCGCTCGAAGCGCCTGTCCGGCACTAACCAGATCAGCGCTACCAGGACATAGATCGAGACACCGATCCAGTGATTGACGAAGGTCAGTGCGACGGCGGCGATATAGAGGGCCAGCGAGATCTTTCCCTTGAGGTCATTGCCCAATGCCCTGGCGAAAAGGGTTTCGCTGCTGTGCAGTCGATGCAGGGCCATGGTGAGGATGTTGAAGCCGATGGCGCAGAGCGCCAGGTCGACGCCATAGACGGCGACCGGCACGGGCGCGAAATGGTTCTCACCCATGAAGGCTGTCGTCGCCGGCATCAGCGATAGCCAGAACAGCAGGTTGAGGTTCGCCCACAGCACGCGGCCGTCAACCCGCTGCACGGTATGGAACATGTTGTGCAAATTGTTCCAGTAGATGCCGACATTGATAAAGGACAGCACATAGCTGAGGAATATCGGCCAGAGTGGTGCCAGCGCGGAAAAATCCTCGCCATGCGGCACCTTCAATTCCAGCACCATGATGGTGATGATGATGGCGACCACGCCATCGGTGAATGCCTCGACCCGTCCTTTGCCCATGAATCTCCCCTGACAATCCGCTGAGGTTAAAAGAGGATCTCGCTCAGCGCCATCGGCAAAGCTGCCAAACTTGTCAGGAGCAAGTCGGGAAGGGGGAACGGCTGACGCGAAAAAGGCGTTTGGTGTCAGATCCCGAACAGCAAAAGGTCGAAAAATGACAGCTCACGCTCAAGTCATGACGCGCGATCACGAACTCGGCGGCAGCGCCGCAGCGGCTGCCGTGGCTGCCATGATCGCGGCTCTTTTCGCCGGCAGCACGGCGCTGACGCCGCTTTACATCATCTACAAGCAGGTCTTCGGCTTCTCGCAGATCACTTTGACGCTGGTCTACGCCGTCTATGTCATCGGCAATCTGGCAGCGCTGCTGATGTTGGGCCGTGTGTCCGATGTTATCGGGCGCCGTCCGATGGCATTGGCCGGGATGGCGGTGGCCGTCGTCAGCGCGGTGTTTTTCCTGTTCGCAGAAAATGTCGCGTGGCTCGACATCGCCCGGATTTTGAGCGGATTGGGAATTGGCGTCGGCGCCGGGACTGGGACGGCCTGGCTCGCCGAATTGCTCTCGGCCAACAACAAGTCACAGGCGGCGACGATTGCCACCAGCACCAATTTTCTCGGCCTCGGCATTGGTGCGCTGGGGGCCGGGTTGCTCGCAGAATACGCACCTTGGCCGCTCAGGCTGATATTCGTCGTCCACCTGGCGATGCTAGCGATCGTAACCCTGCTGATCTGGCGTACGCAGGAAACCGTTTCGCGGCCGGGAAAACTGGCTGACGTCTCGATGCGGCCGCGGCTTTCCGTGCCTGATGACATCCGCGCAAATTTCGTTGCGCCGGCGGTGACCGGCTTTGGCGCGATGGCGCTCGTCGGCTTTTATGCGGCACTCGCGCCGAGCATCCTGGCGCAGCAACTGCAGGTAGCCAACCATGCGGTAGCCGGCGCTCTGTTCTTTGAATTGTCGATCGTGGCGGCCGGCACCATTGTGGCGACGACGCGTCTTTCGAGCCGGGCCGCGATGTTTGCGGCACTTGCGCTGATGATCCCCAGCGTCGCACTGATCGTTGCGGCGCAGGTCTTCGCCTCGATGGCCATCATGGTCGCCGCAAGTGCTCTGTGTGGCGTGTCGGCAGCGCTCGGCTATCGCGGCGGCTTGCAAGTGGTGAACGAGATCGCGCCGGCGGACCGGCGCGCCGAAGTGGTATCGGCCTTCTTCATCTGCTGTTTTTGCGGCAACGCGCTGCCGGTCATCGGCATCGGCATCCTGTCGACCGTGGCAAGCGCGACCGTGGCGAGCCTGGCCTTTGCCGGCATGATTGTCGTCTTTTCCCTGGTGGCGCTCGGGTTTGGCGCGAAATACGCGCGCTGAGCCGGCCTTTCAGCCGTTCGGCGTCTCGGGCGAAAGATGCGCGCGCTGGCGCGGCACGCCGAGGCCGGTATCCGGCGGTTCGCCGGCAGCCGGCCGGCTCTCGATCATGTGCACGCTGCGCCAACGGCCGAAGCGATAATAGGCCGTGGCCAGCACGAGCGAGGTTATCGAGCCGGCCGGAAAGCTCCACCACAACGCTTCCTCACCGATCGCACTTCGAAAGAAATAGGCGAAGCTGGTGCGCACCAGAAGTACCGAGATCACCAGGATGATCAGCGGCGGCATCACCGCGCCCGTGGCACGCACAGTGGCGAAGAGCACGATGGTGATGCCGAACAGGATGAAGGACCAGGATGCGACCTTGTTGATGTGAGTGGCGATGTCGATCGCTGCACTGTCGCTGCTGAGGAAGAGGCTGAGCACCGCGCGATCGAATACGAACAGCAGCGCGACAAGCACGCCGGTAAGCACAAGGTTGAAGCCGACGCCGGACGCGGCGATGCGGCCGATCCGGTCCCAGCGCCCGGCGCCGACATTTTGCGCCGCCATGGACGAGACCGCGGCGCCGATGGCGAGCGCCGGCATCTGGATATAGGTCCAGAGCTGGGCGGCTATGCCGTAGGCAGCCGCGACCTGCGAGCCGTAGGCATTGACCATGCCCATCACAGTCAGCGCCGCGGACGAGACGACGATCATCTGCAGGCCCATCGGCACGCCCTTGAAGACGACAATGCGCAGCAGCGCCGGGTCCGGCCGCAGCAGAGCAAGATTGGCGCCGGCCAGCCGCAGCGGGTGCTTGCGCGCATAAAGCACGATCAGGATGGCAAGCACGCTTACCGTCTGGCCGATCAGCGTCGAGGTGGCCGAGCCGGCGATGCCGAGTTCGGGGAACGGGCCGATGCCGAGAATAAGCAACGGGTTCAAAATGACGTCGAGCACGACGGCCAGCGCCATGAATAGGAAAGGCGTGCGCGAATCGCCGGCGCCGCGCAGCACCGTCATGACGAAGGACAGCAGGTTCATCATCGGTACGGCGAGAAAAATGATACGCAGATAGGAGCGCGCCAGCGGCAACGCATCGGCCGGCGTGCCGAGCGCATTGAGGATTGTATCGACCCAGATCCAGCCGCAGACCGCGAACACCACCGAGACAAGGAAGAAGAAGGTGGCGCTGGTGCCGACGATGCGGCGGGCTTCGGGCAGATCGCGGGCGCCGACCGATTGCGCGACCAGGATGGTCGCCGCCATGCCGATGCCGAAGACGGTGCCGAGGATGAGAAACAGCACGAGGTTGGCATTGGACGTGGCGGTCAGCGCCGCTTCGCCGAGGAAACGACCGACCCAGACGGCATTGATTGAGCCGTTGAGCGACTGCAGAACATTGGAGCCGAGCACCGGCAGGGCGAACAGCAGCAATGTACGCGGGATAGGTCCACTGGTGAGGTCGCTGGTCCGCCGGCGTGCGGGCATCTTGTCGTCCATGGCAGGCAACTCGGCGAAGGCTTATCTTGAGTCCGGTCCGCAATGATTGCCGATTTAACGAGACAGGTCGACGCAGCGTTGCGAATTCCGCCTGGCGTGCCTTGATCCAATCATGTTCTCAAAGCTTCCGGAATCGTATATTGATCCTGCACGCGTGGGGCCGCATCTTTCCTGGATCTCATGGGCAAGCCGGGGGTTCATGTCCGATATTCCGCTGTTTTTTGAGCGCCTGAACCGGCGTGCGTTTCTTGGTGCATCCGCTTTGGGCGCGGCCTCCGTGGCTCTTTCGGCGTGCACCACGACGGACGTAGCGGCGCCGCCAGTGACCGCGGCGCCAAGCGATCCGGCTTTCGGCGATGCCGCAAGTATGTATGCGGCGCGCGTCGACGAGGGCTATCAACTGCCGGCAATCCCGGTAGCCAAGGTCGATCCGAAATTCGTGCGCCAAATCGTGTCCGATCCGACCGGAGAAAAACCCGGCACGATCGTCGTCGATACCTCCGAGCACTTCCTCTATCTGGTGCGCGACGGCGGCAAGGCAATTCGCTATGGCGTCAGCCTCGGCAAGGCCGGTTTCGGATGGACCGGCAGCGCTGTGGTTCAGGCGAGGAAGAAGTGGCCGGTCTGGACGCCGCCGCCAGAGATGATCCAGCGCCGGCCGGAACTGGCGAAATACAAGGACGGCATGCCGCCCGGCCCGCACAGCCCGCTGGGCGCACGCGCGCTATATCTCTTCCGCGACGGCAAGGACACGATGTACCGGCTGCACGGCACGCCGGAGTGGGATTCCATCGGGAAGAACGCTTCCTCCGGCTGTGTGCGCTTCATGAATCAGGACATTATCGACCTCTACAGCCGCGTCGACGGCGTCGCGCCGGTCTTCGTGCGCCCGAACCTGTCGGCCGCCGGGAAGATCGCCGCCGTGTCGGACAGGACGGCCGAGCCGATCGATGCGGGCGTGCCAAAGGACGCGGAGATGTTGAGGTAAGTGCCTTCGACGGATCGTCAGTCTTAGGTTTTGCAAACCCACTAGAACACAATCCTTGTGCCGGCGAGCCGCAACTGAAGGGCCCGACCGTTCGATCGTGCCAGGCAGGGGGGCCCGGTGGGCGCGGGCGCCCGGCGGGGGGGGTTGCGGAGTACCCGGGGGGCGCGGGCTCGTGTCCGAGTAGCAACCGGCAAAACGGGGGGCCAACGCGCCCCCTAGGGG